>NZ_WBMR01000058.1 GCF_008923365.1 Actinomadura montaniterrae
GAGGCCGCCGCCGGACCGGCCCCCGACCTGGACGCGCTGGAGGCGGCGCTCGCGGAGGCGGCGGACGCGGCTGCGCGCGGACCTCGCCGCCGCCGTCCGCGCCTGGCGCCCGGCGGCGGAGCGGTACCGGGTCGCCGAGCGGCTCGCCGGGCTCACCTCGGGCAAGCACGCCGCGAACCGGCGCTCGATGTCGCTGTCGGCGTACGTGCTGGCCGCGCGGCTGGAGCAGGTCGTGGCCGCCGCGAACGAGCGGCTCGGCCGGATGTCGGGCGGCCGCTACGCGCTCGTCCACACCACCGACAAGGCGGCGGGCGACCGCAGTCACGGCGCGGGCGGGCTCGGGCTGCGCGTCGCCGACGCGTGGACGGGCCTGGAGCGCGACCCGGTGACGCTGTCGGGCGGCGAGTCGTTCATCAGCTCGCTGTCGCTGGCACTCGGCCTCGCCGACGTCGTCACGGCGGAGGCGGGTGGCGCGGAGATCGGCACGCTGTTCGTCGACGAGGGCTTCGGCACCCTCGACGAGGACACCCTCGACGAGGTGATGGACGTGCTGGACGGCCTGCGCGACGGCGGCCGCGCCGTCGGCATCGTCAGCCACGTCGCGGAGCTGCGGGCCCGGATCCCGGCGCAGCTCCGCGTCACCAAGGAGCGCACCGGGTCCACCGCGCGCATCGTCGTCTGAGCGGCCCCCCGGCGGTTCCGCCCGCCGCCGGGGCAGGGCTAGCGCCCAGAGGCGCCGGCGTCAGGGTTTGCGGCCGACGCCCGCGACTAGCCAGCCCGTCGCGGGCTCGTGCGGCCGGTCGGGACGCCATTCGGGCGCGGGCACGAGGCCGGGCTCGACCAGGTCGAGGCCGTCGAAGAACGCGGCGATCCGGGACCGGGAGCGGGAGGTGAACACCAGCCCGGCGTCGGTGATGATCCGGTCCTGCAGGGCGCGCTCGCAGGACGTCATCGCGTCGTCGGTGAAGTCGCAGATCGCCAGGTGGGAGCCGGGAGCCATCGCGTCGGTGAACGCGCGGACGATGCCCTCCGGGTCCTCCTCGTCGAGGATCGCGTCGAGCGTCGCGGTCATCAGCACGCCGACCGGGCGGCGCAGGTCGATGAGCGCGGTGACCTCCGGGTCGGCGAGGATCGCGTGCGGCTTGCGGGCGTCGCCGTGCACCGCCGCCGCGTTCGGCACGGCGTGCAGCAGTGCCTGGTAGTGGACGACGGCGACGCGGTCGATGTCGACGTACACGACCCGGCCGGCGGCGTCGCGGGCGTGCACGACCTCGTGCACGTTGCCTTTGCCGGGCAGGCCGCAGCCCACGTCGAGGAACTGCCGGACGCCCTCGTCGAGCATGTGGCGGACGGCGCGGCGCAGGAACTTGCGGTTCTCGCGGGGCAGCAGCCGGGCGGCCTGGAAGGAGCCGAACGCCTCGATGGCGACGGCGCGGTCGGCGCCGTAGTTGTCCTTGCCGCCGAGCGAGTAGTCGTAGATGCGGTTGAGGGCGGCGCCGGGGAGGCCGGGGCCGGGGGGCTGGCGGTCTGTCATTCGTGTCCCCTCGACTGGGAGCGGGGGTGGGTCGAGGAGCCTCCAGTCTAGTGGATCGCGATCACCGTGCGCAGGTCCGGCGTCGCGGAAAGCCACCATGCGTCGGGGCGCCGGGAGCCCGCGCCCGGCCTTCCGGGGGCCGGGCACGGATCCGGCGCGCGCGGGGTCAGCGGGAGATGAAGTCCAGGATCACGTTGTGGACGTGGTGGCTCTTGTCGGCGCCGCGGAACTCGACCTCGTAGGAGATGGTGCCGACGTTGATCGCGATGGAGCCGGAGGAGAAGTAGGGCCCCGCCCACGACTTGTTGCTGACCACGCTGACCGAGGTGATCTTGGAGTAGGGGATGCTGGTGATCGCGTACTTCTTGCCCGCGAAGCTCTTGTCCTGGATGATCACCCGCCGGTCGGTGAGGCCGACGAACCCGGTGCCGGTGCCGATCGCGTCGTAGACCGCGATGACCTGCTCGCCGGGCAGCAGCCCGCTCTCGATCTGCTTGAGCTGGCCCGACCTGTCGTGCTCGACGCCGTCGCCCATGTCCGTCCTCCGGTGCTCGTGGGTGGTGCAGTGCTCGTGGGTGGTCCGAGTGCTCGTGGGTGGTCCGACACGTTTCGACGAGCGTAGACCGCCTCCCGTTCCCGGAACCCGGGCTCATTCCGGCCGGGGGCGTTAGGTCCGGTCCATGGCGGGCACACCCACGACACCCCCAGGCCGCCGATCATGAAACGACCAGGCGACGGCGGCCACGTCCCCCCGGAGGCTGCCGTGCGCGTCGGAACGGCCATCGTCCTGATCTGGCTGGTCATCGGTGCCATCGCCGCCGGCCAGCGGCACTACTACGACGACCGGAAGGCCAGCTGCGCCAAGGTCGGCACGGTCGTCGTCACGATCGTGGCCGGCCCGCTCAACTACGTGGGCGCGAACCCGAAGGTCCACTGCAAGACGCCGCAGCCCAGCAAGTGACCCGGCGCGGCGGGCGGGGGCCCGCCGCGACCGCGCCTTCACCTGCGGCGTTCCCTGCCTTTGCGCGGGACGGGGAACGTGCCGGGCATGGGCGCGTGGTTCACCCGGGAGATCGCCGACACCGGACGGCTCCGGCTGTTCTGCTTCTTCGTGGCGTTCATCGCGGCGTTCCTGTTCATCCGCTTCAGCGTCCGGATGATCCGCAAGCGGGTGCGGTGGTGGCCGGGGAACGTCACGCCCGGCGGCCGGCACATCCACCATGTCGTGTTCGGCCTGGTGTTCATGTGCGTCGGCGGGATCGGCGGGCTGGCGGTGACCGACGACTCGTCCGGCTGGGCGGCGGCGTCCGCGGCCCTGTTCGGCGCGGGGATGGCGCTGGTCCTGGACGAGTTCGCGCTGGTCTTCCACCTGAAGGACGTCTACTGGACCGAGCAGGGGCGGCTGTCGGTCGAGGTCGTGTTCGTGACGGTGGCGCTGTGCGGGCTGCTGCTGCTCGGGCTGCGCCCGCTCGGCGCGGACGCCTTCGCCAGCTCCAAGGATGCGGGCGGCGGATGGGGGCTCGCGGTGGTGCTGCTCATCGATCTCGGCCTCGCCGTCGTCGCGCTGCTCAAGGGCAAGACGTGGACGGGGCTGATCGGCCTGTTCATCGGGCTCGTGGCGCTCGTCGGGGCGATCCGGCTGGCCCGTCCCGGGTCGCCGTGGGCGCGGCGCCGCTACAAGCCGGGCTCGCGCAAGGAGCGGCGCGCGGTGGCCCGTGAGCGCCGGTACCGGCGCCCCGTCCAGCGGCTCGCCACCGCGGTGGGCGACCTGATCGCGGGCCGCCCCTCCATCCGGGGCTGAGCCCGCTAGCTGTTCTGTCCCGTGAGGTCGGCGGGCGAGGTCTTGCGGGGGTCCAGCGGGACGCAGCCGACGCCGCGGCCCTGCTCGTCCAGCAGCCGGCCGACCCGCTTGATCCATTTCAGCGTGACGGACTGGTCGACGATCTGGATCTCCGGGTACAGCGAGACGAGCCGGGCCTGGTAGGCGGCCAGCTCGCCCATGCCGTGCACCCAGACGTTGACCATGAGGTTGGCGCGGCCGACGACCGAGCACACCATGCGGGCCTCGCGCATCGTCGCGATCCGGTCGGCGACGGCCCGCAGCCGCGGCGGCGGGACCTGCAGCCACAGCATCCCGGTCACCCGCCAGCCGGCCAGCCAGTGCGCGGCCTCGCAGCGCAGCACGGCCCGCCCGCTGGACAGCATGCCGGTGAGCGCGCGCCGCACCCGCGTCTCCGGCATGCCGAGCTCGGCGGCGAGCGCGGCGTGCGAGCGGCGGCCGTCCGGGGCGAGCGCCAGCAGCACGGCCACCTCGTCGTCGCGCAGCGGCCCGGGCTCCTGCCCGGTCCCGGAGCCGGCACCGCGCTCCAGGTCGCGGCGCTGGTCGTGGCTGAGCGAGTCCAGCCGCCACCGGCTCGCCTCGCGGTGCAGGCGGTGGCTGAGATGGGTGCGGGTGAAGGTGATCCCGTCGAGCGCGCCGAGCCGGTCGAGGACGTACCCGCTGACGGCGGCGACGCTCGTGGCGCTGACGGTCAGCAGCAGGTCGCGGCCGCCGGTGGTGTGCTCCACGCTGCCGGTACACGGGTCGGCGGCGATCGCGGCGGCGATGCGCTGGTTCGCGCCGGGCAGGCAGCCGACCTCCACCAGCGCGAACGCGCCGAAGTCGAGCTGCGAGGGACCCGGGTAGCAGGTCACCCACGCCTCGCCGGACGCGCCGAGCCGCGCCCAGCGGCGCGACAGCGTGGCGGCGTCGACGCCGAGCGGGCGGGCGAGCCGCGCCCAGGACGCGCGCGGGTCGTGCTGCAGCGCGTTCACCAGCGCCAGGTCGAGCTCATCCATGCGCCGGTTCCGTGCATGCGAGGGGGTGTTCACGCGGCATTCGTGCAATCTACTCGAGTTTTCACGCCGGACCCGATCCTGGTCTGCACCGCTCCCACCGTCCTTCTCGTCCCCCGGGAGAAGCCCATGGCCCGTTTCCGCTCCGCCGTCCCGGCCGCCGCGTTGGCGGCCGCCGCGGTCCTGATCTCCTCCGGCTGCACCACCTCCTCGGAACCGTCCGCGGGCGGCGGCGGCCCGTTCCGGTACGCGGTGACGTCCGACGCCAACACCTTCGACCCGGCACTCGGCACCGCGGCCACCGACTACTCCTTCGCCCGGATGCAGTTCGGCACCCTCGTCTACCGCGACGCCGACCAGTCGGTCGTCCCCGGCCTCGCGGAGAAGTGGACCGCCGCGCCCGACTCGGCCACCTTCACCCTCCGCGCGGGCCTGACCTGCTCGGACGGCAAGCCGCTGACCGCCGGCGACGTCGCCGCGTCGCTGCGCCGGTGGGCCGACCCGAAGACCGGCGCCGCCGGGACCGGGCTGGCGTTCGGGCCGGGCGCGAAGGTCACCGTGTCGTCCGACGACGCGGCCCGCACGGTCACCCTCAAGCTGGCCAGGCCGTGGTCGGACCTGGTGCCCGCCATGTCGATGACCAACGCGGGCATCGTCTGCCCGCCCGGGCTCAAGGACCCCAAGGCCCTCGGCCAGGGACCGGTCGCGGGCGCGGGCACCGGCCCCTACACGCTGACCGACGCGCAGCGCGGACGGCAGTACACCTTCAAGCTCCGCGACGGCTACAACGCGTTCCCCGCCTACACGAAGGCGAAGGTGCCCGCGGGCGAGCGCCCGTCCACGGTGCGGCTGTCGATCGTGTCGAACGAGAGCACCGCGGCCAACCAGCTGAGCACCGGTGAGCTGGACTACGCCGCGTTCACCGGCCCCGACGCGGCCCGGTTCGCCGGCGGCGGCTACCACGTCCACGTCCAGCCGCTGCTGCGGATGTTCGTCGTGTTCAACGAGCGCAAGGGGCACCCCGGCGCCGATCCGGGGTTCCGCAAGGCGGTGGCGCAGGCCCTCGACCCCGCCGCCTTCAACAAGGTCTACGGCGGCAAGGGCGAGGTGATGAAGAGCTGGAGCGACAGCACCGGCCAGTGCGCGAACACCGACGCCTCGATCGTCACCAAGACCGACCCGGCGGCGGCGAAGAAGGCGCTGGACGGCGTCTCGATCAAGCTCAGCGGGACGAACGGGGTCGCCGGCGGGTCCGGCAACACCTACGTGCAGGAGGCCCTGCGCGCCGCCGGCGCCAAGGTCGCGCTGCGCAACGTCGACAACGCCACCTGGGCGTCCGACGTCCTCGCCAACAAGGGCGACTGGGACGTCACCGTGATGGCGCACCTGAACTTCCAGGGGACGCTCACCGCCGGCGCGATCCTGCTCACCGGCCCGAACCCGCCCGAGGGCCGCAACTTCGGCGGGATCCGCAACGGCGGCTTCGACGCGGGGTTCGGCAAGGCGATGGCGACCACCGACGAGGCCGGCAAGTGCGCCGCGTGGGGCGCGGCGCAGAAGGCGCTGCTGCAGCGTGACGACGTGGTGCCGCTGTCGACCGTGCCGGTCGCGTTCGTGCTCGGCAAGAACGCGGACGCCGTCGTCACCGCCGGTGCCGTCGACCCGACCTCGTTCCGGGTGCAGGGCTGATGACGGCCGCCGTGCAGGAGGCCCCGGCGCCCGGGCCGGTGAAGGCGGGCGGGCGCGTCCGGAATCCGTGGATCGGGTTCCTGCTGCGCCGGCTCGCCGGGCTGGCGGGCGTGCTCGTCGCCCTCGTCGCGGTCACGTTCCTGATGGTGCAGCTGATCCCGGGCGACCCGGCGCGGGCCCTGGCCGGGACGGACGCGACCGGCGCGCAGGTGGCGCGGTTCCGGCACGAGCTGGGCCTCGACCGTCCGCTGCCCGCGCAGTTCGGGTCGTACGTCTCCGGGCTCCTGCACGGCGACCTCGGCACGTCGTTCCAGACCCGCGAGCCGGTCGCGGACGTGATCGCCGGGCGGCTGCCGTTCACCGCGGAGCTGGCGCTGCTGGCGATCCTGCTGGTCCTCGCCGTCGCGGTGCCGCTCGGGATGGCGGTGGCCGTCGCGACCCGCGGCGGGAGGCGGCGCCGGCTGGACGCGGCGTTCACCTTCGCGACCGGGCTGCTCGGCGCCACCCCCGAGTACGTGCTCGGGACGCTGCTCGTCCTCGTCTTCGCGATCACGCTGCGGCTGCTGCCCGCCGCCGGCGCGTCCAGCCTGTCGGCGCTGGTCCTGCCGGTGGTGGCGGTGGCGCTGCCGTCGACGTGCGTGCTGGCGAGGATCGTGCGGCGGGAGACCGCGGTGGTGCTGAACCAGGACTACATGCGGACGGCGCGGGGCCGCCGCCTGCCGCCGCTCGCCCTGTACGCGCGGCACGCGCTGCCGAACCTGCTGACCAGCACGCTCACCATGGGCGGGCTGATGCTCACCGCGATGCTCGGCGGCACGATCATCGTGGAGAGCGTGTTCGCCTGGCCCGGCCTCGGCGGCCGCGTCGTGCAGGCGATCACCAACCGCGACTACCCGGTCATCCAGGGCACGGTGCTGGTCCTCGGCATCCTCGCCGCCCTGCTCAACCTGCTCATCGACGTGCTGCTCGGGCTGCTCGACCCGCGCACGCTGACCGCGAGGAGCCGCTCATGATCCGCTCGTCCCGGGGCCTCGCCGCCGGGCTGGCCGGGCTCGGCCTGATCGCCGTCCTCGCCGTCGCGGCGCCGCTGGTCTGGGGCGGGGACGCGGCGCACCTGTCCGGCGCCGCCCGCGAGGGCGTGTCCGGCGAGCACTGGCTCGGCACCGACGCGCTCGGCCGCGACGTGCTGGCCCGCACCCTCGTCGCCACCCGCCTCACCCTCGTCATGACGGTGATCGCCACCGCGATCGCCGGGACGATCGGGGTCCTGCTCGGCACCGCCGTGTGGGTCGCCGGCCCGCGCGTTCGGGAGATCGGGCTGCGGCTCATCGACGTGATGGTGTCCTACCCGGCCATCATCCTCGCGCTGGCGGTCGCGGCGATCCTCGGCGCGGGGACCGTCGCGGCCGTCGTCGCGATCGGCGTCGCGTGGAGCCCGGCGTTCGCGCGGCTCACCGCCAACCTCGCCGCGTCCGTCGCCGGCCGCGACTTCGTCTCCGCCGCGCGGCTGCTCGGCGTCCCGCCGCACCGGATCCTCGTCCGGCACCTGCTGCCGAACATCGCCGAGCCGCTGCTGGTGCTGCTGTCGGTCGCGTTCGCCGGGACGCTGACGGCGCTGTCGGGCCTGTCGTTCATCGGCCTCGGCGTGCAGGCGCCGTCCTACGACTGGGGCGCGCTGCTGAACACGGGCCTGGACGCGCTCTACACCAACCCGGCGGAGGCGCTCGGCCCGGCGGTCGCGATCACGCTGACCGGCGTGCTGGCGGGCTTCGTCGGCGACGGCCTCGCGGCGGGCGCCGATCCGCACCGGGTCGGGATCCCGGGGCGGGTGAAGAAGGTGCCCCTCCCGGCGGCGCCACCGGAGGACGACGGGGCGCTGCTCACCGTGGACGGCCTGTGCGTGTCCGCCGGGGACGTCGATCTGGTGGACGGCGTGTCGTTCACGGTCCGTCCCGGCGAGATCGTCGGCGTGGTCGGGGAGTCGGGATCGGGCAAGAGCCTCACCGCGATGGCCGTCGCGCGGCTGCTGCCCGACACCGTCACCGCCGATGCCCGCGCCCTCCGGCTGGACGACCTGGACCTGCTCGCGGGGGCCGCGCCCGACCGCCTCGCCACCGAGATCGGCGTCGTCTACCAGGACCCGGCCGCGTCGTTCAACCCGGCGCTGCGGATCGGCGGGCAGCTCACCGAGGTGCTGCGCCGGCACCGCGGGCTCGGCCGCCGCGCCGCCCGCGAGCGCGCCGCCGAGGCGCTGGACGCCGTCCGGATCACCCGTCCGGAGGCGCGGCTGCGGCAGCACCCGCACGAGCTGTCCGGCGGGATGCGCCAGCGCGCGATGATCGCGTCGGCGTTGCTCACCGGCCCCCGGCTGCTGATCGCCGACGAGCCGACCACCGCGCTCGACGTCACCGTCCAGGCCGAGATCCTCGAGCTGCTCCGCGAGGCCAACCGCCGCGACGGCACCGCGATGCTGTTCATCTCGCACGACATCGGCGTCATCGCGTCGCTGTGCCACCGGGTCCTGGTCATGTACGCGGGACGGATCGTCGAGGAGCTGCCGGTCGCCGACCTCGCCGCCGGGCGCGCCCGGCACCCGTACACGCGCGCGCTGCTGGACGCCACGCCCCGCCTCGACACCGACGGCGACGGGGGCGCGGAGCTGACCACGATCCCCGGCCGTCCGCCCGCGCCCGCCGACCGCCCGGCCGGGTGCGCGTTCGCGTCCCGCTGCGCGCTCGTCATGCCGCGGTGCACCGAGGAGCGGCCCGCCGCGGTCGCCGTCGGGACGGACCACCGCGCCGCCTGCCACGCCGTCGCGCTCACCGTGGAGGAGACCGCATCATGACGCTGCCCGCCGAGAAGGCGCCCGCCGCCGGACCGGCCGCCGGGAAGCTCGTCGCCGAGCACGTCACCGTCGTGTTCGGGCACGGGCGCCGCGCCCACACCGTCCTGGACGACGTCGGCCTCACGGTCCCGGAGGGCACCACGGTCGGGCTCGTCGGCGAGTCAGGGTCGGGGAAGTCGACGCTGGCCAAGGCCATGGTCGGGCTCGTCCGGCCCCGGTCGGGCCGGATCCTGCTGGACGGCGCGGAGGTCTCCGGCCTGCGCGGCGCCCGCCTCACCGCCGCGCGCCGCCGCATCCAGCTGATCTCGCAGGACCCGAACTCCTCCCTCGACCCCCGGATGCGGATCGGCCGCGCGCTCGCCGAGGCGATCGACCCGCGCCGCGCCGACCCCCGCGCGCACGCCGACCAGATCGCCGCCGGGCTGGAGATGGTCGCGCTCGAACCCGACGCCGCCCGCCGCCACCCGCACGAGTTCTCCGGCGGGCAGCGGCAGCGGATCGCGATCGCCCGCGCCCTCGTCGCCCGCCCCGAGGTCGTCGTCGCCGACGAGATCACCTCCGCGCTGGACTGCTCCGTCCAGGCCGAGGTGCTGAACCTGCTCGCCCGGCTGCGCGCCGAGCTCCGGCTGACGATGCTGTTCATCTCCCACGACCTCGCCGTCGTCCGGCACGTCAGCGACTCCGTGGCGGTCATGCACCGCGGAGCGATCGTCGAGCGGGGCGACATCTACGCCGCCCCGTCCCACCCCTACACCCGACGGCTGCTCGCGAGCGCGCCGTCACTGCCGCCGAAGGAGACCAGGTGACCAGCCGCGCCGCGGAGCGGACCCGCGAGATCCTCAGCGACTTCGGCGAGCACGCCGCCGGCCTGGGGGAGCTGTACCGCGACCTGCACGCCCATCCCGAACCCTCCTGGCAGGAGCACCGCACCGCCGGGATCGCCGCCGCGCGGCTGCACGCCGCCGGATACAAGGTCACCGAGGGCGTCGGCGGCACCGGCCTCGCCGGCGTGCTGCGCAACGGGGACGGCCCGGTCGTGCTGGTCCGCGCCGACATGGACGCGCTGCCCGTCGCCGAGCGGACCGGCCTGCCCTACGCCAGCACCGTGCCCGGCGTCATGCACGCCTGCGGGCACGACGTCCACGTCACCTGCCTGATCGCCGCCGCCGAGGCGCTCGCCCGGCGGACCGCGCTCTGGTCGGGGACGCTGCTGGTCGTCGCGCAGCCCGCCGAGGAGCTCGGCGAGGGCGCGCTGGCGATGGTCCGGGACGCGGCGTGGCGGGGGCTGCCGCGTCCGGACGCGGTGCTCGGCCAGCACGTCGGCGCGTTCCCGGCGGGCGCGATCGTGCACCGCCCCGGCCTCATCATGTCCGCGGCGACCACGGTGGACGTGCGGATCTTCGGCCGCGGCGGGCACGGCTCGGCGCCCGAGACCTGCGTCGACCCGGTCGTCACCGCCGCGCACCTGGTGACGCGGCTGCAGACGATCGTGTCGCGGGAGGTGTCGCCGCGCGACTCCGTCGTCGTCACCGCCGGCATGATCCGCGCCGGCACGAAGGCCAACGTGATCCCGGACGAGGCGCACGTGGCGCTGAACTTCCGCAGCCAGTCCGCGCGGGTCCGCGACGAGGTGCTCGCCGCGATCCACCGGATCGCCGAGGCCGAGTGCGCCGCGTCCGGCTGCCCCCGGCCGCCGGAGCTGGCCGTGTCCGGCGACTTCCCGCTGACCGTGAACGACGCCGCCGCCGACGCCCGGGTGTCCGCCGTGCACGCCGAGCTGTTCGGCGCGGAGGCCGTCATCGAGCACGGCCCGCTCATGGGCAGCGAGGACTTCTCCGTCTTCGGGTTCGCCGAGCACAACGGCGGCACCGCCGTCCCGTCCGACTTCTGGTTCTTCGGCGGCACGCCGCTGCGGGCGTGGATGGACGCGCCGGGGGAGAGTCCCGAGGAGAAGCTGGCGACGATCCCGGGCAACCACAGCTCCCTGTTCGCGCCCGACCCCGAGGCGTCCGTCCAGGCGGGCACGACGGCCCTCACCGGCGCGGCGCTGGCGTACCTGTCATGACGGCCGACCCTGTCATGACGGCCGACGCTGTCAGGACGGCCGACCTCATCCTGCGCGGCCGGGTCGTCACCATGGACGACGCCCGTCCGTCCGCCGGGGCCCTGGCGGTGCGGGGCGACCGCGTCCTCGCGGTCGGCGACGACCTCGACGACCTCGACGGCCTGCGCGGTCGTCATACGCGCGTCGTGGACGTCGACGGCTGCGTCCTGCCCGGATTCGTCGAGGCCCACGGCCATTTCCTCGGCGACGCGACCGTGCAGAGCCCCGCGCTGGTCGACATCCGGCCGGTCGTCCTGGCCACAGCGGACGAGGTGCTCGCCGCCGTTCGCGAAGCCGTCGCCACGCGTCCGATGACGGTGTGCAACGGCTGGGAGCCGCTGCTGCAGAAAGGGCTGCCGGAGCCGGCCCTTTCCTGGCTGGACGAGCTGGCCCCCGCCACTCCGCTGATCATCATGCACAATTCCGGCCACGCGGTGTTCTTCAATTCCGTGGCCATGCGCCAGGCCGGCCTGACCCCCACCACACCGGACCCGCCCGGCGGGCGGTTCAGCCGCGACGCCGCAGGTGAACTGGCCGGCGCCGCCTACGAGCCCGCCGCGATATCCATGGTCACCGGGCATCTCCGCGACGGCATCACCGACGCCGCTCCGGCCCTGCTGGCGGAGAGCGCGCGGGTGAACGCGCGCGGCGTGACGATGATGAGCGAAATGGCGTTCGACCCCCGCGCCCGGCCGCTGCTGGAGAACGTCCCGCTCACCACCCGGCTCCGCCTCTACGAGGTGTCGACGCCCGCCTTGGAAAGCGACGTCGAGCCCGGCGCGGGCGACGACATGATCCGCCAGATCGGCATCAAGACCTGGGCGGACGGATCGCCGTGGACGGGCAATCTCGCCGCGTCGTTCCCGTATCTCTCCAGCGGCGAACGCCACGCTCCGAATTACAGCGCCGCCGAACTCCTGGAGATCTCGCGGGCCTATTACGCGCAGGGCTGGCAGCTCGCCTGCCACGCCAACGGCGACGAGGCCGTCCAGCAGGTCCTGGACGTCTGGGAGGAGATGCTCGGCGGCCGCCCCGACGACCGGCGCCTGCGCATCGAGCACGCCAGCTCGATGCGGCCCGAGCAGTTCCGGCGCGCGCACGCGCTCGGCGTCACGTGCAGCCTGTTCCCCGACCACATCTACTACTGGGGCGAGGTGCTGGACGAGCTGTTCGGCGCGGACGTCGCCGGACGATGGGCGCCGATCGGCACCGCCCTGAGCACCGGGATGCGGGTGTCCCTGCACAACGACTCGCCCGTCACCCCGGCGAACCCGCTGCACAACGTCGCGGTCGCCGCGACCCGCACGTCCCGCCTGGGCCGGTCGTTCGGGACCGGCGAGCGGATCGGCGTGCTGCAGGCGCTGCGCGCGCAGACGATCGACGCGGCCTGGCAGCTGCACGCCGACGACGTCACTGGGTCCCTCGCGCCCGGCAAGTACGCCGACATCGCCGTGGTCTCCGCCGACCCGACGCGCGTCCCGCCGGAGGAGATCGAGGACCTGACGGTGGACGCGACGTTCCTCGCGGGCCGGCAGGTCCACGGCGACCCTCTCGGGTGAGGGCGGCCGGAGTAGATTGCGCGGCATGAGCGGGTATCGCACGACGACCGTCGCCGTCCCCGGCGGGGACCTCACCGTAGGGCTCTGGGGAGAGGGGACGCCGTCGGTGCTCGCCGTCCACGGCATCACCGGGTCGCATCTGTCGTGGGGAGCGGTGGCCGCCCGGTTCGCCGCCACCGGCGGGAGCCTCGCCGCCGTCGACCTGCGCGGCCGCGGCCGCAGCGGCGAGCTGCCCGGGCCGTACGGCATGGCCGCGCACGCACGCGACTGCGCCGCCGTCCTCGACGCGCTCGGCATGGACCGGGCCGTCGTCGCCGGGCACTCGATGGGCGCGTTCGTCTCCCTCGTCCTCGGCGACCTGTACCCGGGCAAGGTGGAGCGGATCCTGCTGGTCGACGGCGGGCCGCCGCTGCCCGTCGCGCCGGGCCGGACGCCCGACGAGCAGGTCGCGGACGCGATCGGCCCGGCCGCCGCGCGGCTGCGCATGCGGTTCGCCGACCGGGAGGCCAACCGCGACTTCTGGCGCGCGCACCCCGCGTTCAAGGTCTGGACGCCCGCGATCGAGGCCTACGTCGACTACGACATGACCGGCGAGGAGCCGGAGCTTCGCAGCCGGGTCTCGCTGGACGCGGTGTCCGCGGACTCCGCCGACCTGCTCACCGGGGACGCGCTCGCGGGCGCGTGGCGGCGGCTGCGCGGGCCCACCGAGATGCTGCGGGCCGGGCGCGGCATGCTCGACGAGCCGGTGCCGCTGTACCCCGATCCCGCGCCGATCGCCGCGCGCATCCCGGTCCGCACCCTCCCGGACGCCAACCACTACACGATCCTGCTGGGCGACGCCCCGTCCGCCGAGGTCGCCGCCGCCCTCTCCCGGATGGCCTGATCCGGGCCGAGTCCGGTGCCCGCGGGAATCGCCTCCTGACATACCGACCGGTCGGTATTAGGGTGGGGCGAATGACGGAGCTGCACGAACTCACCGCGCTCGAACAGGCCGCGGCGGTGCGCGCGGGCGAGGTCGCCCCCGCCGACCTGGTCCGCCACTACCTGGCCCGCATCGAGCGCCTGAACGATCGCTACGGCGCCTTCGTCACCGTCACGGCGGACCAGGCGATCGCGCAGGCCGAGGCGATGACCGGCGCCACGGCGGCGGATGAAGCCCCCACGCCGCTGTCCGGAGTGCCGACCGCGATCAAGGATCTGACGCCGACCGCCGGCGTGCCCACCAGCTATGGTTCCCGGGCCTACGCGGGCCACGTCCCCGACCGCGACGCGCACGTCGTCACCCTGCTGCGCCGCGGCGGCATGATCAGCCTCGGCAAGACCAACACCCCCGAGTTCGGGCTCTGCTGCTACACCGACAACGACGTGGCCGGCCCGGCGCGCAACCCGTGGGACCGCGCCCGCGGGGCCGGCGGCTCCAGCGGCGGCGCGGCCGCCGCCGTGGCGCTCGGGCTCGCGCCCGTCGCGCACGGCAGCGACGGCGGCGGCTCCATCCGGATCCCCGCGAGCTCCTGCGGCCTCTTCGGGCTCAAGACGTCCCGGGGCCGGATCAGCCCCGGCCCGGACGCCGCCGACGTGAGCGGCCTCGCCGTCCAGGGCCCGCTCGCGCGCACCGTCCGGGACGCCGCCGCGATGCTCGACCTGATGGCCGTCCCGATGCCCGGCGACCCGCACTGGGCGCCGCCCCTCCCGGCCGGCGAGACCTTCCTCGGCCACGCCGGCCGCGAGCCGGGACGGCTGCGCATCGGCCGCTACGCCGTGCCCGCCGCACCCGGCATCGACGTCGACCCGGCGTGCGTCGAGGCGTGGGAGCACGCCTCCCGCGTGCTCGAAGGCCTCGGGCACGAGGTCGAGGACATCCCGACGCCCTTCGGTCCCGAGGTCTCCGACTTCTTCGTCACCGTGTGGGGCGTGCAGTCGCTCGGCCACGCCGTCGATGCGGAGGAGTCGCTGCGGCCCGTGACCCGCGCCTGGCGCGCGTACGGCCGCCGGATCGACGGCGCCTCCTTCGCCGCCGCGGTCGGCGGGATGCAGCGCGCCGCCCGCGCGTCCATCGAGGCGACGGCCCGCTACGACGCCGTCCTGACGCCGACGCTGGCGGCACTGCCGCAGCCGGTCGAGTACTTCGACGAGAAGCACGCCGACCCGCTCGACAACCTCCGGCGGCAGAGCGCGTTCAGCGCGTTCACCAGCGTCTACAACATGACCGGCCAGCCCGTCGCCAACCTCCCGCTGCACCGCGCCGAGGGCGGGCTGCCGGTCGGCGTGAGCCTGGTCGGGCGGCCCGCGGGGGAGGCCGGCCTCCTCGCGCTCTGCGCCCAGGTCGAGGCGGCCGACCCGTGGGACGGCCACCGCCCTCCCGAGTGGTGACGCCGCGCCGCTGATCCGCCGATGTGCGGCCGAGTGCCGAAAACGGTCCCCGAACCTGTCAACGAGGTGCGGAGAACGGCGCGGCGGGCCGGGTTAGCTTGGCCGTCCGGAGGAGGGATCACGTGCCGGACGAACCACGCCCCGAACGCCGGACGCTGCTGGGCGCCGCGGGACTCCTCGCGGCGGCGGCGTCCCTGCCCGACCTCACCGGGGCCCCGGACGCGCGCGCCGCGGGCGACCCGCTCGGCGACTGGACGCTCGACACGATGAAGGGCCTCGCCGTCTTCGTCATGCCGGGCCCGGACGCCTACTCGCGCGCCCAGGGCACGCCGCGCGGGGAACCCGGAGGGATCGAGGCGCGGCTGCCCGAGTTCCTCGTCCACCACCTGAACCGGTACCTGCCGTTCCCCGACCTGCCGGTCACGGCTCTGGCCGCCGCGCTGGGGCCGCCGGCCGGCGCGGTCCTGCCGCGCAGTGACGCGGTGATCCCGCTGGCGCCGGCGGCCGCCCTGATCCTCAACGCCGAGGCCGTCCGCGTCGATCCGCGCGCGCTCGGCGGGCCCTTCCTCGCGCCGTTCCCCCGCCTGTCCTACCGCGCGAAGGCGAAGGTGTTCGAGCTGCTGGAGGGCCCCGACCCGCGCCTGGTCGAGGCGCTGGACGCCCAGCTGCCGGAGCCGCTGAAGAGGTCGGCGTCGGGACTGCTGAAGTACGCCGCCGGAGCGCTGCTGGAACTGGCGGCGCTCGGCGGCTACTCCGAATGGGGCGTCCTCGACCCGGCGACGCGGCGGCTGCGTGACCGCCCGGTCGGCTGGCGGGTCAGCGGGTACACGCCCGCCTCCGAGGGGCGGCCCGAGTTCCGGGGCTACTACCAGGGACGCAGGAAGGCGGCCGGATGAGCCGGGACGTGATCGTGGTCGGCGCGGGGGCGGGCGGCCCCGTCGTGGCCAAGGAACTCGCCGCCCGCGGCCTGGACGTCCTGCTGCTGGAGGCCGGCGCCCGGCACGCCCACCCGCGCCGGGAATGGACGCACTACGAGAACGACGCCAACAACCCCATCACGGGCTTCCTGCGGGTGGGGCCGTCGGACCGCGCCGCGCCGGAATGGCTCCGGGAGGAGCCGCAGAACTCCTTCCTGCTCCAGGTGGCGGGCGTCGGCGGCACGACCCTGCACTACTACGGCAATTCGCCGCGCGCCTACCCGGGAATGTTCAAGGGATATGACGGGCCCGACCGCGCGAGCTACGACACCGCTCACGCCTTTCCCTTCACCTACCGGGAACTCGTCCCCTACTACGAGTGGGTGGAGGCGACCCTGCCCGTCCAGACCGCGGCGATGGGCGTCAAGGAGACGGTGTTCTTCCGCGGCGCCGAAAAGCTCGGCATTCCCGTCCAGACGGCGAAGGACACGGAGAGGTGGTCGTACCGGCCGCAGGAGAACGCGATCCTGCAGCCCGGCGGCACCGCCGGGTTGACCGGAGACCCCGCCCGGCTCCGCTATCCGCAGGCCACCGGTTGTACTTTCTGCGGCTACTGCCTCGAAGGGTGCATGGAACCGGCCGGGGCCCCGCGCAACCAGGCCGCGAAACGCTCCACGGACAACAGTTACGTCCCGATGGCGCTGACCGCGCACGCGTGGTCGCCGCACGGGCGCGCCGTCACGCTCCTGGCCGATTCGGCCGCCGTGAAGGTCCACACCGAACGCAGGAACGGTGAGCTCGTCGCGACGGGCGTGACCTGGCGGAACACCAGGACCGGCGACGTACACCGGGAGGACGCGGCGGTCGTCGTCCTGGCCGGCGGCACCACCGAGACGCCGCGGCTCTGGCTGAACAGCGGGCTGCCGAATCCCAACGGCTGGGTGGGGCGCGGTTACACCGACCATTTCCTCGACGGGGTCACCGGCCTGTTCGACGAGGACACCGGGTCATCGCGCGGCCCGAGTTCCGCGGCCCGCTGCGATTTCCCCGGTTACGGCGCGCTCGAGAACATCGGCCTGCCGCCGGCGATGCAGGCGTTCACGATGGCGCTGTCCGACAGCGGGATCCGCGGCCAGTACCGCAACGGCCGGGGTCTCACCGGCCCCTGGGACGGGCGCACCGGCCGCGTCATCGGCCCGGAACTCAAAGAGGCCCTCGGCAGCGGCGTCGACCGGCTGCTGAACATCCTGGTCCTCACCGGCGACAGCGTCGAAGCCCACAACCGGGTCACCCTTTCGGCGTTCCCGCCCGACGAGCAGGGGCCGATCCCGAAAGTGGAGTTCCGGTCCCGGCAGCGGACCCGGCACACGCTCGCCGCCCGCGAATTCCTCGCGCGCAAGGCCACCGAACTGCTCCGCAAGGCCGGCGCGAAACGCGTCTACCGGTTCGACTGGGCGCCGTTGCTGCTGCACGTCCATTCGTCGATGCGGATGGGGCTGTCGGCGGACGACTCGGTGCTGGACGCCGACGCCCGCAGCCGCTGGGTGGGGCGCCTCTACGTGGCCGACAACTCCGCGCTCGCCAACAGCCTCGGCGGCCCGAACCCGACCCTCACCACGCAGGCGCTCGCCACCCGCACCGCCGAGACGATCTTCGTCCGGCATTTCGGCGGGCACCGGTGGGTCGGCCGCGAGGACCCCGTCGTCTCCACCGATCCCCGCTGCGCCTGACCGCCGCGCGGCGGGAACCTCGAAGCGCCGCGTCAGACCGGCAGCCGTCCCCAGACCTCGTCGAGGGCCAGCCGCAGGGCGCCGGTGAGGACGGTGTCCTCGGCCAGGCCGGAGAACTCCACCACGGGCGGGGTGAGCGTCAGCCTGCCCAGATGCCGGGTGATGGCGGTCAGCAGGACGGATCCGGCGCGGGCGACGCCGCCGCCGATCACGACGGCGTCCGGGGCCAGCACCAGCACGGCCGGGGCGATGGCCTGCGCGAACGACGCGGCCACCTCGTCGACGACCCGGACGGCCGCCTCGTCGCCGGCGGCGGCAGCGGCGAAGACGGCCGCCGCGTCGAGCCCGCCGGCCTGTAGCGCGGTGCCGGGACGGTCCCGGGCGGCCCGGCGGGCCCGCTCGGTGATCGCCTCCGCGCCGATGGCCCGTTCGAGGGGGCCGCGGCCGTCGCCGGTGTCGGGGACGTCGCCGGGCGGCCGGATGAAGCCGATCTCGCCGGCGGACCCGGTGCCGCGGTGCAGCCGGCCGCCGATCACGACGCCGGCGCCGAGCCGCTCGCCCCACTGCACGGCGAGCAGGGTGCCCGCGCCGCTCCGCTCCCCGGCGACGGCCAGGGCCGCGAGGTTCGCGTCGTTCTCCACCTGGACCGGGCAGCCGAACCGGCCCCGGAGGTGCTCGGACAGGTTCACCGACGTCCAGCCCGGGACGCTCGGCGCGAGCAGGATCCGGCCGGACGCGGGGTCGACGATGCCCGGGGTCGCGACGACGACCGCGGCGATCTCGTCCGCGCCGAGCCCGGCCTCGGCGAGGGCGCGCCCGACCGCCTCGTCGACAACGCCGAGCAGCCGGCCGGCGCCGGTGCGGCCGACGGGGAGGCGGACCGCGGCGAGGCGGTGGGCGGCGAGGTCGTCGATCCCAGCGCTGACGGTGTGCGGGCCGACGTCCAGGCCGAGCACGGGCGCGGCGCGTCCGCGCAGCGAGACCCGGACCGCGGGACGGCCGCCCTGCGGGGACGCCGCGGCGGGGTCGTGCTGCTGCAGCCACCCGGCCTCGACCAGGCCGTCCACCGCCTGGCCCACGGTTGGGCGGGTGAGTCCCGTCAGCCTGACCAGCTCGGCGAGCCGCACGGGCTCGGGCGCGCAGTCGCGCACCGCGCGCAGCACGGCGGCGGTGTTGAGGCGGCGCAGCACCGGGGTGCCGACCGCGCGTTCCTCTGCCATCGCCCCTCCGAGAAAGATCGTCCGGCCCCCTTGACCGGACGGTCCCGCGCACTGATTATGAACTTCGTCCTGGTATTTCAAGGACTTTAACAAACCCTCGCGCGGTGGAGGTTCCGCCATGGTGTCGAGCCGGCGACCGGACAGAAGACGCACACGACCACGGGGAAGGCGGCGCGGCGCCGGGACGCGGTTCCGGGCGCTCGCCATCGCGACGGCGGCGGCACTGGTGGTGCCGTTCGCCGCGACGGCGCCACCGGCCGCCGCCCGGACCGCTCCCGCACCCACACCGGCCGCCACGAGCCAGGCCGGACCCGCGGCCCAGGCACTCGAACGGATCCTCGGCAAGCCGCGGGCGGCCCAGGTCACCCTCCAGACGATCGGCAAGGGCACCGGCGCCGACCGGTTCCGCATCTCCGCCGCCGGCGGCCGGCTGGTGATCGCCGGGACGTCCCCGGCCGTCCAGCTCACCGGCTTCGGCTGGTACCTGCGCAAGGTCGCGCACGCCGACTACGCGATCGGCGGCGCGCAGCTCGACCTGCCCGCGCGGCTGCCGCTGCCGTCCGCGCCGATCGAGGAGGACGCCTCCGTCGCGCACAGGTTCGCGCTCAACGACACCAACGAGGGGTACGCGGGCGCGTACCTGAGCTGGGACGAGTGGCAGCGCCGCATCGACGCGCTCGCCCTGCACGGCGTCAACGAGGTGCTGGTGTACGAGGGCCAGGAGGCCGTCTACCAGCGCGCCTTCCAGCAGTTCGGCTACAGCGCCGAGGACATGCGCAAGTGGATCCCGCAGCCCGCGCACCAGGCGTGGTGGCTGCTGCAGAACATGTGCTGCACCGGCTCGCCGATCTCCCAGCAGCTGATCGACCGGCGCGCGGCGCTCGCCCGGCGCATCGTCGACCGGCTCCGCGACCTCGGCATCACGCCGGTCCTGCCCGGCTACTACGGCACGGTTCCGACCGACTTCGAGACCCGCAACCCGGGCGCGAACACCGTCCCGCAGGGTACGTGGAACGGTCTGGAGCGCCCGGACTGGCTCGACCCGACCGGCCCCGAGTTCGGCAAGGTCGCGGCGGCGTTCTACCAGGCGCAGACCCAGCTGTACGGCCAGAGCACCATGTACAAGATGGACCTCCTGCACGAGGGCGGCCGGGCCGGATCGGTGCCGGTGGGCCCCGCGTCGAAGGCCGTCCAGGACGCGCTCGAAGCCGCCCACCCGGGCGCCCTCTGGGTGATCCTCGGCTGGCAGAGCAACCCCCGCAAGGAGACCCTCGAGGCCGTCGACCGGTCGCGGATGTTCATCGTCGACGGCATCACCGAGCAGCCGAGCGTCACCGACCGCGAGAAGGACTTCCTCGGCACCCAGTACGCGTTCGGCACGATCTGGAACTTCGGCGGCCACCAGAACCTCGGCGCCGGACTCACCGTCTGGAACGCCAAGTTCCATGCCATGCGCACCAAACCCGGCAGCGCCCTGAACGGCATCGCGCTGATGCCCGAGGCCATCGACAACAACCCCGCCGCCGTCGCGTTCTTCACCGACATGCCCTGGGAGGACGGGCCCGTCGACATGGACGCCTGGCTCTCCGAGTACGCCGCCGCCCGCTACGGCGCCGCCGACCCGCACGCCGTCGCGGCCTGGAAGATCATCGGCCGCACCGCCTACGCCTGGCCGGAGGGCAAGGACACCCGGCACGTGACCGCCCTGTTCGACGACCAGCCGAGCCTGACCGACACCGGGACGCCCCTCCAGTATGACCCGGCCGAGTTCGAGCAGGCCCTGCGCGAGCTGCTGCAGGTCGACCCGCGGCTGCGGCGCTCCGGCGCCTACCGCTACGACCTCGTCGACGTCGCCCGCCAGGTCCTCGCCAACCGCAGCCGGACGCTCCTGCCGAAGATCCGCGCCGCCTACGAGGACGGTGACAAGGCAGCGTTCGAGCAGCTCACCGACCGGTGGTCGGCCGAGATGAAGCTGATGGACGAGGTCCTCGGCACCGACCCGAACTTCCTGCTCGGCACCTGGCAGAGCGAGGCCGCCCGCCAGGCCGCCGACCGGACGGAGGCCGCGGCCCTCGACTACGACCTCAAGTCGCTCGTCACCCTCTGGCAGACCGAGAGCCCCGGCCTCCAGGACTACGCGCGCCGCGAGGTCAACGGCCTGGTCGGCGGCTACTACGCGAAGCGCTGGGCGATGTTCTTCGACGAGCTGAAGCGCGCGATGAGGACCGGCGCCGAACCGCGGCAGATCGACTGGCGCGCCGTCGCCGAGAGCTGGGCCCACGCGGGCACCCGCTACGCCGACGACCCGCACGGCGACGCCTACCGGCTGGCGGCCCGGGTCGCCGGGGAACCCGCCGGCGCGCTCGCCCTCGCCTCCGACCGGAAGGGGATCACCCCGGGCGGCACCGTCCGCGTCACCGCCACGTTCACGAACGAGTCGACGCTGACCGCCGCGGGCGGCGTCCGGTTCGCGCTGTCGGCGCCGCGCGGCTACACCGTCCGCGAGTCGGCCGGCTCCGCCGGGCGCGACGTCGGCCCCGGAGGCACCGCCACCTCGACGTGGACGGTGACCGCGCCCGCCGACGCGGAGGCGGGCGCCCTGCCCGCCCTGGACGGAACCGTCTCCTGGCGCAGCGGCAAGGGCGAGTCCGAGCAGGCGAGCGCGCACTCCCTGCTGATGGTCGGCGGGAGCACGATCGGCGCGCCCTACAAGACGGCCGCCTCGGCGCCCGCCGAGTACGCGCAGGACGGCGGCACGATCGGGATCGCCGCAGGTGGAGAGGACATCTGGGGCGCCACCAACGAGTTCGCCACCGTCTACAGCGGCGGCGGCCTCACCGCGGGGCACGCCGTCGCCACGAAGGTGACGAAGCTGGACGGCGGGTCGCCGTACTCCCGCGCCGGCCTGGTCGCCGCGAACGACCTCACCAAGTCCGGGTCGGGCGGGTACGCCGACATCGCCGTCACGCCCGAGCACGGCTGCGTCTTCTCCTACGACGCCGACGGCGACGGGCGCCTCGACCACGTCAGCGAGGTCGGCGGGTTCACCGCCGGCGACGTCCGCGTGCGGCTGGGCAGGGACGGCGACCGCATGACCGGCTCGTGCAGCACCGACGGCGAGAACTGGACGGTCGTCGGCTCCGGCCGGGTGGCGGGCGCGGGCGACGCCGAGGACGTCGGCATGTTCGTCAGCGCGGTGAACCGGCACACCGGGCAGGAGGCGATCGCCCGCTTCGACGGCGGCGTCACCGCCGCGCCCGCCACCGCGCGCGACGGGTCCGGCGACAAGATCCAGAGCCTGCGCAAGCCGGTGACGGCGCTGTCGTCGGAGCCGGGACGCCCGCCGGAGGCCGCGAACGACGGCAGCCGCGCCAACTCGCCGTACTGGGGCGGGCCGCTGACCTACGGCGAGACCTGGTGGCGCGTCGACCTCGGCGTCGTCAACGCGGTGTCCCGCGTCAACGTCCGCAACTACGTCGACGGCACCCGCTACTACACCTACCGGCTGGAGGGCAGCGTCGACGGCGAGCACTGGTTCACCCTCGGCGGCCGCAATGGCCCCGACCCCGCCACCGACGCGGGCGACACCATGAACACCGAGGCGAAGGCCCGCTACATCCGCGTCGTCGGCCTCGGCAACACCGCCAACTTCACCTTCCACCTCACCGAGGTCAGCGTCTACGGCACCCCGGTGGCCTAGCCCGGCCCGGCGGGGGCACGGGACGTCCCGTGCCCCCGCCGTCCGGGTTCACAGGTAGAGGCCGGTGCCGTGCTCGGGGCGCTCGTTGGCGACGGCGTGCAGGTCGCGTTCCCGCATCACCAGGTAGTTCTCGCCCTGGATCTCGACCTCGTACTGGTCACCGGGGTGGAACAGGACGCGGTCGCCGACCTTGACCGTGCGGACGTGGTGGCCGACCCCGCACACCTCGCCCCAGACGAGGCGGTTGGCCTGCTCGACGGTCGCCGGGATCACGATGCCGGAGGTGCTGCGGCGCTCGCCGGCGTCCTTCTCCACCTTGATCATGACACGGTCGTGGAGCATCTGGACTTCGAACTTCGGGTCGGACACGCTGGAGAGTTTATCCGTCCCCGCGCGTCAGGGCGGCCCACGAGTCCCGGATGATCTCCGGGAGCGCGGACCGCTGCGGCCGCCAGCCGAGCTCGGCGCGGATCGCGGCGGCGTCGCAGAGCAGCACGGGCGGCTCCGGCTGCGGCGGGCGGCGCAGCGTCGGGACGGGCCGCCCGGTCGCCTTCTCGACCGCCGACACGACCTCGTGGACGGCGGTCCCGGTGCCGCTGCCGACGTTGTAGACCCGGTCCTCGCCGAGTTCCACCGCCTCCAGCGCGGCGACGTAGGCGGCGGCGAGATCGTCGACGTGCAGGAACTCGCGGACCGCCAGCCCGTCGCCGTTGATCTCCAGCTGGGGCGCGCGGCCCGCGGCGACCGCGAGCGCCTTGGGGATCAGCCGGGTCTCGTCCGGGTCGACCCGGCCGTCCACCGACCCCGCGACGTTGAACGTCCGCAGCACGACCGCGCCGATCGCGCCGGTCCGGGCGTGGTACCGGACGGCCTGCTCGGCGGCCAGCTTCGACGCCCCGTACGGGTTGGACGGCGCGGTCGCCTCGGTCTCGGGGATCGGCTGCCGCTCGGGCGTCCCGTACACCGCGGCGGTCGACCCGAACACCACGCGCGCCCCCGCGGCGGCGTGCAGCACGTTGACCGTGCCCTGCACGTTGGCGGTGAAGAAGCGCAGCGGCTCCTGGAACGACTCGCGGACACGGGTGAGCGCCGCGAGATGGCACACGCCCTCGTACTGCCCGGACGGCAGCGAGGCCGGGTGCAGGACGTCGCCGCGGACGGGCCGCACCCCGTCCGGCAGCTCGGCGTCGCGCCGTATCAGCCCGTCGACGTCGTGCCCGGCCATCACCAGCCGCCGCGCCACCGCGTAGCCGATGTAACCCGCCGCCCCCGTCACCAATACGCGCATAGGTCACAGCATTGCCGGAGGCGGGGTCGCGGCGCCAATCGCTGCCCGCTTCCGGCCGGGCGGCGGCTAGGGGAGGTCGGTGACGCGCGTGTAGACGCCGGGATAGCCGGGCTTGGCGCAGCCGTACGCCCAGGAGGTGAGGGCGACGACGCGGCCGCCCGCCAGCAGCGGCCCGCCGCTGTCGAACTGGCAGGTGTCGGCCTTCGGCGACCCGGCGCACGCCATGTCGGACGCGTCGTAGGAGCCGCCGTAGGCCTTCTCGCAGGCGGCGTCGCCGGGCAGCGGCACCTGCGCGGCGCGCAGCCGCGTGTTGAACCAGTCGGACTCGGACGTGGTGCCCCAGCCGGCCACCACGCCGGTCGCGGCGGACCCGGGGGAGCCGAGCGGGACGGTCGGCCGGTCCACCCGCCGCGCCAGGGTGAGGACGGCGAGGTCGTGGTGGCTGACCGTCTCGCCCTTGAAGGACGTCTCGCTGTACTCCGGGTGCAGCTTCACGGACTTGACGGACACGCTCTCGCCGCCGCCGCCGGACAGGTCGTCGCGGCCGAAGGTGACCTGGAGCAGGCCGGGCACGCCGCGCAGCACCGACACGCAGTGCCCGGCGGTGAGCAGCTGGTCCGGCTCGATGAGGACGCCGCCGCAGAACTGGCCGGCCGGGCGGACGAAGAAGACCGGCGAGCCGACCGCGGCGAGCCACGGGTAGGAGGCGGCGGACGCGGGAGCGCCGCCGACCACGGCGGACGCGGGGGACGCGGCGAGGGGCACGAGGGCGGCGCCGAGCACGGCCGCGGCGAGCGCGGCCGTGCCGAGGGCCCGGCCTGGCGTCGCTCTGCGGGCGCGCGCCCGGCCGGACCGGGGCGCCGCCCCCCGAAGCGATCGGGAGAAGGGGGCCATTCCGGCAATGTATGGGATCAAGGGAGGGCGCGCACGCCCTTCCGGCGGGCGGCCCGCGCGGGCAGCGCCGCGGTGGCGCCCGGCTCCTCGTACCGCGGGAAGGTCACCAGCGCGACCAGCGCCAGCACGAAGCCGCCGGCGCGCAGCAGGAACGGCAGCGCGTCCCGGGGCCACTCCTCGCCGAACAGGACGGTGCTGCTGACGATGAGGTAGCTGCGGCCGATGACGGTCAGCACGACCGCGACGATCGCGACGCGGCAGCGCTGCAGGGCGATCTGCAACTGCCCGAGCGCGATCGCGGCCAGCCCGAGCGTCAGGTACGGGTAGGCGGACTCCAGGACGGCGCGCAGGCTGCCGGTGTCGGCGTAGACGAGCGAGATGCCGCGGATGCCGGCCTCGGCGAGCCCCGCGCAGGCGCCCGCGCCGATGCCGTAGGCGACCCCGGCGAGCTTGCGGGCGTGCCGGCCGCCGGCGCGCCGGTCGCCGACCAGCCACACCAGCCCGGCGATGATCACGGCGGGCGCGCAGATCGCGAGCATCGTCCAGGGGGACTCGAGCGTGCCGGCGAGCGTGGCATGCGCCGCCGGGGTGCCGTCACCGGTCGCCGACAGCCCGATCAGCACGGTGGCCAGCACGAACAGCGCGACGCTCGCCCACTCCCGGAGGCTCAGCCGCTCGCCGAGGAACCACACGGCGTACCCGACGAGGAACACCAGGCTGACGGCGAAGATCGGCTGCGCGACGGCGAGCGGCATCTGCTGGAACGCCACCACCTCGTAGCCGAGGCCGAGGAACAGCAGCAGCCCGCCGCCCAGCCACACCGGGTCGGTGAGCATGAGCCGGGCGACCCGGAACGGGCGGCTTCCCCTGAGCGGCTCCATCCGGCGCGCGGAGACACGGAAGACGAGGAAGGCGATGTAGTAGACGGTGGTCGCGATCAGAGCGAGGGCGGCGTAACCCAGGTCGTGACCCATCAGGGGACCTCTCGGCGGATCGGGGGCGGGCGGAACCGGGGTTCCGCGCGCCTGAGAACCGCCGGAAGTCCAACATGCCGTGTCGGACTCCGTGTGACAAGACCGTGACGCTTGACTGATTGATCAATCGTAGTGACGGCCCGTGTCGGACGACAGCCGCGCGACCAGCCCGCGCGGCACCAGGCGGGTGAGCGCCACGATCGCCTTGTACTGCGCGCCGGGCACGCTGATCTGCGCGCCGCGCCGCAGGTCGCGCAGGGCCGCGTCCACGACGTCGGCGTCCTTCAGCCACATGAACTCCGGCAGGCCGGACATGTCCATGCTCGCCCGCTGGTGGAACTCGGTGTGCGTGTAACCGGGGCACAGCGCCATCACCCGGACGCGCCCGCGCGAGCGGCGCCGAATGTCGGCGGCCACGCCCTGGCTGAAGTTGACCACCCACGCCTTCGACGCGCCGTAGGTGCCGCGCGTCGCGAACGCCGCGACCGACGCGACGTTGACGATCCCGCCCCGGCCGCGCTCCAGCATCCCGGGCAGCGCCGCGTGGGTGAGCCGCAGGACGGCCTCGCAGTGCACCTTCAGCATCGTGATCTCGTCCGCGACCGGCACGTCGAGGAACACGCCGTTGTGCCCGAACCCCGCGTTGTTGACCAGCAGGTCGACGTCCTTGCGGACGCGTTCCTCGGCGGCGGCGAGGCCCGCCTCGGTGGCGAGGTCGGCGGTCAGCGTCTCGGCGCGCACCCCGTACCGGTCGCGGAGCTCGCCGGCGGCCCGCTCCAGCCGTTCGGTGTCGCGGGCCAGCAGCACCAGGTCGAACCCGTCGGAGGCGAGGCGGCGGGCGAACGCGGCGCCGATGCCCGCGGTCGCGCCCGTGATGAAGGCGGTCGGCATGCCTCCGAGCCTAACCCGGCGGCTACCGGGCGGTAGCGCGCCGCACCGTGAAATGCCGCGGGTCGGGGCGGCGGGTCGCGTTGCGGTAGGCGAAGGTGAAGCCGGGCCAGTTGTTGACGACCTTGCCGTCCTCGGTCATGTACCAGCTCTGGCAGCCCGCCTCCCACACCGTCGCCCGCATCCGCTCCCGCATCTCGCGGGTGAACGCGTCCTGCACGTCGGGCTTCACGTCGATCCAGTCCAGGCCGTGCCGGCGCAGCGCCTCCACGCAGCCCAGCACGTACCGGAACTGCGACTCCAGCATGTAGATGATCGAGTTGTGGCCCAGGTTCGTGTACGGCCCGTACAGCAGGAACAGGTTCGGGAAGCCGCTGACGGTGATGCCGAGGTGCGCCTGCGCGCCGTCCCGCCACGCCTCGTTCAGCTCCCGCCCGTCCCGTCCGACGATCTTCATCGGGGACAGGAAGTCGGTGGACTGGAACCCGGTCGCGTAGACGATCACGTCCACGTCGTAGTGCTCGCGCGCGGTCGCGATGCCCGACGGCGTGACGCGCTCGATCGGATCGGTGATCAGGTCGACGTTCGGCCTGCCCAGCGCCGGATAGTAGGTGTCGGACAGCAGGATCCGCTTGCATCCCATCCGGTACCCGGGGACGAGCTGGCCGCGCAGCGCCGGGTCGGCGACCTGCTCCTCCAGGTGCTTGCGGAAGCCCTTCTCCATGAGCCCCATCAGCTTCGGGTACTTGACGAAGCCGAGGGCCCGCGACTCGAACATCGCGTAGATCCGGGCGCGGCTCAGCGCGTACGCGCCCGGCACCGTCCGCAGGACGGCCTTCTCCCACGCGCGGTACGGCCGGTCCGGCTTGTCGATCACGTACGGCGCGGACCGCTGGAACAGCCGCAGCTCCGCGGCCTCCTTCGCGATCTCCGGCACGATCTGGATCGCGCTCGCGCCCGTCCCGACCAGCGCGACCCGCTTGCCGCGCAGGTCGGTGCCGTGGTCCCAGCGGGAGGAGTGGAAGCTCGTCCCGGCGAACGACTCGCGGCCCTCGATCGGCGGGAGCGCGGGCCGGTTCAGCTGCCCGCAGGCCGACACCAGCACCCGCGCGTCCAGCTCGCCGGTCGTCGTGGACACCCGCCACAGCGCCGCGTCCTCGTCGAACCGCGCCTCGGTGACCTCGGTACCGAACCTGATCTTGTCGAGGACGCCGTACTTGCGGGCGCAGTGCCACAGGTAGTCGAGGATCTCCGGCTGCGGCGGGAACCGGCGCGTCCAGTCCGTCTTGCGCTCGAACGAGAACGAGTACAGATGGGAGGGGACGTCGCAGGCGGCGCCGGGGTAGGTGTTGTCGCGCCAGGTGCCGCCGAGGCCCCCGGCCTTCTCCAGGACCACCACGTCGTGGACGCCGGCCTCCCGCAGCCGGATCGCCATCCCGATGCCGCCGAACCCGCTTCCGATGATCACCACGCTGTGCGCCATGGGCCGTCCCGAATCTCGTTCTGTACGGTATCCCCGAGCGTAGGTGACCGGAAGGTCACTGACCAGACACCCGGATCGCCGGTTTTGTCGGTCGCCCCTGCCACCTCACGGCCATGCTCTACGACACCCTCGTGGCGGCGGCGCGCAAGGGCGACGCCCTCGACGACGTCCGCCTGGCCGCCCTCGACCGCGGTCGCGGGCTCGTCGCCCTGCTCGACCGGGCGCGGAGGAACACCTGGGACGCGGCGAAGGCCCCGGAGGACTACGCCGCGTTCGCCGCCGAGGACACGGCCGTCCGGGGGGACCTGAACCGGTGGCTGGAAGGCTGCGCGGGGGCCGACGCCAGGGCCGCGCTGCTGGTCCTCATGCTGGCCGGCTGCCACGACGACGCGCCGCTGTGGCGCCACCAGCGGGACATGTCCCACCTGGCGGCGCGGACGGGCGGCTGGACGCCCGCCGAGGCCGAGGTCCTGCTGGAGTGCGCCGCCGCCCACCGCGATGGTTCCTGGTTCGGGGACACCCTGCTGATCGCGCTCACCGCCGCCGGAGCGCTCGACGCCGACGGGCGCCGGGCCGTGGGGCCCGCGCTCCGCCTCGCCCATCAGGCGTTCATGGAGGGCCACATCGGCTCGTACGAGCGTCCGATGATCGCGAAGCGGCTGCGCGCGCTCCTGGCCGACGTCGGCGACTCCCTCCCGGCAGGGCTGGTCCCGGTCCACGACGCGTGGGCGGCGCCGCTGCGCGAGCGCGCGCGGGAGGCGCCGGAGGTGGACGTGGCGTCGTTCATCCGGCACCTGGACGGCCTGTCGTCGCCGCGCCCGTCGCAGAAGTGGCGGCGGACGTGCGTGTCGCTCGCGGACGCCGCGGACGCGCGCGGCGCGGTGGCCGAGTGCCTGCGGATCCTGGCCGAGGGCGAGCCCCTGTGCAGCCGGGAGCACGGCGGCCACGCCGGGTGGGTCGGCGAGCAGTACCACTACCATTACCTCGTCCACCAGAACCACGGGGACCTGGCACGCGGCGTCGTCTGGGCGGCGACGCTGACCGGCGGCGCGGAGACGGTGCCGCTGCTCGGGGCGCTGGCGTTGCGGGCGGGGGCGCCCGGCGGCGACGCCGCGCAGGACCTCAAGCTCGCGGGCGCGGCGATCAACGCGCTGGGCGCCGTCGAGGACGCCTCGGCGCTGGCGGAGCTCGGACGGCTCCAGATGAAGATCAAGGACCGGGCGCTGCGCAAGCAGATCGGCACCGCCCTGCAGGCCGCCGCGCAACGGCAGGGGATCACGCCCGAGCAGCTGGTGGAGCGCGGCGTCCCCGCCCACGGGCTCGGCCCGGACGGGACGCTGGAGCGCACGCTCGGCGCGCACGTCGCGCGGATCGCGGTCGAGGACGCGGCGACCGTCCGGCTCACGTTCGCCGGCGCGGACGGCCGCGCGTCCCGGACGGCCCCGGCGGCGGTGAAGGACGGGTTCGCGGACGAGCTGAAGGCGCTGAAGGCGCTCGCCAAGGAGATCCGCGGGACGCTGTCGGGGGAGCGGGCGCGCATCGAGGCGATCATGTCGGACGGCGCGCGGGCCTGGCCGTACGGCGAGTGGCGCGAGTACTACCGGGACCATCCGGTCACCGGTGCCGTCGCGCGCGGGCTGATCTGGGAGTTCCAGGGCGAGGACGGCGCCTGGCGCGCCGCGATGGACGCGCCGGACGGCGAGCCGGTGAACGTCCGGCTGTGGCATCCGGCCCGGGCCGCGCTGGACGAGGTCCGCGCCTGGCGGGAGCGCGTCATGGACGGCCGGGTCCGGCAGCCGTTCAAGCAGGCGTTCCGGGAGATCTACCTGCTCACCCCGGCGGAGGAGGAGACGGGGACGTACTCCAACCGGTTCGCGGCGCACATCGTGTACTACCGGCGCCTGTACGCGCTGTTCAAAGAGCGCGGCTGGCAGAGCAACTTCCTGGGCTCCTACGACGGCGGTTACAACGGCGAGGCGCGCGGCGAGTTCGGCGGCGGCGCGTGGCGGGCGTGCTTCTACCACGAGCCGGTGGAGGAGGGGTTCGACTACACGCCCGAGTACGCCGCGACCGACCAGGTGCGGTTCGAGCGCAGAGACGGCCGCCGCTGGCGGGAGGCACCGCTGGCGGACGTGCCGCCGCTGGTGTTCAGTGAGGCGATGCGGGACGTGGACCTGTTCGTCGGCGTCACGTCGATCGCGGCCGATCCGTCCTGGGCGGACCGGGGCGAGGACCGGTACACCGCGTACTGGCGGGCGGCGACGTTCGGCGAGCTGACCGCGAGCGCGGAGGTGCGGCGGGCGGCGCTGGAGCGGATCCTGCCCCGCACGAAGATCGCGGGCCGGTGCGCGCTGGACGGGCGGTACCTGGTCGTCCGCGGCGACCTGCGCACCTACAAGATCCATCTGGGCTCGGGGAACATCCTGATGGAGCCGGACGGCGCGTACCTGTGCATCGTGCGGGGCGGCCGCACGGGCGGCGGCACGGTGTTCCTGCCGTTCGAGGACGAGCGGCTCTCGCTGATCCTCAGCAAGGCGTTCCTGCTGGCCGCCGACGCGAGGATCACCGACGAGGCGATCCTGCGCCAGCTGTCACCGGCACGATGATCCTTACCGAACGGCCCGGCCGGGGCGGCGGGATCTGCCAAGATCGCGACATGTTCGACGACCTCCGGGCGCACCTCACCGCGCTCGACGGCCCGTGGCCCACGAAGAAGTGGCCCACCAGGAAGCGGCCCGCAGCGGCGTGGGCCGGACCCGCGGCGCCCCCGGCCCCGCCGCCGCCCTCCGACGACGGCGTGCCCGACGTGCCCGCGCACGGTCTCGGCGGGGACGGGTCCCTCGCCCGCGACGTCGGCGGCTACCAGGCCGTCCTCGCGATCGAGGACCCGCTGACCGTGCGGCTGACCTATGTCGGGTCGGACGGGTACCCGCTGCCGACCGTCCCCGGTGCGCTGAAGGTCCCGCACGCCGCCGAGATCAGGGAGCTGAAGGCGCTCGCGAAGGGCGTGCGCGGCACCCTCGCGGACGAGCGGGACCGCGCCGAGGCGCTGATGGCGGGGGACGGCCGGTCCTGGGGGCACGGCGCGTGGCGGCGCGAGTGGCTCGACCACCCGGTGAGCGGCGCCGTCGCCCGCGGCCTGATCTGGGAGTTCCAGGACCCGGACGGGATCTGGCACGCGGCGACGCCCGGCGAGGACGTGCTCGTGACGGTGGACGGCCGGGCGCTGCCCGTCCCGGCGGACGGCGCGCGGGTACGGCTGTGGCATCCGGCGCGGGCACGGCCCGCCGTGGTGCGGGCCTGGCGCGACTTCGTGATCGACAACCGGATGGTGCAGGCGTTCCGGCAGGCGTTCCGGGAGGTCTGCGTGCTTGGCCCCGACGAGGCGGGCGCGGCCCGCTCGGACCGGTTCGCGGGGCACATCGTCCGGTACGCGCGGCTGCGGGAGCTGTTCCGGGAGCGCGGCTGGCGGCCCGACCACCGCGGCAGGCTGCACGGCGGCGCCCCGGCGGCGGCGCGGCGCGTCCTCGACGGCGGGTGGCGCGTGGTCCTGCGCTACGACCCGGCGGAGGCGGCGGGGCAGGGGGACCACGTCGTCACCGGGCACGTGCGGTTCGAGCGGCGGGACCGCCGGCACTGGAGCCGGGCGGGGCTCGCCGACGCGCCGCCGCTGGTGTTCAGCGAGGCGATGCGCGACGTCGGCCTGTTCGTGGACGCCGCGTCGATCGCCGCGGACCCGGACTGGCCGGACGGCGAGGACCGCCACCACCTGCACTACCGGCGGGAGGCGGCGTTCGGCCGGCCGGGCGCGGCGGCGGAGGTGCGGCGGGCGGCGCTGGAGCGGATCCTGCCCCGCACGAAGATCGCCGACCGGTGCGCGCTGGACGACCGCTTCCTCGCCGTGCGGGGCGAGCTGCGCACCTACCGGATCCATCTCGGCACGGGGCACGTGCGGATGGAGCCGGAGGGGGCGCTGCTGCGGATCGTGCCGGCGCGCCGCAAGGGGCAGTCGGGGCTGTTCCTGCCGTTCGAGGACGAGCGGCTGTCGCTGATCCTCACCAAGGCGGTGCTGCTCGCCGCCGACCACAAGATCGCGGACGAGTCGCTGCTGCGGCGGATCAGGACGGGGGTCTGATGGACGGCCCCGCGGCGCGGATGCTGCGCGCCATGACCGGCCCGGCCCCGGAGGACGAGGAGTTCCTGAGCGCGTACCCCGACCTGTCCCTGGTCTCCGACGAGGACCTCGGCACGCTCCTGCCCGCCGCGTACGCGGCGCCGGCGGAGCCGTTCGTCTCGACGCGCGTCCGTTTCCCGGTCGAGGACGCGGCGAAGGAGCGGCAGCCGCGCTACACGCCGGAAGCGTGCCGCCGGATGTTCGACGCGCTGGTCCAGGGCCTGGAGAAGCGCAAGTGGGCGGACGTGCGGCTCGGCGCCGGGGCGCTGCTGCGCTGCACCGGGCCGTGGCCGGACGTCGCAGACCAGGGACGCACGCTCGTCCGTTTCCTGCTGGACGAAGGGCGGCTCGGCCAGCCGTACGCGCTGCTGGCGGTCGCCGGTATCGCGGACGCCGGTCTCCTGCGCGAGGTCGCGGAACGGCTCGCGGACGGCGGCGGCCCGATCGCGAGGGACGAGATCGACGTCATCGCCGCGCTCACCGCGCGGGAGCGCGTGGTCGTGGCCGAGTTCGCCGCCGACGACTCCTACACTTCCCCGCCGACCGCACCGGACGCCGGCGGGAAGGCCGCGGACATCCCGGCCTACGCCGCGTTCGCACGCCGTGCCCTGGAGACGGCGGCCGAGCGGGCCCGCGCGATCCAGGACGGGACCGTCCCCTACCGCGCAGACAAGGCGTTCGCGTCCACCGAGGTGACCGCGCTCGGGCACGCCGCGAGGATCGCGCTGCTGCGGGACGAGCCGTGGCTGCCCGCGCTGCTCGCCCGCCTGCTGCCGGACGTGTCCGTCGCGCCGGCGCAGGCGAAGACGCTGCCGTCGCAGGCGCTGCTGTACGAGATCGTCCGCGCGGCGCAGGACTTCCCGATCCCCGAGCTGGTCACCACGATCCGGACGGTCCGCGGCTCCGTCCGGCACGCCGGGGTCCCCAAGCAGCTCGACAAGATGCTGAAGAAGGTCGAGGCGGCGCTCGCGGAACGGGCGGAGGTCGCGCTTCGCCTCCCGGACCTCGGCTTCGGCCCGGACGGCGCACACCGCCGCGTCCTCGGCGCGTACACGGCCGCCGTCACCGCCGGTGAGAAGGCCGAGCTGGCCTTCGAGAAGGACGGCACGGCGCTGAAGGGCGTGCCCGCGGCCGTCCGCCGCGACCACAAGGCCGAGGTCAAGGAGCTGCGGGAACTCGTCAAGCGGGTCGACGCCCACCTGACGACCCTCGTCCGGGCGCTGGAGGGCGGGTACACGGCCGGGGCCGTCCACCGGTTCGGCCCGTGGCGGGACGGCCTGGCCCGGCACCCGGTCGCGGGCCCGACCGTCCGGCGGCTGATCTGGGAGGTCGAGGAGGCGCCGGGGGAGTGGCGGGCGGTGCTCCCCGAGACCGGCGGCGTCCCCGAGGCGCCGGACGCGGCGGGCGTCCGGCTGTGGCATCCGATCCGCTCGTCCCCGGACGAGGTGCGCGCCTGGCGCGACCTGCTCATCGAGCGGCGGATCCGGCAGCCGTTCAAGCAGGCCTTCCGCGAGGTGTACCTGCTGACGCCCGCCGAGGAGCGGACCGGGACGTACTCGAACCGGTTCGCGGCGCATCTCGTCCACTACCGGAAGATGTTCGCGCTGTTCCGGGCGCGCGGCTGGACGAGCCGGCTGCTCGGCCCGTGGGACGGCGGCGGCGAGGACGAGGCGTCGCGGGTGCTGGCCGCGGGGGAGTGGCGGGTGCGGTTCGCGCACGTCCTCGCCGACTGGCAGGACGAGCTGACGCTCGCCGGGACCGACCGGGTCGCGTTCGCGCGCCGCGACGGCGGCGCGTGGCGGGACGCGCCGCTCGCCGACGTCCCGCCGCTGGTGTTCAGCGAGGCGATGCGGGACGTGGACCTGTTCGTCGGCGTCACCTCGATCGCCGCCGACCCGGAGTGGCGCGGCGACGGCGAGCCGCGCCGGTACTGGGAGCGGTCCGGGTTCGCGGAGCTGACCGAGAGCGCCGCGTCCCGCCGCGACGCGCTCGAGCGGATCCTGCCGCGCACGAAGATCGCCGGGCGCTGCTCGCTGGACGGCCGGTTCCTGGTCGTCCGCGGCGACCTGCGCACCTACAAGATCCATCTGGGGTCGGCGAACATCCTCATGGAGCCGGACGACGCCTACCTGTGCGTCGTCCCGGCCGGTCGCGCCCCCGGCGGAACGGTGTTCCTGCCGTTCGAGGACGGCCGGCTGTCGCTGATCCTCAGCAAGGCGTTCCTGCTCGCCGCCGACGGCCGGATCACCGACGAGTCCATCCTCGCCCAGCTCAAGGGAGGCGCCCGATGACCGCCGTGACGTTCCGCGACGAGACCGCGACCGGCACGCCCGTCGCCGCGTTCGAGGTCGGCGGGCTGCCCTCGCGGATGACCGTCCGCGCGCTGATCCGGCTGCGGGTCCGCGAGGAGGTCGCCCGCTACAACGCCCGCCCGTCCACCCGGTTCAACGGCCTGGTCCGCCCGGACGACGCCGAGACCGAGCTGAACGGCTACCGGATGCGCGACCGCCGCCCCATCGACTGGGAGCGGCAGGCGGAGATCGCCGAGCGGGCGTTCCTCGGCAACGGCTTCTTCGTGCTGGCCGGGGACCGCCAGGTCGAGGACCTGGACGAGGAGATCGACCTCACCGGCGACCCGGACCTGGTGTTCGTCAAGCTGGTCCCGCTGGTCGGCGGCTGACCTCCCGGCGGTCAGCCGAGCAGGCCGAACTCCTGGGCGCGCAGCCCCGCCTGGAACCGGGACCCGGCGTCCAGCAGGGTGAGGATCTCGGCGACGCGGCGCCGGTAGGTGCGCAGCGACAGGCCGAGCTGCCGGGCGGCGGCCTCGTCCTTCAGCCCGCCGGCGAGCAGCCGCAGGATGCGCCGGCTCTCCTCGCTCAGCGCGGGCGGCCGCTCGCGCCGGTAGTCGGCGAGGTCGGTGGAGGTCTCCCAGGTCGCCCAGAACAGCGACACCACGCCCTTCACCACGCTCGGCGAGCGGACGACGGTGTACTCGCGCACCCCGTTCTCGGGCGGCCCGGCGAGGATCGCGGTCCGCCGGTCCACGATGATCGTCTCGTGCGGCAGCGGCGTCGTGCAGATCCGCACGCGCGCGCCGCCCTTGGCGATCTCCACGAGCCGCCGCTCGGACTCCTCGTCGGCGAGCGCCGCCGGGTTGTGCAGCTTGTACGCGGCGGGCCGCGGCACGAGCCTGCGCCGGTGGGCGGCGATCCGCTCGCGGATCTCCGGCATGGCCCAGGTGTTCATGTCCGTCGCGGCGCACGCGAACTCCTCGCGTGCGAGGAACAGCCGCCATGCGCGCTCGATCAGTTCCCGCTCGCCGCGCAGGATCACGTTCTGGTCCACGTCCACTGTCATCACCGGCCAGTCTGCCACGCGGGCGGGACGGGGTGGCAGCAAGATGCCAGCGGCTCGTCCGGGCGGGACCGGCGCAGCACAGTGGGACGCATGACGACACCGACCACGCGCAACGACCATTTCGACCTCGGCGGCGACCTGCGGGTCTCCCGGATGGGCTTCGGCGCGATGCGGCTGCCCGCGAGCACCCGCGGCGGCGCCCCCAACGACCGGGACACCTCCCTCCGGGTGCTGCGCCGCGCCGTCGAGCTGGGCGCCGACCACATCGACACCGCCGCGTTCTACTTCCACCCGTCCGGCCCCGCCGCGAACGAGATGATCCGCAGCGCCCTCGCGCCCTACCCGGACGGCCTGGTCATCGCCACGAAGGTCGGCCCGTACCGGGCGCCGGGCGACCCGTACCCGAGCGGCCAGCTCCCCGCGTCCGGGCTGCGCGCCGAGGTCGAGCGCAACCTGCGCGAGCTGGGCCGCGACAGCCTCGACCTCGTCTACCTGCGTCCCGGCGGGTTGGAGACGCCGCTGGACGAGCCGATCGGCGAGCGGTTCGAGATCCTCGCCGGGCTCCGCGAGGAGGGGCTCATCCGGCATCTCGGGCTCAGCCACGTCAGCGCGGCCCAGCTCGCCGAGGCCCGGACGATCGCGCCCGTGGCCGCCGTCCAGAACCGGTTCGACATCACCCAGCCCGCGGACACCGAGATGCTGGCGATCTGCGAGCGCGACGGCATCGGCTACGCGCCGTACTTCCCGCTCGGCGGCTTCGGCATCCCCGACGACGACCGCGTGAAGGCCGTCGCCGCCCGGCACGGCGCCACCGTCCCGCAGGTGCTGCTCGCGGGCCTGCTCGCGCTGTCCCCGGTGATGCTGGCGATCCCCGGCACCGGCTCCCCGGCGCACCTGGAGGAGAACATGGCCGCCGCGGATCTGGCGCTCACCGCCGCGGACCTCGCCGAGCTGCGCGCCTAGACGCGCCTAGCCGGGGCTCGGGAGGACCGATCCCCGCGGGCCGCGGCTCGCCGGCTCGGCGGCGGCGAGGTCGATGATCGGCTCGGGCTCGGGCGGCTCGGCCTCGAGCGCCGCCGCGCCCGGCGCGGGCACCGGCCGCCGGGGGACCGGGGCCCCGGACGACCCGCCGCGGCCCCGGTACACCACCAGGCCGTTCACCGGGTCGGGCACGGCGTCCAGGGCCGCGCGCACGACGGGCAGGGCCCGCCACGCCTCCCACTGCTCCTCGTCCTCGAAGAACACCTCGAAGACGACGCCCCAGCTGTGCGCGTGCCACTCCCACTGAACCGCGCCGTAGGTCAGCGCGGTCTCCGCGAGCGTCTCCTGCCACGACCGTTGCCAGGCGGACGCGGGCAGGGACGCGTCGAACACCTCGATGGACCACCATTCCGCAGCCATGGCACGACGCTAGGCCGGGACCCGTCCCGGGACCAGTGCCCGCCCGGGAAGGACCCCCTGGCGGGCGGCCGCCGAGGGGGCGTGCCACCGGCGCCCGCCGCAGGCTCTACCCTGAACGTCGGCTCGATCAGGGAAGGGTGATGATGTCGGCGACGCGGCTGCTGGTCCTCGGCGGGGTGCGGCGGTTCGGCTGCGCCCACGGGTACGAGGTCCGCCGGGAGCTGATCTCCTGGGGCTCGGACGAGTGGGCCCACGTGAACCCGGGTTCGATCTACCACGCGCTGCGGCAGCTGGCCAAGGAGGGCCTGCTCCTCGCGCACGACGTGGAGGAGAGCGACGCCGGGCCGCCGCACACCGACTACGAGATCACCGACGCCGGCCGGGAGGAGTTCTTCCGGCTGCTGCGCTGCGCGATCTCGACGGTGGACATCCGGCACCCGGAGATGCTGACGGCCGGGCTCGCCTTCCTGGCCGAGCTGACCCGCCCGGAGGCGATCGAGCTGCTCCGGCAGCGGCTGGACGGCCTGGCCGCCCGGCGCGCCAACGTGATGCCGCTGTACGAGGCGCCGGCGGACCCCGCGCACCTGCACGAGCTGCTCGGCTGGTGGGTCCACTCCGCCGACTCGGCGATGCGGTGGGCGCGCGGCCTCATCGAGCGCCTGGAGGCCGGCGACTACGTGATGGCCGACGAGCGCTAGTCCTCCTGGTCACCCGTCAGCTCCCAGCCGCCGCGGCGGCGCAGGACGAGCGCGAAGTACCCCGCGGACACCGCCATCACCACGACCGTGACGATCAGGCTGGGCCGCCCGACCTCGGGGTCCTTGGCGTTCTGGTAGATCACGTAGCCGAGGGCGGCGAGCGCGGCGACCGGCGCGACCGGGAACAGCGGCATCCGGTACTTCGCGTGCGCGGTCGTCCCGTTGCGGCGCCCGGCGATCACCGCCAGGCAGAGCGCCGCGTACACCGCCACCAGGGACGTGCCGGTGACGACGAGCAGGAACTTCTCGTCCAGGAAGCAGGCGGCGGCGCTGAGCACGCCGGTGACGACCGTGGCGATCCACGGGGTGCCGAACCGGGGGTGGATCGCGGTGAGCGCCCCGTCGATCCGCGGCGTCCAGGTGCCGTCCCGGCCGGAGCTGAAGATCAGCCGGGCGGTCAGCAGCATGATCGCGATCACCGCGTTCAGGATGGCGAGCGCGATCGCCAGGCTGATCACCGTGTTGAGGGCGTGGCCGCCGCGAGCGGTGACAAAGTACTCCATCATCGCGTCCGAGCCCAGCAGCTCCTTCAGGTCGGGCGCGCCGAGCAGGACGGCGGTGACCGGGACCAGCTCGGCCGCGACGGTGATGCCGAGCGCCCACAGGATCGTGCGGGCCACGGCGCGCTGGGCGTCGTGGGTCTCCTCGCCGAAGTACACCGCGGAGCCGTAGCCGTTGTAGGCGAAGATCGCGACGGCGGTCGCGGCGGCGATCAGCCCGGCGGACGTGGCGGCGAGGCCCCCGCCGTCCGCCGCCGCGACAGGGTGCGCGAGCAGGTCGGTGAACGGCCGCTCGACGTGCAGGAACCCGAGGCCGGACAGCACCAGCAGCGCGCCCATCTCGATCGCCAGGAAGACCCCGGTGACCAGGGCGTTGACCTTGATGTCGAAGATCGCGACGACGGTGGCGACGGCGACCGCGAGCGCGGCGACGACCGGGCCGTCCAGGCCGTGGACGAGCACGCCGAGGTAGGTGCCGACGCCGAGCGCGATCACCGCGAGGATCAGCAGCTGGGTGATGAGGATCAGCCCGAGCACGACGAAGCCGGGCAGCCGGCCGAGGGTGCGGCCGACGATGGCGTACTCGCCGCCGGTCAGCGGGTACGCCGACGACAGCTCGGCGTACACGAAGGCCATGAGCACCCCGACGGCGCCCGCCGCCGCGAAGCTCCAGAACGCGCCGGTGCCGGCCTGCGCGATCACCCCCGGGGCGATGATGAAGACCGACGACGCGGGCGTGACGGCGGACAGCACGATGAGGAGCGCGCCGAGGGTGCGCAGCCCCCGGTGCAGGGCCGGGGGCCGGCCGGCGGCGGCCGGCGGGCGGACTTCGGATGCGGCCATGGGGCACCTCCCGACGGAGTTCTTTGAACGAGTATCAAAGAACCCCCGGGCATCGGGTCAAGCGAGATGCCTGTAACATCTCGGTCTCGGATGCGTGCGCGCCCGTCCTGACTTGAATTGTCTGAATGATCTTCGGAGAATGTCGACCATGGCACGACCCAGCAGGGCCGCCGAGAAGCGCACCGAGCTCGTCGCCGCCGCGCGCCGCGCGGTCGCCGAGCGCGGCATGCTCGGCCTGCGGCTGCGCGACGTGGCGGACCAGGCGGAGATGTCGCCCGGCTCCGTCCTGTACTACTTCCCCACGCTCGCCGACCTGCTCCGCGAGGTGCAGCGCGAGGCCGTCGACCGGTTCTGCGCCGCCCGCGAGGACGCCGTCCGCGCCGAGCCCGACCCGCGCCGCCGGCTGGCCGCGATGATCGCCAGCGGGCTGCCGTCCGGGCCCGGCGACGAGCTGTGCGTGCTGCTGTACGAGCTCGGCACCGTCTCCCGCCGCGACCCGGCGTACGCCGCCGAGCACATCCGGCTGTTCGAGCGGCAGGCCGGCGTCTACGCGGGGATCCTGGAGTCCGGCGCCGCCACCGGCGCGTTCCGGCTGACCCGCGACGCCGCCGACATCGCGCGCACCCTCGTCGCGCTGGAGGACGGGTACGGCCTGCACATCGTCAACGCCGTGCCCGCCGTGGACGCGGCGCACGCCGCGCGGCTGCTGCGCGCCTACGCCGCCGACGCCACCGGCCGCGACCCCGGCGACTTCGACCTCGACCGCCGCGACCTGGAAGGTGACACATGACCCGCGCCCGCGCCCTCGGCCTGCCGCTGCCCGGCGACACCGGCCCGCTCAACGCGATCACCGACGTGCCGGGCGTCGAGGTCGGCACCGTCACGCTGGTGTCCGGGGACGGCCCGCTGCGCCCCGGCGAGGGTCCCGTCCGCACCGGCGTCACCGCGCTGCTCCCGCGCGGCCGCACGGGTCTCGCCGACGCGTGCGCGGCCGGGGCGTACTCGCTGAACGGCAACGGCGAGATGACCGGCACGCACTGGATCGCGGAGACCGGCGCCCTCAACACCCCGGTGCTGATCACCAACACGCACGCCGTCGGGCCCTGCCACCGCGGCGCCATCGACTGGATGCTCCGCGAGAGCCCCGGCTCGGAGGACTGGATGCTGCCCGTCGTCGCCGAGACCTGGGACGGCTACCTCAACGACATCGGCGGCGCCCACGTGCGGCCCGAGCACGCCGTCCAGGCGCTGGACGCGGCGCGCGGCGGCCCCGTCGAGGAGGGCAACGCCGGCGGCGGCACCGGCATGAACTGCTACGGCTTCAAGGGCGGCAACGGGACGTCGTCGCGGGTCGTGCGGTACGGCGGCGACGCGTACACGGTCGGCGCGTTCGTCCAGGCGAACTTCGGCTCCCGCAAGGACCTCACCGTCTGCGGCGTCCCGGCCGGCGCGGCCCTCGCCGACGACAACCCGATGGAGGACACCGACTGGCTCGGCCTCGCCGGCGCCGGCTCCGTCATCGCGGTCGTCGCGACGGACGCGCCGCTGATCCCCGGGCAGTGCACCGCCCTCGCCCGCCGCGTCCCGCTCGGCCTGGCCCGCACCGGCACCTACGGGCAGCACTCGTCCGGCGACATCTTCCTCGCCTTCTCCACCGCCAACGCGGGCGCGCTCACGGGCGGCTTCCCGGTGGGGGAGGAGGGCTACGAGACGCTGCGGTTCGTCCCGTGGAACCGGATCGACCCGTTCTACGAGGCCGTCGTCCAGGCCGTCGAGGAGGCCGTGCTGAACGCGCTGCTCGCGGCCCGCACCATGATCGGCCGGGACGGGCACCGGTCGCCGGCCCTCCCGCACGACCGGCTGCGGGACCTGCTCGCGGCGCGCGGCGTGCTCTGACCGGCGGCGTGCTCCGACCGGCGGCTCCGCGGGATCAGGTGTCGTCGAACGTCTGCGGGACGATCACGCGCAGCGCGTTGCCGCGCAGCCGGATCGTCACCGGCGTCCGGCCGCGGACCTCGCCGTCCACGTCCACCCGCATCGGCGGATCCGTCTCGATCTCCACGTGCCCGGTGGTGAGGAACGCGTCCTCGTCCAGCGTCCGCCACGGGCCGGTCAGCACGTGCCGGGCCGTCGCGGACGCCAGCCGCAGCCGCCGCTCGTCGCCCAGCCGGTAGACGGCCAGCAGCCGGTCGTCGGGGCTCGCGTCCCGCGCGATCCGCTGCCCGCTGTGGTGCGCGCCGTTCGCGACGTTCAGCTGGTGCGTCTGGAGGGTGGTCGTCTCGCCGTCGATCGTGATGCGGGCGGTGAACGCCGCGTGCCGGGGCAGCAGCCCCGCCGCCGTCAGCGCGTACGCGGGACGGCCCAGGTACCGCTTGAGCAGGTGCGGGACCTTCCCCGCGACCTGCACCGACAGGCCGAGGCTGACCATGTTCGCGAAGATGTGCTCGCGGTCGGCGCCCGGCCCCTCGCCCTGCGGGTCGCCGGTGCTCTCGAACCAGCCGACGTCCACGTCGGCGACCTTCCCGCCGCCCGGACCGCCCACCGCGACGGTCCGGACCGCGCCCGGCAGGTCCAGCGGCAGCTCCAGGCTGCGCGCGAAGTTGTTGGTGGTGCCGAGCGGCAGCACGCCGAGCGCGATGTCGCGGTGCGCGAGGTGCCCGACGGCCTCGGCGACCGTCCCGTCCCCGCCGCCGACCACGACCAGGTCGGGCTCCAGCGCCAGCACGTCGCCGAACAGCTCGCGCAGCCGGGTCGGATCGGTCACCGGGAAGACCTGGTCGAAGGCGATCCCCGCCTCGTCCAGCAGGCGGCGCGCCCGGCCGTACAGCCGGCGGCCCCGCCGCGACCGCGAGTTGATCACCAGCACCGCGCGGCCGCCCTTGCCGATCGCCGACTCCAGCTCCGCTTTGCTCCGCATCTCGACTCGGTCGCCCTCCACTCGTTCGCGCCACCCTACCCGGCCGCCGTCCGGGAACCCCGGTCCGCTGCTTTATAAACCCATTACTTCGCGTTGAAACATGGCGGGAAGTGGGGACATTACCGGTGAACCACAGCTGAATGACCGGGACGGAAAATATGTCCATGGCCACCGGGGGCGCCGCCCCGTCCGCAGCACCCGCCGACGACGGCGCGACCGTCGTCGGCGAGCACCGGCCCCGCGGCCGCGTCCTGGACCTCGCGGTCCGCTCGCCCGTCCTCCCCGGCGTCGCGCACGCCCGGCTCCTGCTGCCTCCCGGCTGGTCACGGGACGCGCACCGGACCTGGCCCGTGCTGTGGCTGCTGCACGGATCCGGCGCGGAGCACACCGCCTGGACCGACCACGGCGGCGTCGAGGAACTGATCGGGGACCGCGATGTGATCGTCGCCATGCCGGACGGCGGCCGCTGCGGGAATTACACCGACTGGTGGAATCGCGGCGACGGCGGGGCGCCGAAGTGGGAGACGTTCCATCTGGCGGAGCTGCGGCAGATACTCGAACGCGGATACCGCGCCGGAACGCGGCGCGCGGTCGCCGGGAATGGGACCGGCGGGATGGGCGCGCTCGCCTACGCGGCCCGGCACCGCGGCCTGTTCCGCGCCGCCGCGTCGTTCAGCGGGCCCGTGCACACCCTGCACCGCGACCCGCACGGCCTCGACGTCGCCGACCTGGTCGAGCTGACCGTCGCGATCGCCGAGCCCGCCCGCGACTGGACCGACGTGTGGGGCGACCCCGACGAGCAGCGCGTCGTGTGGCGGCAGCACAACCCGTTCGACCTCGCCGACCGCCTCGCCGGCGTGCACCTGCACGTCAGCGCGGGGGACGGGCGGCCCGGCCCCTACGACCCGGAGCCCGGCACCGGCCACGACGTGGTCGAGGCGCTCGCCGGCGCCGTCAGCCGCGAGTTCGCGGGCAAGCTGAAGAAGCTCGGCATCCCGATCTCCACGCACTTCTACCGGGGCACCCACTCCTGGCCCTACTGGCGGCGCGAGCTGCGCGCCGCGCTGCCCGCGCTGCTGGCCGCGATCGGCTAGCGGCTGCGGCGGGCCGGGGGCGTCCGGCTAGGGTCGGGGCGTGACTGAACCTCGTTCGGATTCCGCCGTCCCCGCGTTCTGGCAGGCGCTCGGGCTGCCCGGCATCGTCGACGCGCACGTCCACTTCATGCCGCCGCGGCTGATGAGCGCGGTCTGGGCGTACTTCGACGACGCCGGCCCGCTGATCGGCACCGAATGGCCGATCCGCTACCGGGACTCGGAGGAGGAGCGGCTGGCGTTCCTGCGGGGCCTCGGCGTCCGCGCGTTCACCGCGCTCGTGTACCCGCACCGGCCCGGCATGGCCGAGCCGCTGAACGAGTGGGGCGCCGAGTTCGCCGCCCGCGTCCCCGAATGCCTGCAGACCGCGACGTTCTACCCCGAGCCGGGCGCCGCCGCCTACGTGCGGCGCGCCCTGGAGTCCGGGGCCCGCGTGTTCAAGGTCCACCTGCAGGTCGGCGGGTTCGACCCCCGGGACAAGGAGCTGGACGAGGCGTGGGGGATCCTCGCCGACGCCGGAGTGCCCGCCCTGGTCCACGCCGGATCCGGCCCGGTCGCCAACGGGTTCACCGGCCCCGGGCCGTTCGCCGGCGTCCTCGCCCGCCACCCCCGCCTCACCGCGATCATCGCGCACCTCGGCGCGCCCGAGTTCGACGGCTTCTTCGCCCTCGCCGAGCGGTACGGCGGCGTCCACCTGGACACCACGATGACCTTCACCCGGTTCGCCGGCGGGCTCGGCACCTTCCCCGAGGCGCTCCTGCCGCGGCTCCGCGACCTCGGCCTGGACGGCCGGATCCTGCTCGGCACCGACTTCCCCAACATCCCCTACGAGTACGCCCACCAGCTGGAGGCGCTGGCCGCCCTCGGCCTCGGCGACGACTGGCTCCGCGCCGTCTGCTGGAACGCCGCCGCCGGGCTCTTCGACCTCTGACGCCGTCGCGGGCCGTCAGTGGTCGCAGGGGGCCGAGCCCGCGTGCTCGTGCGGCTGGTCGGCCTCGCCGACGTGGCGGGGGCCGTGCGAGTCCTCGCAGTGCCCGTGCCGGGACGGGCCGTCCACGTGATCGACCTCCAGCGTCGTGTGGGTGATCCCGTACGAGTCGCGCAGCACGTCCTGCATGTCGCGGCGGACGGCGTGGCAGTCGCCCTCCACGTCCACCAGCACGTGCGCCGACAGCGCCGGATAGCCGGACCCGACCTCCCACACGTGCAGGTCGTGCACCTCCTCGACGCACGGCCGCTCCGCCAGCCGGGCGCCCAGCTCGGACGGGTCGATGCCCGCCGGGGCCGCCTCCATCAGCACCCGCCCCGCGTCCCGCAGCAGCCCGTACCCGGCCTTCAGCATCAGCGCCGCCACCACCAGCGACGCGATCGCGTCCGCCCGGGCGAACCCGGTCGTCCAGACCACCAGGCCCGCGATGGCGGTGCAGACGAACGCGAACAGGTCGTTCAGGATGTGCTGGAACGCGCCTTCCACGTTCAGGCTCGTCCGGTTCGCGCGGCTCAGCAGCCAGGTCGCGGCGAGGTTGACCACGATGCCGGCCAGGGCGGTCCAGAACACGAACTGCCCGTGCACGTCCGGCGGGCTGATCAGCCGGTGGACGCCCTCGTAGACGAAGAACGCCGCCAGCAGGATCAGCGTCAGCCCGTTCAGCTGCGCCGAGAGGATCTCCGCGCGGCGCATCCCGAACGTGAAGCCGCCCTGCGGCGGGCGCGCCGCGATCCGCATCGCGACCAGCGCCAGCGCGATCGCGAACGCGTCGGTCAGCATGTGCGCGGCGTCGGAGAGCAGGGCCAGCGACCCGGCGATCAGGCCGATCGCGACCTCGCCCGCCATGTAGGCGACGATCAGCGCGAGGGCGCCGCCGAGCAGCCTCCGGTCGGCGCCGGCGGAGATGCCGTGCCCGTGCCCGTGTCCATGCCCGGGGCCGTGGCCGTGGCCATGCCCGTGCCCGGGGCCGTGCCGTTCCGGCTCGTTCTCCGGCTTCGCGGTCATGCGCCTTCCTCCCCGTGGCCGACGTGGGCGAGGGCGAGATCGAGCAGCATCCGGACGTGCGAGTCGTCGAGCCGGTAGTAGGCCATCCGGCCGGCCCGGCGGACCCGGACGACGCGGTTGGCGCGCAGCAGGCGCAGCGCGTGCGACACCGACGACTCCGACTGCCCGCAGGACGCCGCGATGTCGCACACGCACATCTCTCCCCCCTCGAGCAGCGCGGTGATCACCCGGAGCCGGCCCGGGTCGGACAGCAGCCCGAACACCTGCGCGAGCTCCCCGACCGTCTCCGCGCCCGGCATCGAGGCGGAGACGAGGGCGACCTTCTCGGCGTCGACCACGCGGACGGCGCACGCCTCCGCGGGGACGACGTCTGAAGCACTGCTCATATGTGCAAATGTAGCACCACAGGTCAGAACGCCGCGGGCGACCCCGCCGGGGACCCCTCCGACGGGCCGGGCGGCGCCATCGAGATCACCGGGCTCTGCGGCTCGTCACCGGGCGTCCCGGCCCCGCCGGTGGCACCGCCCGTGCCGCCGTCGCCGGTGCCGTCGCCCGTCCCGGTCCCGGTGCCGGTCGTGGTGCCCGTGCCCGGTTCGCCGCCGGGCGACACCCCCGGCTGCGAGATTTCCGGCCCGGGCGACCCGGCGCCGGGCGACCCCGGCCCGGAGGTCCCCGGCTCCGGCGACCCGGGCTCCGGCGACCCGGGATCCGGCGACCCGTCGCCCGGGACGGGGGAGCCGGAGGACCCGTCGCCCGAGTCGACCGGCGCGGGGGAGTCGCTCGGCGGCGCCGTCTCGGTCGGCGGCAGCGGCTGCGGCGGCCCGTCGTCGCCGCCCGCCGTCGCGCGCGGCCGCTCGAAGCCCATCGTGGCGCCCGGGTCGACGAGCACGAAGACCGTGATCGTGCCCTTCCGGGAATCCCGCGGCCGGATCCGGGTCACATTCCGCTTCTCGAATCCCGGCCACTTTCGGCCACTGTACCGCGCGTTCGACGTTTTGATCTTGCCTTCCGGCGCGGTCAGCGGATTACCGCAATTGCACTTCACCGCCGGCATGCCGTAGCCATTGACCAGGACCCCCATTCCGGCCTGGAGGACGGCGGCGGCGCTCGTCGCCCTCCCGTCCCGGTAACCGTGGTTGGTCACCAGGGTGTCGGTGCGCAGCAGCACCGGCGTCAGCCGCGACACGTACCGCGCGATGTCGCTCACCGGGATGCCCTGCACCCTCGCCCACGCGCGCGCCTTGTCCGGGTTGGCCTGCAGGAACGTGACGAGCCTGCGCTGGTCGCAGCTCGAGATCCGGCGCGTCCCGCCGTACAGGCCGGGCGCGTCGCCGTCCTTCGTCCCGCCCCGCGCCGGGCGCGTCGTGACCTTCGCCTGGTCGGTGTTCGCCGCCAGCGTGTACGGGTCGGGGCCCGGCGAGCCCACGGTCAGCCGGGTGATCGCGGCCCCCGCGTCCCCGCAGCCCGCCAGCGTCCCGGCCGCGAGCACCAGCGCGCCGGCCGCCGTGATCACGAGCCGGCCCCGCGCCATTCGTGAATTGATCTCGAGCATGCGTCGTCTCCCGCTCCGGGTGGTGCGAACCTATACTCTTGGATGCCGGGCGGCGCCGATTTGTGCCCGGGAAATCACGGAATTCTCGGGGCCGGCCGGCGGCCGGTATTACGGGAACCTGACGGGGGTCACAATGGCGAGCCCGCTTCCCCTCACCGCCGCGGATCCCACCCGCCTCGGCGGCTACGAGATCCTCGGGCGCCTCGGCACCGGCGGCCAGGGCGTGGTCTACCTCGGCCGCCCCGCGGGCCCCGCCGCCGGTGGCGCGCCGCCGCGGGTCGCCGTCAAGCTGCTGCACGCGCAGCTGCTCGGCAACGCCGCCGCGCGCGGCCGGTTCGTCCGCGAGCTGGCGCTGCTGGAGCGGGTCGCCGGGTTCTGCACCGCGCAGGTGCTCGCCGCCGACATGGACGGCGACCGCCCCTACATCGTCAGCGAGTACGTGCCGGGCCGGTCGCTGCGCGAGCTCGTGCACGAGCGCGGCCCGCGGGCCGGCGCCGACCTGGACCGGCTGGCGATCAGCACGGTCACCGCGCTCACCGCGATCCACCGCGCGGGCGTCGTGCACCGCGACTTCAAGCCGCAGAACGTGCTCATGGGCCTGGACGGCCCGCGCGTGATCGACTTCGGCATCGCCCGCGCGTTCGACGCCGGCGCGACGATGACCAGCCAGGTCGTCGGAACCCCCGCGTACATGGCGCCCGAGCAGTTCGCGGGCCGGGTGTCGCCCGCCACCGACCTGTTCGCGTGGGCGGCCACGCTGCTGTTCGCCGCCACCGGCCGCGACCCGTTCGCGGGCGGCGCGCTGCCCGCCGTGATGTACCGGATCATGCACGAGGCGCCCGACCTCGGCGCGCTGCCGGGGCCGATCGCCGAGGTCGCCGCCGCCTGCCTCGCCAAGGACCCGAAGGCCCGCCCGACCTCCGAGGACGTCCTGCTCCGGCTCCTCGGCGACCGTCCGGGGCCGCCCCATCCGCGCCTCGAACCGTCCGCCGCCCGGGGCACGGAGCCCCTGCCCGAGCCGACGGCCGCGACCTGGACCGGCGCCGCCCAGCCCGGCGTCGCGCAGCCCGGCGTCGCGCAGCCCGGCGTCGCGCAGCCCGGCGTCGCGCAGCCCGGCGTCGCGCAGCCCGGCGTC
>NZ_WBMR01000059.1 GCF_008923365.1 Actinomadura montaniterrae
CTCCGAGACCCTCGCGCCCCGACCCCGCCGCGCGCCGCCGACGTGGCCGCCGCCCGGCAGGCCGCCGCCGCGGCGTCCCCGACCCTCGCCCGCTTCTTCGCCGGACGGGGGAGGACGGGGCAGGTCACCGCCGCCGCGGCGGAGCGGATGGCGCCCCGGCTGACCGGCGCCACCGTGCCGGTCTACGACCTGAACCCGGGGTTCGTCACCGGCGCCTCGGACACCGTCGCGCGGCTGTCGTTCCTCGCCACCGAGGCGGTCTCGGCCGACGGGCAGCACGCGTCGGTGTGGACCGTCCGGAAGGACGGGACGTGGCGGCTCGCCAACATCGCGTCCGGTGCGGACGAGGAGGACTACGCCCGCAACGGCGGCACGGTGTTCCGCGAGCCGCAGATCAACGCCTGGTACGCGCTGCGCGACGGCCGGGTGCGCCCTCTCAACGCCGAGGCGCGGCAGGCGGCCGGCGCGCCGTCGGTCTCGCTCGCCGCCTACCAGCGGGCCGTCGGTAAGCGCTACGGCGGTCGCATGCCCGGTTCGGCCTACGACCGGCAGGGCATGGCCGGCGGCTACGCTCCCGCGCACAAGGACGGCTCCGGCGGAAGCCGGATGCCTCTGCTTCTCGGCGGCCTGGTCCTGGCCGCCGGCGGCGGGCTGGCCGCTCGCCGCCTCGTCCGGCGCTGACCCGGCGCGCACGACGGCGGGTGGCCGGTCTCACCAGACCGCGCCACCCGCCCCGTCCCGGTCACGCGTCGCGGAAGTGGAGCAGCAGCCCGCCGATGAGGAGCGCCGCCGTCGCCCAGGCGGCGAGGACGCCGAGGCCCGCCCACGGTGCGATCGGCAGGCCGCGCAGGCCGGTGGTCGCCTGGACGGCGAGACCGGCCGTCATCGGCGACAGCCGCTCCAGGTGCCGGGCCAGGCGGGAGCCGCCGAGCACGGTGGTGAGGAGCGGCAGGAGGTAGAGCAGGCCGAGGACGGTCCCGATCGCCGCCGCCGCGTCGCGCACGGCGGCCGCGACGCCCAGGCTGAGCAGGGCGATCAGCCCGAGGTAGAGGACCGTCCCGGCGGCGGCGCGCAGCACGGCCCCGTCGTCCGGCGACAGCGGCGGACGGCCGTGCGCGGCGGTGAAGCCATGGCCGGGCAGGACGAGCCGTCCGGCGAGCAGGGAGCCCAGCACGGCGGGGACGCCCGCCGACAGCGTCGCGCCGGTGACGGTGACGGCCTTGGCGGCGAGGACGCCGGCCCGGCGGGGCATGGCGGTGAGCGTGACGCGGATCAGGCCGCTGCCGTACTCGCCGCTGACCGCGACAACGGCGAGGACGGCGACGATCGCCTGCCCGAGGTAGACCCCGGCCAGGCTCGTCCGGGCGGGATCCAGCCCGCAGCCCGCGGACGGGCACCGGGCCACGGCGTCCGCCACGAGCCCCAGCGCCACGGTCACGACGATGACGGCGAGCAGCAGCCAGAACGTGCTGGGCACCGTGCGCAGCTTCGTCCACTCCGCGTGCAGCGTTTCCCGCATGCTCACGCGTCCCTCCTGCGGAGCAGGACGGTGGCGAGCCCGAGGGCGAGCACGGTGTACCCGCACAGCACGGCGAATCCGGCCCACGGCGGTAGCGGGAAGTAGCCGTTGCCCGGCGTGTAGGGGGCGCTCACCTGCGGGTAGCGCGGCGTGGTCTGCTGGACGGCGAAGGCCGCCGCCGGCGTGACCCGCAGCAGCCAGTCCGCGACGCCGGCGGGCAGCACCGACAGCGGGGACGCGAAGAAGTACGGCACGACCATCACGGTGACGACGGCGGTGACGGCGCCCGCGCCGTGCCGCAGGATCGTGCCCACCGCGAGGGCGAGGACGGCGGCGACGGCCAGGAGCGCCGCGGTCCCGGCGACCGCGCGGATCTCGGTGAACGTGCCGGCCGGCAACACGAAGTCGCCGTTGGAGCGCAGCAGCCGCTCGCCGAGCAGGACCGCGGCGGTGCTCCCGGCGAGGCCGGCGACGAAGGTCACCGAGCCGATCACGATCGCCTTCGCGGCCAGGACCCGCCCCCGCCCCGGGACGGCGGTGAAGGTGACCCGGAGCAGGCCCCGGCGGTGCTCGGCGGTCATGAAGAGCGCCGCGACGACGATCACCGCGATCAGCCCGCCGAACGCCCCGAGGAGGGTCCGTTCGACGGCGACGCCGCCCCCATCCACCGCAGGCACGTAGGGCGCGATGTCCCCCGACCCGGTCACGGTGACGGTGCCGGCGGCCTGGCGGAACCCGGTGTCCGGCGACGGCCTGCCTCCCACCTGCGTGCCGGTCCAGGCGCCGGGCGGCCACGCGCCGCGCAGGCCGATGTGGTCGAAGCGGGCGGTGGCCAGGGTGCGGGCGCCGCTCCCGCCCGACCCGCCGAGCGACTGCGCGGACCCGCCCTGCGCGGAGCCGTCCTGCGTAGAGCCATCCTGCGTAGAGCCGCCCTGCGCGGACGCCGGGGAGGTGGCGAACATCCCGGCCTGCACGGTCGGCGGCAACCCGTGCAGGCGCACCGTGCCCGCCGCGCTCCAGCGGACGCCGTCGGCGGACTGGTAGCCGGTGATGGCGTCACCGGATCGGACGAGCCGCAGCCACCGTGGCGCCGCCGCCGCCGTGACGGCCCCGGGCGGGGCCTTGATGTCGCCGGTGTAGTCGTACTGCATCCGCACGCCGTGCCCGGCGGTGACGATCAGCGCCGCGTACGCCGACCCGGGACGGGTGCCCGCCTTGACGATGAGCCCCGCCTTCGACCACGGCTGCAGACCGGCCGGCCCCCGCCCGCCGATGAGCGACGCCATGCGGACGGTGATGTCGCCGTCGCCGTCCAGCCGCCGGTGCACGAAGGAGAACGCGTCGGTGACGGCCTTGCCGTCCGGCCCCACCGGGGCTGAGCAGCCCGTGCCGGGCACGTCCGCGCCGCCCGGCGCGGTGACGCCGCCGCACGAGCTGTGGTCGAGCAGCGCGATGCCCGCGGTGACCAGCACCGCGACGATCATGCCGATCGTCCAGCCGCGGACGGTGCGGAACTTGGTCCACTCGGCTCGCAGCAGCGCCCCGAACCCCGCCCGGCGGGCCCGGACCCGGGGTTGGCGCGTCGTCGTCGGGGCGGTCATCGCGTGCCCTCCCCGGCCGGCTCGCCGCGGTACTCGACCGCGTCCCGGGTCAGCCCGAAGTAGGCCTCCTCCAGCGTCGCGCGCTGCGCCGCCACCTCCGAGAACGGCACCGCGTTCGCGCCGAGCAGCGCGACGACGCGCTCGGCCGGCACCCCGGAGACGGCCAGGGTGTCCGGTCCGGTCGCGGCGACGGCGGCGCCCGCGTCCACCAGCACGGCCGTCGCCCGCGGCAGGTCGGTGGTCCGCACGGCGACCCGCCCGGCGGACACCCGCGCGATCAGATCCGCCACGCCCGTATCGGCGATGACCTTGCCCCGGCCGACGATCACCACGTGGTCGGCGGTGCCCTCCAGCTCGCTCATCAGGTGGCTGGACACCAGCACCGCCCGGCCCTCGTCGGCCAGCGCCCGCAGGAGCCCGCGCATCCAGACGATCCCCTCCGGGTCCATGCCGTTGAACGGTTCGTCCAGCAGCAGCACCGGCGGGTCGCCGAGCAGCGCCGCCGCGATCCCCAGCCGCTGGCGCATGCCGAGGGAGAACCCGCCCGCCCTGCGGCGCGCCGCCCGCTCCAGGCCGACCCGCCCGATCACCTCGTCGACCCGTCCGGCGGCCAGCCCCTGCGAGCGGGCCAGCCACAGCAGATGGTTGCGGGCGCTGCGGCTCGGCTGGACGGCCGCCGCGTCCAGCAGCGACCCGACCCTGGTCAGCGGACGCCGCAGGCTCCGGTACGGCCGCCCGCCGATCAGCGCGGACCCCGTGTCGGGCGCGTCCAGGCCCACGATCACCCGCATCGTGGTGGACTTCCCGGCGCCGTTCGGGCCGACGAACCCGGTGACCCGGCCCGGCCGGACGGTGAACGTCATGCCGTCCAGCGCCGTCGCCGGCCCGAACCGTTTGCGCAGGCCGCTGACTTCGATGGTCGCCTGGCTCATGTGGCCGCCTTTCCGGGCTCGTGGACGTTCCGCTCCGGAAGCGGTTGTACGCGGGCGCCGGTATCAGCACGGTGCCCGCCGCTGAAACCCCGCTGATACCGGCGGCCTGGCATCGTCGGAGCCGCGCCGCGTACGCTCGCGCCGAGCCGGACCGGCCGCCCGCCGGGGAAGGACCACGGACCGATCATGAGAGTGCTGGTAGCCGAAGACGTCGAGGACCTGGCCACCGCCGTCGCCGCCGGGCTGCGCCGCGAGGGCATGGCGGTGGACGTCGCCCTCGACGGGCACGCCGCGCTCGACCGCCTCGCCTGCACCCGCTACGACGTCGTGGTGCTCGACCGGGACCTGCCCGGCGTCCACGGCGACGAGATCTGCCGGCGGCACGCGGCCGGCGGGTCCGGGAGCCGGGTGCTGATGCTGACCGCGGCCGGCACGGTCCGGGACCGGGTGGAGGGCCTCGGCCTCGGCGCCGACGACTACCTGCCGAAGCCCTTCGACTTCGCCGAGCTCGTCGCGCGCGTCCGCGCCCTCGGCCGCCGCCCCGCGACCGCGCTGCCCCCGGTGCTCGAATGCGGCGACGTGACCTGCGACCCCGGCCGCCGGACCGCGTTCCGCGCCGGGCGGCGCCTCGAGCTCAGTCCGAAGGAGTTCGCGCTGCTGGAGTGCCTGCTCGGCGCCGCCGGCCGGGTCGTGCCCGCCGAGGAACTGCTGGAACGCGTCTGGGACGAGGCGGCCGACCCCTTCACCACCGCGGTCAAGCAGACGATGCGGCGGCTGCGGGCCAAGCTCGGGGACCCGCCCGTCATCCGCACCGTCCGCGAGGGCGGCTACCAGATCGGAGAGCCGTGATGCGCCCGCCCCGCCCCGCGGCGCCGGTACCGGGCCCGGCCCGCTCGCCGCGCCTGCTCCACCGGCCGCGCCTGCTCCACCGGCCGCGCGTGCTCCGCCGGCCGCGCGTGCTCCGCCGGCCGCGCGTGCCGCGGTGGACGCTGCGGACCCAGCTCACCCTCCTCTACGCCGCCGTGTTCTGCACCTCCGCCGCCGCCCTCGCCGCCCTCGCGGTGATCTTCAAGCCGAACGTCCTCGTGGGCGGCGGCTGCACGGCGGCGCCGTCCGTCCCGCAGCCCCCGGAGCCCTGCGGCCGGCCCGCGCACGCGTCCGTCGCCGGCACCATCGCCCACGACGCGAGGCAGAACGTCGCGGGCCTCGTCATGGTCGCGGTCCTGATCGTCCTCGCCCTCGGGGTCGGACGGCTGATCGCCGGGCGCGTCCTGCGGCCGCTGCGCACGATCACCAGCACGGCCCGGGACATCTCGGCCCGCGACCTGCACCAGCGGCTGGCCCTCGACGGCCCCGGCGACGAGTTCCGGCAGCTCGGCGAGACCCTCGACGGCCTGTTCGAGCGGCTGGAGGCGGCGTTCCAGGCGCAGCGGAACTTCGTGGCCAACGCCTCCCACGAGCTGCGGACGCCGCTCGCCGCCGGCCGGACCGTCCTGCAGGTCGCGCTCGCCGAGCCGGACGCCACCGCGCAGACCCTGCGGTCGGCCTGCGAGAAGGCCCTCAAGTGGGGCGACCGGCAGGAGCGCCTCATCGAGTCGCTGCTCACCCTCGCCGGCAGCGAGCGCGGCATCGAACGCTGGGAGCCCTTCGACCTCGCCGGCATCGCGCGGAAGGCCGTCGCGGACCACCGCGACGAAGCCGAACGGCGTGGCGTCCGCATCGACGCCGCCCTCGAAGCCGCGCCGGCCGCCGGCGACCCCGCCCTGGCCGAGAGCCTGATGGCGAACCTCGTCGGCAACGCCGTCCGCCACAACCTCGACGGTGGCGCCGTCGAGATCGCGACCGCCACGACCGGCGGGCGGGCCGTCGTGACGGTCGGCAACACCGGCCCGCTCGTCCCGCCGGACGAGGTCGACCGCCTCTTCCAGCCCTTCCAGCGGCTCGGCGTCCAGCGGGTCCGCCATGACGGCGGGCACGGGCTCGGCCTGGCGATCGTCCGCGCCATCGTCCGCGTCCACGGCGCCACCCTCACCCCCGAGCCCCGTCCCGAAGGCGGCTTGGACATCACGGTGGCCTTCCCGCCACGCCCCTGACCCGGCGGGCGCGGCCTCGGGCGGCGGGCGCGGCCTCAGGCGGAGGGCGGGGTGAGGATCGACTGCACGGTCGCGGTCACGACCTGGGCGGTCTCCTCGGCCTTCAGGCGTCCGGCGCGGTTCTCCTCGGCGGCCCCCTGCAGGACGTAATGCACGACGTTGACCAGCCATGCGATCGGCAGATCGGTGCGGAAGACGCCCTCGTCCTGCCCGCGCCGGATGAGGTCTTCCACGCGCTGGGCGGGGGCGGCGTGCTGCGCGCGGATGCGTTCGGCGGGGAGGACGCCCTGAGCGGCCGTCAGGAGCGCCGCTGACTCGGCGACGAGGGTCCAGCTGGAGCCGAGCAGCCGGCCGAGGGCGTCTCGCGCGTCGCCCGTCAGGTCGACGGCCGACAGGGCCTCGTCGCCGGCGCGCAACGCGTCGGCCAGAGCGGCCTCGACCAGGTCGGCGCGGGTGCGGAAGTGGCCGTAGAGCGTCATCCGGCCGACCCCGGCGGCCTTGGCGATGTCGTCGATCCCGGCGTTCGGGTCGCCGCTGAGCCGCTCGCGGGCCGCGGTGACGATGCGGGCGATGCTGCGCTCGGCGTCTGCACGGCGACGCGGACCGGCGGCGGAAGGCATGCCCGCATCCTAACTCGTACTGGAACATACATGTTACGCTCCCCGGTGTAAGTCGTACTCATGCATACGAATTAGGGGAGGGCTCTGATGACACAGGAGGTCCGGGGCACGCAGGCGCAGGCCGGGACGGCCCATCCGCTGCGATGGCGCATCCTGGGATTCCTCGGCGTGGCCCAGCTGATGCTGATCCTCGACGTCACCGTCGTCGCCATCGCGTTGCCGCACATCGAGACCGACCTCGGGCTGAGCCGCCAGGCCGTGACCTGGACGGTCAGCGCCTACACGCTCGCCTTCGGCGGCCTGATGCTGCTCGGCGGGCGCGCCGCCGACCTGCTGGGCGCCAAGCGGGTCGTGCTCGCCGGGCTGCTGGTCTTCACAGCGGCGTCCCTCACGGCCGGCCTGGCAGACTCGGCCGGCGTGCTGCTCGGCGGCCGCATCGCGCAGGGCGCCGGCGCGGCGCTGCTGTCCCCGTCGGCGCTGTCGCTCGTGGTGAGCATGTTCGACGGCGACGAGCGGAACAAGGCGCTGGGCGTCTGGTCCTCGCTCGGCGGTGGCGGCGCCGCCCTCGGCGTGCTGCTCGGCGGCCTGCTCACCGCGGGTCCCGGCTGGCCGTGGGTGTTCTTCGTCAACGTCCCCATCGGCCTGGTGATCCTCGTCGCGCTCGCCCGGATGCTGCCCCGGCAGCACGCGGCCGCGCCCCGTCCCCGGCTCGACGTGCTCGGAGCGGTGCTGATCACCGCCTCGTCCAGCGTCCTGATCTACGCGGTCAACCGCGCCGGCGACCACGGCTGGGCCACCGCCGCGACCGGCGGGCTCGTGCTCGCGGCCGCCGCCGGCTACCTGGCGTTCGCGGTGCGGCAGAAGACCGCCGCGTCGCCGATGATGGACGTCGACCTGCTGGTGCGGCGGCCGGTCGCCACCGGCACGTTCCTCATCGCGATGGCGACCGCCCTGATGATCGCGGTCTTCTTCCTCGGCACGTTCTACTTCCAGCACGGCCGGGACTACGGCGCCCTGCGCACCGGGCTGCTGTTCCTCCCGGTCGCGGGCGCGACGATGCTGGGCGCGAACCTCACCGGACGGGCGATCGCCAGGGCGGGCGCCCGCCCGCTCGGCGTGGCCGGGCTGCTCACCACCGCCGCCGGCATGGCCCTGCCCGCCCTGTCGATACGTCCCGCGACCGTGGTGATCGGCATCGCGATCGCGGGCGCCGGCACCGGCGCCGTCTTCGTCGTCGCGTCGGCGACCGCGCTCGGGCAGGTGGCTCCGCACGAATCCGGCATCGCCTCCGGAATCGTCAGCACCTTCCACGAGTTCGGCGCCTCCATCGGCGCCGCGGTGATCTCCAGCGTCGCGGCGGCGAGCATCGTCGGCGACACCCTGTCCGGCTTCACCGACGGCTTCGGCCTCGCCGCGGTGGCCGCGGCCGTGGCCGCCCTGGCGGCGGCCGTCCTGACGCCGGGCCGGCCGAAGGCGTCCTGACCTGCCACGCGGGCATCGGCGGCGCGGCCATGGGGCGGGCCGCCGATGGCCGGTTCGGCGGAGCGTCCGCGCGGGTAGGGCCGTCCTTGATCGGAGGGGGAGTCATGACGTCCCAGACGGACCCGGCGCCCGTGCGGCATCCCTTGTTCGCGCGGTTCTACGCCCGGATGAGCCCGCTGATGGAGCGCGGCATCGGCCCCTACCGGTCCAGGCTGCTCGACGGGCTGCACGGGCGGGTCCTGGAGGTCGGCGCGGGCGCCGGCGCCAACTTCGCCCACTATCCGGCCGGCGTCACCGAGGTCCTCGCGGTCGAACCCGAAGCCCATCTCCGGCACCTCGCCGCTTCCGCCGCGAAGCAGGCGCCGGTGCCCGTCCAGGTCGTCGACGGCGTCGCCGACCGGCTCCCCGCGGACGACCGATCCTGCGACGCGGCCGTCGCCTGCTTGGTGCTGTGTACCGTGCCCGATCCGGACGCGGCCCTCGCCGAACTCTTCCGGATCCTCCGTCCGGGCGGGCAGTTGCGCTTCTTCGAGCACGTCCGGGCCGGCACGCCCGGCGGGCGCCGCGTCCAGCGCATCGCGGACGCCACCGTGTGGCCGCTCATCAGCGGCGGCTGCCACACGGGCCGCGACACGGCCGCGGCGATCGAGCGCGCCGGCTTCGTCATCGACCGGCTCGACACGCTCAGCCGCACCGACACGGGAATGCCCCCGCCCGCCGCCCCCCAGATCTTCGGCACCGCGACCCGGCCCCCCGAGCGCTGACCCCGCGCCCACGCCCCCACTAGCCGGGTGTCACCTGCCTGTCACCCGTGCCGGTGTAGGACTGCGGGCAAGGAGCCACGGACCGTGGTCCGCTGCCGCGAAGCTCCCGGGGTGAACGATGAACGAGACGGTTTCGCAGGGGCCGGAGGCCGTGCCGCGGGCGGAGATCGAAGTCGCCGCGGAGAGGGCGAGGGGTCGGCGCGGTCGTGGCCGCTGGGTCGCCCTGGGCGCGGTGGTCGTGGTGCTGGTCGGAGGAGTGTGGACCTGGCGGGCCGGGGTGTTCTCTCCGACCGCCTCGCCCGGTCAAGGGGTGGCGCCTTCGGTGGCGACGGCGGTGGTGGCCCGGCGGGACCTGTCGGACACATCAACGAGGCGGCCCTTCCGCCAGGTGACGTGTCCGTCTCCGGCGGCGGTCCGCTGAGCAAGGAGCAGCTGCCCGACGGACGGCTGCCGGACCTCGCCGGCCTCGAGTCCGCACTGGCCAAGCAGATGGCCGCGAGCGACCTGCACCAGGTCCTGATCGAGGCGCCGGCCGCCCTGGCGATCGTCACCCTGATCGCTCTCGTGCTCGGCTGGTTCGCGGCCGGCCGCGTCCTGCGCCTGCTCGCCCTGATCACCGCGGCCGCCCGCCGCATCTCGGCCAGCAGCCTGCACAGCCGGCTGGCCCTCCGCGGCCCCGACGACGAGCTCAAGGCGCTCGGCGACACCCTCGACGAGCTGTTCGAGCGCCTCGAGGCCTCCTTCGACGCTCAGCGGGACTTCGTTGCCAACGCCTCGCACGAGCTGCGCACCCCGCTGACCAGGGAGCGCGCCATGCTGCAGGTCGCCCTCGACGACCCCGGCACCACCGCCGAGACCTGGCGCGAGGTCGTCGCGGACGTGCTCGCCTCCAACGCCGAGCAGGAAGGCCTCCTGGAGGCACTGCTCACCCTGGCGAGCAGCCAGGGCGGCCTCGGCGAACGCGAGACCGTCGACCTGGCGGACGTCACCGGCGAAGTCGTCCGCGCCGCCCGTCCGGAGGCCGCGCGACGAGGCCTGTCGGTGGACGTCGCGACGCAGCGCGCGCCACTGCTCGGCGACAGGGTGCTCGTCCGGCGGCTCCTGTCCAACCTGGTCGACAACGCCATGCGCCACAACGTCGCGGGCGGGAAGATCGACATCTGGGTCGGGACCAGAGAGGGACGCGCGGTCCTGGCGGTGGCCAACACCGGCCCGGACGTCCCGCCCGAGGCCGTCGACCGCTTGTTCCGGCCCTTCCTCCGCCTGGACGAACGCCGGGTACGCCGCGACAACGGCCACGGCCTGGGCCTGTCCATCGTCGACGCGATCGCCACCGCGCACGGCGCCGAGATCACCGCCCGGCCCAGGACGGGCGGCGGCCTGCTCATCGAGACCGCGTTCCTCCCGATACCGTCCGGCGACGCGTTGCGCGACCCTGCCGCCGAGCGGCCCACATGGCGCGCTGGCCGGTCGACCAGGAGAACGCCTCCCACTGCTCGACCGTCGCGAACCGCGTGTGGAGTCGTCTGGAGACGGTCTGGACGCCGGTGAATCCAGCGGCGGTGAGAACGGCTTCGGCCTGCTCGTCGGCGGGTTCAGAACGGCAGTCCGGTTCCGCAGGTGACGGGGCGCGGATGTGCGGGGTCGATGGCGTTGGTGACCAGGTCGGCCACGGTGGTGTCGTAGGCGAGGCCGATGTGCCCGACGGGGTCGTTGGGGCAGTGGTCCTGGACGTAGGTGTTGGTGACGCCGGGCTCGTCGACGAAGGAGACGCCCTTGGGGGTGACCAGGACGTCGGAGGTCGAGGCGATCACGGTGTAGGTGACGCCGGGCCGGGTGATCGGGCCGCTGTCGAGCTTCGCGACGGTCGGCGCGTCCGTGGTCAGTTCCGTGCAGGCCTTGCAGCCTGCCGTCGCCATCACCTGGTTGACCTGGTCCATGATGCCGAGCCCGCGTGCGATCGCGACCAGGCCGGCGAAGGAGGTGCCGTGCGTCGGCGGAGCGATCGCCACCACCCGGTCGATCCTGGCGGCCTTGCCGGGGACGAACTTGGGGATGTAGAGCGACAGGAACCCGCCCTCGGAGTGCCCGATGAGATCCACCTTCGACGCGCCCGTCCTGGTGAGGACCTTGTCGATCAGGGCCGAGACTTCCCGGGCCGAGGCGTCGATCGGCTGGAAGCCGCCCACCGGGATCGGCGGTAGAGCCTCGCCGTAGGTCTCGGCGTAGACGCAGTATCCGGCCGCCGCGAGCGCCGGGCCGAGGGTGAGGAAGTTGCCGGGGCCGTTGCCGCCGAGCCCGTGCAGGAGCACGACGGGGTTCGGATGCGCCGCCGAAGGACGGCAGTCGTAGTCGTTGAACCCGGACGAGGACGCGGCGGACGCGGGGGCGGCCTGCAGCACCGGCACGGCGACCAGCGCGGCCAGGCAGATGCCGAGTGCTCTCCGGAACGAACTGAAGCCCATGGTGGCCTCCATGGTCGGGGGGTGGCGAGGCCAGTAGAACATGGTGCCTTGTTCTGAACAAGGTGCCTTGTTGATAAATCGCGGGTGTTCCCTCCGCCGGTAGACTCACCTCCGATGAACGCTGGGAAGCCCGCGACCGGGGCACGGCCGCGGCGGATCCGGGGGCTCGACGCCGAGCAGCGCCGCGAGCAGCGTCGCCGGCAGCTCCTGGACTCGGCGCTGGAACTGTTCGCCGAGCAGGGGTACCACGGAACCTCGATCGAGCAGATCTGCCAGCACGCCTACGTCGGCACCAAGGGCTTCTACGAGACGTTCGACGGCCGCGAGGACTGCTACATCGCCCTGCTGCGGGAGATCACCGAGCAGCTCCAGGCGTACATGCTCGAACGCCTCGAAACGGTCCGCGCCGACGGTGAACAGGCCGAGCGGATGCTGGTCGAGGCCTTCGCGCACGCCCTGATCGACGACCCGCGCCGCGCGCTGGTCACGTTCGGCGGCGCGGGCGCCATCTCCGCGGCCGTCGAGCGGCAGCGCCGCCGGAACCGGCGCTGGGCCGCCGCGTTCGTCGAGTCGCTGTGGGACCGGCACGGCGTCGCGTCCCCCGGCCCGGACGTGCGGCGCATCGCGATCGGCCTCGTCGGCGGGCTGTTCGACCTCATCTCCGACTGGCTGCTGGACGCCGATCCCCGCGACCACGAGCACGTCGAAGCGCTGATCCGCGACCTCAGCGCCTTCTACGCCGTCGTCCGCGCCGGCGTCGCGTCCGCCTGACCGCACGGGACGGATCGCGGCCCCTCACCCGCCCGCGGCTCGCGGAGCCGCTTGACGATCTTCTCGCCGCGTGAGGAGCGTGCTGCGGCGGCCCCGGCGCCGCGCCCGTGATCGTCGACGGCCGTGCGGCGCGCACCGGAGCCGGTGTGCAAAATGCACGCCGCTCCGGTGACGTCCGGCACTGTGCCCGCCCCCGCCCGCCGGTCGAAGATCGCCTCAGGCGCCGCGGACCGCCCCCGAGCGGCGTCCCCACCACCAACGGACCCCTCGGAAGGGAGGGCCTCGTGCGGACCCGTTCCTCGCGCCCGGCGCTGCTCGCGCTCTCGCTGGGCTACTTCGCGCTGGGCACCGCCTCGCTGGCGGTCGTCGGCCTGAGCGCCCCGATCGGCCGGGACCTGCACGTCCGGCCGGCCACGGTCGGGACCCTGGTCACCGTCTTCGCGCTGGTCTTCGCCCTGGCGGCGCCCGCCGCGACGATCCTGCTCGGGCGGATGTGCCGCAAACGCGCGCTGCTGCTGGGCCTCGGGCTGCTGGCGCTCGGCGGGGTCGCCGCGGCCCTCGCCCCCGACTACCCGGCGCTGTGCGCGGCGCGCGTGCTCGCGGGGCTCGGCGCCGCGGTGTTCGGGCCCGCCGCGTCCGCCGCGGGGTCGGCGATCGTGCCCGCCGATCAGCGCGCCCGCGCCCTCGCCACCGTCTTCGCCGGGATGACCGCGGCCTCCGTCCTCGGCGTACCGCTGGCCTCCTCGGCGGGGGACGCGCTCGGCTGGCGCGGCACGATGCTGGGCGTCGCTGCGCTCACCGCCGTCGCGTTCGCCCTGCTCGCGCGGTTCCTGCCCGCGGTGGAACCGGAACCGGCGCCGACCGCCCGGACGTTCGCCGGCACGCTGCGCGCCCCCGGCGCGATGCCGATGGTCGGCACCACGTTCATGATCATGACCGCGCAGTTCACCGTGTACGGCGTCGCCGGCGCCTACCTGGCCGCCCGGTTCGGCGCCGCGCAGGGCACCGTCGCGCTGGTGCTGTTCGGCTTCGGCGCGCTCGGGACGCTCGGCAACGTCCTCGGCTCCCGCCTGTACGCCAGGCTCGGCGGGACGGGGACCGTCGGCGTCGCGCTCGGCTGCTTCGCGGCCGGGTTCGCCGCGCTGACCGGCGTCCCCGGATCGCTGCCGCTCGCCCTGCCCGCGCTGGCGGTGTGGGCGTTCGCGAGCGGGCTGTTCATGGCCCCGCAGCAGGCCCGGCTGGTCGAGCTGCTCCCGGAGCGGCGCGGCATCCTGCTCGCGCTGAACGCCTCCGGCCTCTACCTGGGCATGAGCCTCGGCAGCCTCGCCGGCAGCGCCCTGCTGCCCGCCCTCGGCGCGCGCCCGCTCTCCGCCCTCGCCCTGCTCCCGCTCGCCCTGGCGGCGGCCGCCCACCTGGCGTCCGCGCGCCGCACCCGGCCCGTCCGGGCCCTCACCGAGAGCCCGCTCCTCACCCAGCACTGAAAGGCCGGCCGCATGTCCGAGTTCATCCGCGACTACATCGAGACCATCTGGAACCAGGGCCGCACCGAGGAGTCCGGGCGGTTCCTCGCCGACGACCTCGTCCAGCACAACCCTCACCTGCCGGACGGGCGCAAGCCGCTCGTCGACTTCATCGACGGCCTGCGCTGGCAACTGCCCGGCCTGCGCTTCGACGTCCGCCGGACGGCCGCCGAAGGCGACCTGGTGTTCGCGCACAGCCTCTTCACCGCCGAGCCCGGCGCCCGCGGCACCGCCGTGGTCGACGTGTTCCGCATCGCCGGCGGGCTCATCGTCGAGCACTGGGACGTGCGCGAGGACGTCCCCGAGTCCACCGCCAGCGGCAACCCCGTCGCCTGACCAGCGAGAACATTCGCGTCAACGGCGGCGCCGTCTGATCCCGCGGGCCCTCATCGGGACGCGGTCTCCCAGGCGAAGCCGTCGGGGTCGGTGAAGGAGCCGGCGTCGCCCCTGATCACGATGCGGTGCGATCCGGTGCCCTCCTGGGGGACGCCGGCGTCCTTGGCGAGCGCGCGGCGCGGGTAGAGCGCCAGCGTGACGGCCGACGAGGGCGTGTCGAACTCGACGTACTTGCCGCCGAAGCTCTTCGCCACCGCGAGGCCGCGCGCGACGTAGAACCGCTTGCTCGCCTTGACGTCCGCGACGCCCAGCAGGAGCGCGACCTGGTCGATCTCCCGGGCGGCGGGGCCGGTGTCCTTCTTCTTCGAGGACGCGATCTTGCAGATCGTCCCGTCCGGGGCGCGGACGATGCCGCCGTACCCCCAGAAGCTCTTCGTGGCCGGCTTCAGCGTCGTGGCGCCGGCGTCGACGGCGGCGTTCATGAAGGCGTCGACGTTGCCGGGCTGGGACACCACGAGGGACAGCGCGAACCCGCGGAAGCCGCCGGCCGGCGCGTCCGAGGCGCGCACGTCCACGTACGGGCCCAGCCCGAAGGCCTCGTAGAAGGCCTTCGCGGCCGCGGGGTCGTCGACTTCCAGGATGACGGATCCGAGGGAGGTCATGGCGTTCCCGTCCGGTGCGTTCGAGGTCTCGGTGGGGGCGGTGTCGGTCACGGTCGCTCCTGGAGTCGGGGGCCGCTGCGGGCCGGTCGTTCAGGTGCTCACAGCCTGTCGTCCGGTCCGCCTTGCGCGCATGCGTGGCGACCACGGATTCGCCTACGTAGCGGGGACACGGAACGCGCTCGGTGGCGTCCCGGGCGGGGGGCCTTCCGTCCACTTGTGGACGCCGGTCGCCGCAGGTCGAGGGCCGGTTTCCGGATCGCGCCACCGTACGCTTGCGGCGATCTCGGGAGGTCGTGGATGGATCGGCTGTACGAACGTTCCAGCAGGCGGTGCGAGGCCGGGTCGCTCGATCCGGCGGTGCGGGACGCGATCGCCGCGCACGCCGAGGCGCACCAGCTCGGCGACGTGCTGGGCGCGGCGCGGTGGTGCTGCGCGACGCGCAGCGTGCGGCTCAAGCGCCCGGGCCTGCTCATGCGGCTGACGAAGTCCGGCGACCCCGACAAGGAGCACACCACGGTCGCGCTGATCCTGCCGCGCTACCTGGTCGTGGCCGTGGCCGGCGAGCAGCGGGGCGTCCACGTCCGGTCGATCCGCCTCGAGGACGTGAGCGTCGGCCGGGGCCTGGCCTCGGCCATCGACACCGGCGTCAGCGCGACCGGGCTGTGGACGGGGACGACGGAGCCCGCCTCGTTCTACATCGGCCTGGGCGACGACGCGGACGGCAGGGCGTTCCTCGACACCCTGCGCGGCGCGATCACCGAGGTCAAAAGCTTCTGACTTCCGTTTTCCGGGACGGGCCGCCGGCCCCCGCGCCTCGTCCGCGCGGGGTCCGGCCTCGCGTGGCCGCCGCGGCTCGGCCGGGCGTCAGGAACCGTTGAAGGCCGCCGGGCCGTCTCCTTGCGTGCCGACTCCCCAGATGCCGCCGGGTACGGCGGCGAGGCCGTTCACCATGGCCCCGGACGGGATCGTCACCTGCTCCCACTTGCCGCCGCTGTAGCGGTACGGGGGCTTCGCCGGCGGCGCGGACTCCGCCGGCGCGACCCAGGGGGTCCCGGACGCGTCCACGGTCAGGTCGACGAGGTCGCCGAGCCCCTCCGGGGGTGCGATCCAGGTCCACGCGGTTCCGTTCCAGTGCGCCAGACGCTGCGCCGTGATGCCCCAGACGTCGTTCGGGGCGACCGGGACGACCTTGCGGAACCAGTCGTTCTCGGAGACGGCGGACAGCGGGACGTTCTTCCAGGCCGTGCCGTCGAAGTGCGCGGCGGCGGGCTTCTGCTGGATGCCGTTCTCGTACCCGACCGCCCACGCGTCGGTCGCGGTGAGCGCCTGCAGGTCGGCGACGTAGTCGACGCCGGGCACGTCGACGACCGTCCAACCGTCGCCGGTGCGCTTGAACACCCGCTCCCCGGACTCCAGGTCCCAGGCGTTGACGAAGGTGCCCGCCGGACCGGTGGCGAGCACCGACACCGAGCCGGTCGGACCGGTGACCTTCTGGAACGCCGAGCCGTCGAAGCGCGCCATGTACGAGTTCGAACCGGCGATCCAGGTCTCGCCCGCGCCCGAGGCGATCCGCGTGATCTCGCCCTGGCCCGTCCAGCCGTTGATCGGGTACTCCTTCCAGGACGAGCCGACCCGGCGCCGCACGACCGGGTTCCCGTCGTTGTACACGGGGCAGAGGTCGCCCCAGCGGATGCAGTACCTGCCCTGCACGCCGCCGACCCAGACACCGCCCGCGCCGTCGGCGGTGACGTCGTTGAGCCGGGCCGTCGGCCACAGGAAGGGCAGGGCGACGGTGCGCAGTTCGGGGGCGGCCGCGAGGGCGGGTGCGGGAAGGGAGGCGAGGACGGCGGCGGCGGTGACGGCCGCGATGGCACGTTTCATGGGAGCACTATTCGCCAAAAAGACGCCAGTGTCTACTGGGGAGGTCGGGACGCCTTCTTCGCGCCCGCCCCCGGCCCGAGTGATGAGTTACCGGCCCCGCACCCGTCATACCTACGACGGGAAACGACGAGGCGGAAGGACGACGCCATGGGTGCGGACACGCGACTGGACGGTCTGGGCGAGGTCGACGAGCCGGCGTTCGCGGGGCTGGCGGAACGGCACCGGCGGGAGCTGCACGTGCACTGCTACCGGATGCTCGGGTCGTTCGAGGACGCCGAGGACACCGTGCAGGAGACCTTCCTGCGCGCCTGGCGGCGGCGGGAGACCTTCGGGGGCCGGTCGACGCTGCGGGCCTGGCTGTACCGGATCGCCACCAACGCCTGCCTGGACCTGCTCGCCAAGCGCCGCCCGGAGCCCGCGACCGGCGGCGAGGTGCCGTGGCTGCAGCCCTACCCGGACCGGCTGCTCGACGAGCCGCCCGCCGGCGGCGCCGACGAGCCGGAGGCCGTCGCCGTCGCGCGGGAGACGATCGAGCTGGCGTACCTGGTCGCCGTCCAGCACCTCGCGCCGCGCCCCCGGGCCGTGCTGATCCTCCGGGACGTGCTCGGCTGGCCGGCCAAGGACGTCGCCGACCTCCTCGGGGACTCCGTCAACTCGGTGAACAGCGCGCTCCAGCGGGCCCGCGCCGGCATGCGGGAGCACCTGCCCGCCGAGCGGCAGGACTGGACCGGCGGCGAGCAGGACGCCGGGACGCGCGAGGTGGTGCGCCGCTACACCGACGCCAGCGTGGCCACGGACGTCGAGGCGCTCGCCGCGCTGCTGCGCGAGGACGTCCGCTTCTCGATGCCGCCCACGCCCGGCCTGCACGTCGGCCGCGACACGGTGGTCAACGGCTGGGTCGACGACGGCTTCGAGGGCATGGAGCACCTGCGCACCGTCCTCACCCGTGTGAACCGGCAACCCGCCGTCGCCTTCTACCAATGGCGGAAGCCCGAGGGCGCCTACCTGCCGCTGACGATCGACGTCCTGCGCGTCACCGGCGGCGCGATCACCGAGATCACCACCTTCCACGCCGACCGGTTCCCGCAGCTCGCGCTCCCCGAGCGCCTGCCGGAGTAGTCCGGCTGCGGACGCTCGCATCGTCACCCCTGCGCCGGCCACCGACTGATGGAGGACGAACATGAACAGCACGCCTGACACCGGAGTCGCCGCAGGCCGGGCATCGGGCCAGACCGGCCGCCCCCGCCCGCTCCGCAGGCTCGCCGGCACCGGCTTGGCCGCCACGCTCGCAGCGATGACGGCCACCACGATCGCCGCTGCGCTCGCCCAGGCCGCCGGCGTCGACTTCGAGGTCCCCGACGGCGGCGAGCCGATCCCGTTGCCCGGATTCGCCGTGGTGACCGGCTTCTTCTCGGTCGTGGGCATCGGCATCGCCGCCGCCCTCCTTCGCTGGAGCGCCCGCCCCGCCACCCGCTTCGCGTGGACGGCGGCGTCGTTGACCGCGATCTCGATGATCGCGCCCTTCCTCGCCGGAGCGAACACCGCCACCATCACCGCCCTCCTCGCACTGCACCTCGTCCCGGCGACGGTGATGATCCCCACCCTGACGCGGAGCCTCTCTTGTCCATGAGGGCAGTGACGTTTGGTAACGCGCACGCTATGATTGGCTACGCACAGTGATATTCGGTGGCTTGGTACCAGGGTTCCGAGGATCGGATGGACACCAGGATGGCGACCCGCCTCACCCGCACGACCCGCCTGCTGGTGCTGGTGCTCGCCCTGCTCCTGACCGGACACCTCGCCGCAAATCCCGACGGACATCACCAGACCACCCGCCTGCCGCTCGCAGGCGCACAGCACGGCCAGGGCGCACAGGCGGAGACGCTCTCACGAGGCGTCGCCGTCGTCTCTCTGGTGGCGGACGCGATCGCCGCCGCCCACGGAGAGAAAGACGCGCATCCTCGCTGGTACACCGCCGGCCAACGCGAGCGAGGCATCGCACCGCGCCAGCGGCTCGTCGGCGAGGCGCCGACCGCCTCCAGAGCGGTCGCGGGCTGCCACCTCGGCGCCGTCATATCCGGAACAGGCCTGGAACGCGGGCCTGGCCTCTGTCGTCCGCCGTCGAGGAAATGGCGTGCCGAAAGCCAGGCGGCGTACTCCTTGACGCCGTCGTCGCTGCAGATCTTCCGACTCTGATCGAACGTCACGCGCCCCGGGCAGGCCGCCCGCGATCTCGCCCTGCGCGAGCGGCGCGGTCTTGCCGATCACCCCCTCATTCCACCGACCGTGGGAGACCCGCCATGGAGTCGCTGATCCAGCATGCCCGCACCATCACCCCGCACCCGTCCACCAGCCCGCATCCCCATCTCCGGACCGGAACGAACGCCACGGCGCCGCAACGGCCCGAAGCGCTGTTCATCGCCTGCTCCGACGCCCGCGTCTCCCCGTCCTTCCTCACCGGCGCCCGCCCGGGCCAGCTCTTCGAGCTGCGCAACGTCGGCAACGTCGTCCCGCCGTACCGGCCCGGCCGTCCCACCGGTGAAGCCGCCACCATCGAGTACGCGGTCGGCGTCCTAGGCGTCACCGACATCGTGGTCTGCGGTCACTCCGACTGCGGCGCCGTCCGCACGCTCAGGCCCGGAGGCCTCTCGATCAGCGCGTTCACCACCTGGTGGTGGCTCACCCGCACCAACCAGCGCTCTCGGCAGGCCGCGGCGGCCGCCCCCGCCGATCCGGGGCAGCTCCACCTCCTGGCGCAGCTGGAAAAGCTCCGCCGCTATCCCAAGGTCGCACGCGGCCTCGCTCATGGCCGCCTGCGCGTCCACGGCTGGTTCTACAACCTGTCCGACGGCCGCATCCTCGCCGCGCCGACCGAGAACTCCCCATCGGCCGCTTCCTTCGCTCCACTATGACCTCGGCCGCTCCCGCAGGCCTGCCCGGCGTCCGGACGACCCCGGCCGCCGTATGGCCCTGACGATCCGTGAGGAACCCGTCAGCGCCCGCGTCGCCCGCCCCGACCGGGGTTCCGGGACGGTGAGCGCTCCTTCGGCGCCGAGCTTGACGACGACCTGGCGCGGCCCGAGGCCGGCGAGAGGGCGGGCGTGATACCGGTGACGTGCAGGACAGCCGCGTCCCGCACGTGCTCGGGGGACAGCAGCGCCCCCGCGCAGTGCCGCCGGTAGAAGGAGACGCGGGTCGTGGCGGCGGTGCGCCGCTCCTTGAGGATGAGGCTCGTCGGGGCGTCGGCGGCGACGGCGATCCCGCCGGTGAGGACGCCCTCAGCGCGCAGCCGCATCGCGATGAGGCGGCCGAGCTCGTCGTCGCCGACGACGCCGACCCAGCGGGCCGCGCCGCCCAGCCGGCACGCGCCGATCGCGACGGTCGACTCGGCCCCCGCCATGGTCCCGCCCATCCGCAGCGGCGCCGGCGTCCGCCGACCGGAACGCGGCCATCGTCGCGCCGTAGGTGAGGATCAAAGCGCCGCCCAGACGCGGGCGCGCTCGTGCAGGGCGTCGCCGGCAAGCGGCGACCCGACGCCGACCGGCGCCGCCCCCGCCGGCGAGGAACGCGCGGGCCGCCGCCAGGTGGACCCCGCCGGTTGGGACGAACTCGATGTCGGGGAACGGCTGGCGCAGCGCCGCCAGGTAGCCGGACCCGACCGTCCCCGCCGGGAAGATCTTCACCGGCGGCGTGCGCGGCGAGCACCTCGGTGGGGGAGAGGGCGCCGGCGCACACCGGCACGCCGTGCTCGACGCCGCAGGCGATGGCGTCGGCCACGACGGCCGGCGTGACGAGGAACGCGGCTCCCGCGCCGACCGCGTCCCTCGCGTCCTGGAGGGTCCGCACCGTTCCGGCGCCGACCCCGTCCAGCCGCTCGATGGCGCGCAGCGCGCCCGGGTTGGTGAGCGGCAGCTCGACGAGCGGGAGTCCCGCGTCGCGCAGCACGGTCGCCGCCCGGACAAGGTGGCGGTCGTCCGGGCCGCGCACGATCGCCACGACCTTCGAGCCGGTTTCCGGGACGGGGCTCACAGCGACTTCTCCATCCTCTGCCCAGCGGCGGGCCCGCGTCGATGCGCTCGCCCGCGAAATGGCAGGCGACGTGCCGTCCCGGCGCGATCTCCCGCACCGGCGGCGCCTCGGTCGCGCAGACGGTCCGCTCGGGACGGACGGCCTGGCCGATCGGGCAGCAGCCGCGGAACCGGCAGGCGGGCGGCGTGTTCAGCGGTGACCTCCTCGGCTGGCCCGAGTTGCACGATCTGCCCGAGGTACATGACCGCGATCCGGTGCGAGATCCGCCGGACGGCGGCCAGGTCGTGCGCGATGAACAGGTACGCAAGCCCGAGCCGTCGCTGCAGGTCGAGCAGCAGGTCGACGATCTGCTGCTGCAGCGAGACGTCCAGCGCGGAGATCGCCTCGTCGCAGACGACCAGCCGCGGCTCGACGGCCAGCGTGCGGGCGATCGCGATGCGCTGCCGCTGCCCGCCGGAGAACTCGTCCGGGTACCGGCCGGCCATGCCCGACTCGAGGCCGACGAGCTCCAGCAACTCCGCGACCCGTGTCATGGGCACCCCTCGGCGTCACTTCGGGATGGCTTCGCCCCCTTGGCAGAACCCGTCCGCCGTTAAGTGCAGGTCTCGGGGCCGGGAAGACGTTGAGGGGAAGAACAGCGGCTACGCCGACACGTTCAAGGTGGCCGTGGGGACCGGGCACCACGCGACGAGACGGTTTCCGGCCGCCGCCATCCTCAACAGCTCGGGGTCGGGGAGGCCCCGCACATTTCCAGGCCAACTTGCAACGTCCCTGTACAGGGGCGTTGGCTGGCGCAACTTAGGCGAGTTCAAAGGGTCCCGGGCAGTGCTAGGCAGCCTCTCTTCCTTACCCGGCGTTACCGGCTGCTCGACGCGGGCTGAGTCTCGCACAGCACGGGCGGCGGCGCGACCCCATGACAGCCGAGACGCGCAGGGCCTGCGACGCGTCGACAGCAACCACCCGTCCTCCGACGTCGAGGGGGCGACCCGCCGGATCATGGAGTTCCTGGAAGGCGAACCGCGTCGGCGGAATGGGGCGGGGCGACGTCATGACCTCGGCGATGGACGGTCGTGCTCTCGACGTCCGGGCGGTGCGAGTGGAGATCGAACGGCGCTATCCGGGCGTCACGGTGTGGTTCGGCGAGTCCACGTTCCGGTGGTGGCCGCTGCTGTGGTGCGGCGTGTGGCGGTTGCGGGAGGCCTTAAAGTCCATCGAGTCGGCTCGCCCTCGGCGCGTGTCCGATCTCCTGTTGAGCCCCGAGACCGGCGACGTGTGATGCGGCTCTTGGCGGTGCCGCACTGGGGCTGTTTCGCTGGGGGTTACCTGGATGGACGCCGCCGAAAGGCACGATCCCCCGAAGCATGTCGATCCAGCCGTCATGTTGGACGACGATGACTCGGCCCGTTGCCGTGGAGACCACGACGGTGTCGCCGGCTACGAGCGGCTCACCGATCAGGTCGGGGTAGGTCGCTGCGAACTCGTCCAAGTACTCGTCGGCCACGAAGAAGGGGCCCGCGCCGGTGCTGAAGCTGCCCTCGGTGACGATGATCAGGAGGCCGGTCACGCGAGGCCGGCAGTACTCCAGGAACGCGGTGGTGACCTCGTCCGGATCGCGGTCGTCGATCGGGAAGTTCCGCCATCGGTTCACGGACAGGCCGGGTATCTGATCTGGCGTGAAGCCGGTCGAGCCTGGAATGACGCGGCTCAGCACGGCGGTGGCCAAGGTCCAGTTCGGGTGACATCGCACCATCCTGATCTTCCCCACTTGCCGGACCGCTTCGCCCCGCCGACCCTTGACAGGCGCTTGGTCGCGAGCATCTCGCTGATTGCTTGGGTGACCTGGGCGGATGGCCTCGATCCTGTTTCACGCATGTTCCGTAGACGGCGACGAACGGTGGCTTCCGCCGGCACACGGCTGCGCATACGCGAAACCCCGGAGACCGGCGTCATGCCTGGTCAACCGGGGTTTTGGCTGATCGTTTCTGGGTGCCCCCTGCAGGATTCGAACCTGCGCACACGGCTCCGGAGAGGTCGCGCGAACAAGCCTCTGACCAGCAGGAACACTGCTCATGGTACCGATTTGTTTCACGATTGGTCCCTCAGCCCGTGTCGACGGTCGCCCGGCGATCACTGGTTCTTCCCTTCGTCGGTGGAGGTGGGGTGGCCGTCCAGGACGTCGTCCATGCGCTGGAACCAGACGTCGTCGAAGCCGGCGACGACCTTGGCGTAGATCTTCTGAAGCACTTCGAGGCTGTGGCCCGCCCACTCGGCGACCTGAGGGGCTGGGACGCCTGCGTACAGGCGCCAGGACACGCCACCGTGGCGGAGGTCGTACGGGCGGCCCAGGACCGGTGACTTCTGCTCGTCGGGGTCCAGGCCGATCGCGCGGGCGCGCTGCCAGACGCGCCAGTACGTCGAGGGGTGGATGATCCCGCCGTTGACGGAGCGGAAGAGCCGACCGTCCGGCGCGACGCCGAACCGGCGGATGTGCTCGCGAAGCAGCTCGACCAGCTCGGGCGGGATGGGCACTACGCGGACTTCGCGGCGGGCGCGGCCCTTGAGGCCGCGGTCCTCGTGCACCTGGCCGCTGTCCGTCCAGGCCTTGCCGGCGGCGGGCTTGCTGTGGGCCAGGATGAGCTTGCCCCAGCCGCTGGACGGCAGATGGCAGTCCTTCTGGCACAGGCTGGTGGCCTCGGCCGGGCGGAGCATGCCGTAGTACATGCAACCGAAGAACGCGACGAACCGCGGACCCTGGGTGCGGCCGACGTAGCTGACCGCAGTGAGCATCTCGCGCATCTGCGCTGGGCTGCCGACCACTCGCGGGTCGACCTCGTCGACGACGCTGTCCCGGACGGGCGGGTCCCAGTGAAGGTCGGGGTCGTTGAGCGGGTTGGCTGCCAGCCGCTTCTGGACCACGGCGTACTTCAGGACGTTCGACAGCACGCGTCGCCGGCGGCTCAGGTAGGACGGCGCGGACGGGGTGCCGTCGAGGTTGGTCGCGCACGCGTCCAGGACGTCGCGCAACACCGCCGGATCCGCGAATGTGGAGATGGACGGCGATGCCTTGGTGATCCATGCCAGGGCCGCTTCGACCTCTGGTGGTCGGGGGAGGGGCCGCTGCTTCGGGTTGAAGGCCCATCGACGCAGCGCCGCCCGGAGCGTCTCGGCATCGGGCTCGCCGCGCTTGCCGGCCACCAGTGCGGTGGTCACCGTCACCAGGGTCTCGACCATGGAGATGCGATGGTTGGCGGACGCGGCGGGCCACTTCTTGTCGATGTACTCGGTGGCGTGCTGGAACCAGGAGATGTTGCGCAGCGAGCGGAGCTTGGACTGAGGCCAGCCCGTCTTGGTGTCGAAGCCCTCGCCGCGGCGGGCGGCCTGGATGAGTTCGGAGCGCTCGCTGTCGGCCAAGCCTTCGGTGCCGAACCACTTCGAGAACGGCTTGCCCGCGACCTTCCAACGCACGCCGTAGGGCCGTGGCCGTCCGGCTCGGTACTGCAGCTTGTAGATCCGGACGTCGTAGCTGCTGTTCACCTGGTGCCGACCTCTTCCAGCGAGTCGAGCCAGGCGTCGTAGTCCGAGCGGCGGATGCGCAACTCGCCGTTAGGGAGGCGCTTGCACTTGGGCGTCCGGCCGAGTTCCCGCCATTTCTGCCAGGTCCGGCGCGGGATGCCAAGGTCGTCGAGAATTTCCTGGACTGTCAGCCAGCCCGGGCTCATGCGGCGTGCCATGGTGGAGGTGCTCCTTTCGCTAGGGGCACGCGGTCCCGGCGCGGATGCTTGGCGGTGTTGGCGCCGGGACCGCCTGTTAGAGGCGGATCTCGAGGTAGACGAAGACCTGGCGGCTCTGGCCGCGCAGGGGACGGTGTGCCGAGACGTCGATAACGTCGAAGACCTGCTTGAGGCGGGCCGTGGCTTGGTCGACTTCGTCTGGCAGGCCCATCAGCCGGACCTTCATGGCGTGGTTCCGTCCGGCTGGTCTCGCCAGCCGCGGGTCAGGACGCGCTGGGCCTTGGCGCGCCAGGCAGTCTCCAGGTCGATGTCCAGGACGTGCGCGGTGACGTAGGCGGTGATGACGACGTCCGCCAGCTCCTCTTGGATGTCGCTGAAGTCGCCGGTGCGGCGAGCCATCCCGGCCCAGCGGCGGTAGGCACCGACGAACTCGCCGACCTCCTCGGCGAGCGCGAGGACCTGGCGGTGCCGCTCCTCCTCGGCCGGGAAGTGCTGCCGGATGTTCTCGGCGACCACGGCGGCGAGGTCGGTCAGGTTGGCCGGCACTTTCTCGCCGGCGGGTTGAGCGTCAGGGTGAGGCACGAGAGGTGATCCCTTCTGAAGTCCGGTGCCGTGACAGCGGCTGGCTGTCACGGGCGGGGGCTGGGGGAGGGAGTTACAGGTCAGAGGCGCTGTGACGCCGTGACAGCGAGCCCGTGACACCCGCGTGACAGGTGTGCGTGACACGCGCGTGACAAGATCATCCGCGCGGGCGTGCGTGCTCCCACGCGCAGCCGTACGCGCGCGAGACGCCCAGGCAGGCCCGTGACGCGTGCGTGCCGGCGCCCGCGCGCGAGCGTCATGCGGCGCGGCCGAGGCCGGGCCCGTCCAGGGGCGTGAGGTCGACGACCGTGAACGTGGTGGTCGACCCGGACTCGTCCTTGGTGAGGACGCCGTCGTCGACCAGGCGCTTGAGGGCCTTGTAGATCCAGGGCCGCTTGCGTCCGGCCGTGGTGCGGATGGTGTGCAGCTCGTCCTCGCCGGCGGTGAAGGTCGGCTTGCCGATGGTGTGGCGATGCCGGATCCAGTCGCAGACCAGCCCGAACGCCTCTTCCGGCGGCATCTGCCGCTGGTCCTGGCCGTCGTCGGGCGTCTCGAAGCGGTCGGCTTCCTCGGGCGTCAGGTCGATCGGGTCGCTGGGCCCGGCGGTCACGGCCGGGTCCGGGTCGTCGGTGCGCAGGTACTCGGCGACGACGTCGCCCTCACGGCGGATCTCCTCCACCAGAGCCTGAGCGGCCTTGGCGTCGTTGGGAGACACCAGGACCTGCCAGCGGCCCGGAGCGCCGTTCTCAGCCCCTTCGACGCCGTCCCGGGGCCCGATGACGCCCTTGCGTTCCAGCGCCTCAAGGAGGCGCAGGCACTCGGCGTGGGGGAGACGGAGCTTGCGTTGCAGCATGGCCGCTGAGGCGTGCTGGGAGGCGATGAGCAGCTCGGCGGCGTCGCCGAGCATCTCGCCGGGGCCGCCGCGTGCGGCGGTGGGGCGGTCGTCCTGGTCGCCGGTGCGGGGGTCCAGCTCGGCGGCCTGGCCCTCGTCCTCGTCCCACTGGGCGTTGGCCCAGCGGCCGGTCCCGCTGGTGGCCACGGTGCCGGCGGCGGGCATCGGAATCGCCTCGGGACGCGGAGGCGCCGGGATGGCGAGGTCGGTCAGGCGCTGGGTGAACTCGTCTCCGACCCGGTCGCTCGCGGGGTAAGCGGCGGCGTGCGCGCGCATGGCGGCGTTGGCTTGGTTGTTGGTGCGGCCCCAGGAGAAGGTCCGCAGCGGCATGGCGTAGTGGGTGGGCCGGATCGACTTGGCGTCCAGGTAGGCCATGCCGGGGTAGAAGTCCTCCCACTCGTGCGGGTGCACGCCGGCCTTGCGCTGACGCGCCGAGACGCCATATTTGACGTCCTCGGGGTCCGACAGCCCGAAGCACATCTTGGCCATCTGCGAGCGGACCAGCGTCGGGATCTGGGTGTAGTCGGCGCGCTGCAGACTCAGGAACAGCGAGCCGCCTGCCGAGCGGATCTCCTTGACGATCTCTTCGAGCTTGTCGGAGTCCTCCCCGGACAGCTCGTTGAACAGCTTGGCGACCTCTTCGATGTGCAGGTACCAGTAGGTCAGCCCGCAGCCGGGCTCCCACGCCTGGTAGCCGCGGGCGGCCAGCCACTTGGTCCGCTCGGGGATCTCGGCGTGCATCTTGCGGATCAGGTCGACGGCGCCGGCCTTGGTCGTCTCGAACCGGTGCAGCGCGGGACGCAGCGGCCCCATGGTCTGGTCGTCCTTGGAGACGTCGATGCAGAACACCGCCGCGTCGCGGCGGGTGATGATCTCGGCGACGTAGTTCCACGCCCCGCCGATCGACTTCCCCGACCCGGTGCGGCCGTTGACCTGTAGGTGATGGCCGGTGAAGCGGTGCTCGACGTAGTCGCCGTCCTGGTAGACGCCGATCCGCAGCGGCTCGGCCACCGACGCCCCGGGACGGGACGGTCCGGGCCAGGCGATCGGCTGCTTGATCCGGCGCGGGTCGGAGAAGGTGATGTGCGCCTGCGAGGCGTCGTCCTCGTCCGCAGCGACGATCACGGTGCCGGGCGGAAGCTTCATGCCGGACTCCATGTGGTCGGTGTTCTTGATGGCGTCCTCGGCGGTCTTCTCGCCGGCGGGCAGCGCCATCTTGCCCTTGACCTTGTGCTCGGTGACCTCGGTGGTGCGGACGGTGGCGCCCTTGAGCCCGAACGACTCCTTGGCCCGGTCGAACAGCGTCGCGAGCGGGTCACCGCCGTGCGCGCCCTCGGACGGCGTCTGGCGGATGACGGCGCGGATGTTCCAGCCGATCGCCAACGTCGCACCGCCGAACGCCAGCAGCATCAACGTGACCTGCTGGGTGATGCCGGTGATGGTGGCGACGGTGAACCACAGACCGGCCCCGAAGGTCGTCAGGGTGGAATGGGTGCGGCCCAGCAGGTTGCGCTGGTGGGAGACGGCCCAGGTCAGTCCGGTGAGAGTGACGGTGGACAGGGTGCCGGCCATCGTCGCCCACGTCACCGCCGGCGGCGCACCCCAAGCGGCGTGCGCGATGGCCGCCGCGCCGGTGAGCAGGAGCAGCAGCGCCCACGGCGGAACCAGCACGCCCACCTTCGACACCGCCGACACCGCGATGCGTTCCATGGTCGCGTCCTGGGCGAGCTGCAGCGTCTGGGTCTTGCGGGCCATCACAGATCAACCCTTCCGGTGTAGCGGCGGCCGCCGCGGCCGCGGACGTCGCCCCTGCCGATCTGCAGGAACTCCTGGCGGTACTGGACGTGGAACTTCACCGACTCGGCGCTGATCGCCAGCGCCAGCTCGCGGGCCTTGCGCAGCTTGCCCGCGACGCGTCCGGCACGGATCTTCACGTCGACGCCGAACAGCAGCGGATGCCCGTCCAGCTCCTTCATCGCCGCCTCGGCGGCGGTGGCGGCGTTGTCCAGCTCGTAGGCCAGGTCATGGCCGAACCGCTGGGTCGCCTTCGCGTACTCGGCGATGTGCTTGCCGACCTTGCCGCGGAACTCGATGTCGCCGAGCCGGTCGATCATCTGCTCGCCGCTCCCCATGACTGACCTCCTCAAATACGGATGCGTAGTGCGGGACCTCCCGGAGCGGGCCGCAGTGCACGGCCCGCCCCGGGGAGCGTCACTCTTCGGCCGCCTCAGCGTGTCTTTCGGCGTCCTCGATGGCCTTCTCGACGTCCTCACGGTGCGCGGCCTCGGAGAACTGGCGGCGGTAGGCGCGGTGGAACTTCTCGCCCTGCTCGGCAAGGCCAGCAGCCAGGTCCTGCGCCCGCTGCAGCCGCTTGGCGACCCGGCGGGCCCGGATCCGCGAGTCCAGCCCGAACAGCAGCAGATGCCCCTTGAGGCCCTCCATCGCCGCCCGCGAGTCGGTCGCGGCCGCGCCCAGCTCGAACTTCCACCGATTGGCCAGCGCCTCCAGCTCCTTGCCGTAGCTCTGGAACGCCTCGCCCAGGCGCCCGTCGAACTCGACATTGGCCAGCTCACTGATCTTGCGGTGTGCCATCAGGCGCTCCTCCTGCCCGAAGACGCCGGGCGCTCCCGGACGTCGTCCTCGATGACCTCGGCGTCGACCGCGCCCGCGCGGCCCGCCCGGAACTCATCTCCCAGCACCCGGCCGACCTTGCGCAGCCGCGGCGCCAGCGGCGGAGCACCCACCCATGCCGAGACCAGCGCGTCCAGCGCGGTCGCCAGCAGGACCAGGACGGCCAGCACGCCACGCAGAACCGGCGCCAGGCGCTCCCACACGCCCGGCTCGTGCGGCGGCAGCACCCGGAAGTGGGTGGACAACCCGCCGCCGGCGGCCGCCTGAGGGCCGGGGGCGGTGGTGCCGTTCATCGCCGCCCCCGCCGCACAAAAGGGCGCAGGTAGCGGTACGCGGACCACCAAGCCGCCAACGCCGCGACCATGCACACGGCGTTGCCGTACATTGCCGTCCAGCAGGTCAGCGCCGCCCACACCGTCACGAACACGACCACGAAAACCAGCGCCGCCCGCGACAATGGCCCCGGTCGCCCGCCCCGCCCGCTCACCGGTCCGCCTTCCGCCGGTCCTGGGCGCGGAAGAAGATGAACTGGGCCGCGTATACGCCCGCGGGGATCGCCAGCAGCACCGTCAGGCGCGTGGTGGCGTCCAGGCCCGGAACGACCGCGGCGAGGCCCAGCAGGCCGAACACGGTGGTGATCAGGGGGCGGCTCCACCGGTACCAGTGCGGCGGCCTCGGAGCCGCGGGGTGGGTGTGCCCGTGGGCGGCGCGGTGCTCGTCGATCTCGGCGAGCACGGCCAGGATCGCTGCGGCGCGCCCGCCGACGTGCTGCCCGACCAGGAGGTGAAGTCCTCGCAGGCAGGCGGCTCGAGTGGTGGGATCGGCGGTATGCGCGAGCTGGGTCCAGACGCGCAGCTCGGCGGCGTGGTCGCCTTCGGGTTCGAGGGCGCGAATCGGCCAGGTGATGGCGTTGATGACCGCGCGTTCGGTGTCGGCGACCTGGTGCAGCAGGGCCGCCTGGCCGGCCAGCGACGCCCGCATCGGCCGCCCAGCTTCATCGGCTTCCTCGCCCCAGGCGGCGGTGTGCAGCTCGGCCAGCTCGGTGGCGATCTCGCCAGCCAGGTCAAGAGCCTCGGCCCGCTTGTCGTGGTCGGTCAGGACGTAGAGGTCGTCGATGACCTCGTGGAGCCATGTGGTCAGGTCGGCGTAGCGGTCACGAGCTTCGGCGCGCTCCCTCCAAGCCCGTACGGCCGGGAGCGCCGGAATGGTGAACATGGGGGTGACCTCCTCGAAGGCCAGCAGGAAGGAAAGATCAAGTCGCGGGGTGGGGGTGCACAGCGGGCACGACAGGCGCCGCGTGCTGCAGTAGCTCGTCCGGCTCTGGGCGGCCCGCGAGCGCAGCGGGTGTGTGGTCGCGGCAGCGCGGACCGACCATGTACGGGCGCACGTGCTCCGTGTTCCTGCACGCGCCGGCGTCCGCGGACCAGTAACCGCACACCGGTGCCAGCAGCCGCGACCGCGCTCGCGGGCCAACATCACCGCTCACTCCCATCGGCGGAGTGCGCAACGGGATCGGGCGTCACGGCGGACGGCGCCGGGTGGGGCAGGTCGACCCACACTCGGCGCCCGCCCTTGGTCGCGGCGTGCTGCAGGACGCCGAGCGTCGCGCAGATCCACAGCCCGCGGCCCGACTCGGCGCCACCGAGCTGGATGTCGGGGGCGTGCTCGCCGCCCTGGTCGACCACCTCGACGTGCGCCCGCGCCTGGCCGAGCACCTCCAGGACCACCCGGTACTTGCCACCCGGCTGGCCGGACGCGGTGTGCCGCGCGGCGTTGGTGGCCAGCTCGGACACGCAGGTCAGCGCATCGCACAACAGCTCGTCAGGGACCCGGGCGCCGGTCAGGACATTGCGGGCCCAGCGGCGCGCCTCCGCCACGGTGCGCAGGTCGTCACCGGCGAAGGCCGTCTCGAAGTGCTTGACGGAGATCACGGCCGCACCCCCGTCCTGCGCAGCGGCGTCACCGTCGCCACGCCCGGCTCGGCCGCCGCGTCGACGTCGGCCAGGCCCTCGTCAGGCTCCTCCTCCGAACTGCGCTCAGCGCCCCGGACGAGCCTCGCGACACGGCTGCTCAGCCACCGCCAAGAGCGAGCCCACCAGGGCCGCCGCACGGCAACCACGGCGTCGGCCAGGTCGCGGACGTCGTCGGCAATGGAGCTGAGCTGGTCGGCGACGTCCCCGCCGGTCTGCGCGAGCTGCGACCGGACCGCCAGCAGGGCGAACCCGATCCCGACCAAGGCGTGGTCGTTCGGCGACATGGCGTCCATGTCGCGGGCGGCATCGGCTAGGGCGCACTCGGCGCCGTGCGCGAAGACGTGCGCCTGGTCGTCCGACAACGCGGCCTGCCAGTCGAAGTAGTCCGTCACGACGCACCCCCGAACTGCCGATCGGTTTCGGCGGTGCGGGCGAATGCCTCGGCCACCAGACGCGAGGCCGGCATCCCGGCGGGCGGGAGTTGACCGCGCTCCTCCAAGAAGCCGGCCAGGTGCACGATCGGGTTCAGCTCGCCGTCACGGTCGGCGGCCACGGCCGCCCGGACGTGCGCGAGCAGCTCGGCGTACTCGGCGCTCAGCAGGTCGTACTCCTGCCTCAGCGCAGCCTCGGTACGGGGCGTGTGCAGCGCCGTAGCCATCACCGCTCACCCCCGTCCGCACCAGTCAGGACCAGCTCGCCGGACGGCCAGCCGGGCACCGCGTCCGCAGGCGCATCATCCGGACCCGCGACCGAGGCGTCGGCACGGTCCGCACGCTGACTCTGCGGATACTCGGGGCCGGACCCGTGCGGAGCGACGTCGACGGTGTCTGCGGACTCAGTACGCGGGTCCTCGTGCGGGACGTTGCGCGAGGCGTCGTCCGCACGGTCCGCCGCGTCGTCGGCGCTGCTGCGGAGCGCAGCCGTGCGGGCGTCGCTCACCACACCCTCACACCAGCGCCGTTTGCGCCCGGTGCGCTCCATCAGCGCCGGATAGTCCGGCGACCACTTGGCCCCGGCCTCACCTGCGGTGAGGATCTCCGCGGCCAGTTCCGCCACGATGGCGTCACGGTCGACCACCACGGCACCGTCCGCACGAGTCCCCGTACGGGACGAGGTGCGCGGCGCCGTGCGGACACGCTGGCCTCCGCGTGCGGACGACCCTGCGGACTCGCGTGCGGACCGCACTGCGGAACGCGCAGCTTCCAGCGTGCGGGCCGGGGAAGCGTCGTGCGCGACCTCGTCCATGCGAGCGGTCGCACCGTTGGCGCGGACCATCGCAGCGCCCGGCGTCTCGCCGGCAGCCTCGGTCGCGCGCAGTGCCGCCGCACGGTCGACGGCCTGGCGGTGCGCGACGTTCACCGACTCGGTGATCCGCTGGCGGATCGTCACCACGGCCTCGGCCGCGCAGAACACGATCGCCGGAGGCACCGAGTGCAGCAGGATCGCCGACGGGTGCAGCGACGCCCACGCCTGCCAGGTGTTCATCGCGTACGTGCAGCCCAGCGCCACCCACTTGGTAGTGCGGACCCATCCGCCGGCGTCCAGACCATGCCGGTTGATGATCTGCTCACCCATCAGCACGCCGATCAGCACCAGGCTGACCATCGGGTCCAGCAGCCACGCGGTCGTCCACACCAGCGACCCGATCCGGGCGTCGCCAGCGGCGAAGTGCGCGACGTTGGCCATGGTGAACAGCAGGCCCAGCACCATCCCGGTCCAGATCAGCCGGTCCACCCAGCCGCGCACGCGCTCCACGCGGAGCGCGACCACATCCGGATCGGTCTGGTAGGCGCGGACCTCCGCGGCGGCGTCCGCAGCGGCCTTGAGCTTGGCGGCCCTGGTCGTCATCGCGGACGCCTCCCTTCCAGGAGGTCCAAGACCGGTCCGACCGTCGCTTTCAGCTCGACGACCAGGCCCGCAACCGCCTCACGGGCGAGCTGCTCGACGTCGTCCTTCGGACCCTCCGGCGCCGCCGGCAACCCGGCGACCGGCAGGGAGAAGGTCAGGGTGATGCTCGCCTGAAGGAACGGGTACTCGGCCACGTCCTGCTCGGACGGAGCGACGAAGTCGTATCCCTCGCCTCGGAACTCCGTCGGCCAGTCGCGCCAGTGCCGGCCACGCTGCCAGTCGAACGAGCGGGCCAGCGCCGTCGGCCAAGGCGCCACCAAGCTCACGACCGCGAGCAGCGACCCGTCCCACTGGCTCCGCTCAACGCTCGCGCCCAGAACCCGCGAGTTGTAGCGGACATAGCCGGGCGCCATCACGGGCCCGGTCGCCGTCCGCCAGGCCGCCGAGGCGAACTCGGCCAGCTTGGTCGACGGCTCGTCCCAGGTACCGTCCCAGCACTCGGCGAACGTGCCGCTCAGCTGGTCCCGGACGTACGCGCCGAACCGGGAGACGCCGTCGCTGGCGTAGTCCCGGTCGTACACCTCATCGACCCAGAACGGGGCGGGGGAGCCGGTCACCGCTGACCACCTCCCACCTCGGCCGACTCATCGGCCAGAAGCGCCCGGACCTCCGACTCGCGGAAGCGCCGGTGACCACCCAGGGTCTTGAAGGAACGCAGCTTGCCCGCTTGGGCCCAACGCGTGACCGTCTTCGGGTCGACGCGGAACGCTGCGGCGACCTCGGCGGACGTCAGCAGTCGCTCGGGCTCGAAAGGCTTGGCTACGGTTGGCATGGGTCGATCTCCTCTCGCTAGGGGCTCAGTTCGACCCGATCGGCGGCTCTGGTGTGCCAGCACCGGAGCCGCTCTCATCTGCAGTGGTCGGTGGTGCACTGATCGAGCCAGCGAGGCAGTCGGCCTGCTGGGCCGTGCACAACACCTGGATGCGAAAGTCCGTGTAGCCGTGCTCTACGGCGTACGCGTTGTAGCCGCGCTGGCTCGGCCAACGAAGCTCCAAAGCCTTGGCCAGGCGCTCAACCGCTCGGCGAGCGGCCTCTCGCGCCTCAGCGTGTGGACGCCAAGGACCGACGACTCGTGAGAGCGCGCCGGTCCATTCCTCTCCGCCGGGCCCCTCGTAGACGAGTGACGGCCCATCGGCTCGGATCGCTCGCACAGCGCGAAGCGGCTGGTCCGGTCGGTGCCATGGCTTGAGGGCGTACATCTCGCCCGGCTCGATGTCCTTCGCCTTCACGACGACCTCCAAGACGAAAACCAGACGAACGCCCCACGAGCGCCGACCCGAGGCAGCTACCTCAGACCGGTACCTCACTAGTGAGGTGGTGAGCATGGCGGCACGGTAACCCGGCCTCGGCATTCGGGTCAACAACCTCGCTAGTGAGGTTGCGTAGGATGGAGAGATGATCGACCCGACGGACCCCCGGTCACCCTCGCGCCAGATTGCGGATGACCTGCGTGAAGAGATCCGTGATGGGGGCCTGGCCCCGGGGGCTCGGCTGCCGTCTGAACGCGAGCTCGTCGAGCGTTACGGCACGTCGCCACAGACCGCGAGGCAAGCCGTCTCTCTCCTGAAAGGTGAGGGCTTGGTCGTCGGCATGCCTGGGCGCGGGGTGTTCGTTCGCGAACGTCCGCCAGTGCTCCGGGTCGGTTCGGATCGCTACGCGCGCTGGCGCCGTGTCCAAGGCAAGGCCCCGCTCCAGGCCGAGGTGGAAGAACTCGGCCTCAAGTGGCGTCAGGAGGTCTTGGCACTAGCCGAAGTGCCCGCTCCAGACTGGATCGCTACCTGGTACGAGGTCGACCCTGGCGCCCCCCTGTTCGTGAGGCGCCGGCGGTTCTGGATCGACGACAACCCATCACAGCTAGCAGACAGCTACTACCTCCTGGACCTGGTGAAAGGCACGCGCATCACCGAGGAGAACACTGGGCCAGGAGGCGGCTACCGAGTCCTCGAGGAACTCGGCTACCCGCTGACGCGTGTTCGCGAGGAGGTCGCGATCAGGATGCCGACCCCCGACGAAGTTCGCGCGCTTCGGCTTGAGCCGGGGACACCAGTCGCTGAACTGCATAGGGTCTCGTTCTCAGGAGACAAGCCGATTGAGGTACTGCAAGGCATCCTCGCCGGTGACCGATACGTCTTCTGCTACGACATGCCCGTGAACGACTGACGGTTGGGAGAACGCGCATGGTGCGTCACGCCTGGACAGGCGCTGAGGCGTGATGTTGCCGGTACGCGTCTGCACCGCGGAACGACCCGGCGATGATGGCTGCTCGGAGGATCGTGTCTTCGCCCGGCCTAACGCTGTGGTCGTCCTCGACGGAGTCAGCCCGCTACGGCCAGAAGGACCTAGAGACGGCTGGTACCCCGACGCCCTCGGGCAGCGCATCCTCGACCTCTTGGACAGCGATCCCTCCGCAGACCTGCCCGATGTACTCGCGACCGCTATCGATCACGTCTCAGCAAAGCACTCGCTCGTACCTGGCGAGTCGCCGGCCAGCACAGTGGCGATCATCAGATGGGATGACTACCACATCGACGGCCTCGTCCTCGGAGACAGCCCGATCGTCGTGTTCAGCCGAGATGGCAGCGTGGACGTCCTTCGCGATGGACGACACGAGACTGTCGTCGCCGAACTGCGCCGCGAAGCTCGCCAGACCACCGAGGGCCTGAACACGCTCGACGACCTCATCCGCGCGACCCGGCCCGCGAAGCTGGCCCGCATGAACCGCGACGGTGGCTACTGGATAGCAGAGGCGACGCCCGAGGCCGGCCACCACGCCATCCTCCGCCGATGGCCGGTCGACAGCATCCACGCTGTGGCAGCCATGACCGATGGCGTCAGCTGTGGTGTCGAGGACTACGGCGTTCCCCCATCGTGGCCGGCTGCCCTCACCCTCGCCCTGAGCGACGGATTGCAGGCGCTCCTGGCCGCCATCCATGACGCCGAGGCCACCGACAAGGACCGCCAGCGCTGGCCACGCCCAAAGACACACGACGACAAGGCAGCCGCGATCATCGTCTTCCCACACGAGCACCAGGCCTGGGCTGACGAGCAATGACCGCTCTTCCACGGCATTCAGTCGCGGTCGCCGGCATCGTCATCGACGATCAGGGCAGGGCTCTCCTCATCCGACGTCCAGAGAACGGCCGCTGGGAACCGCCAGGCGGAGTCCTCGAACTCGAAGAGACCTTCGCCGACGGTGTGCGCCGCGAGGTCAAAGAGGAGACCGGCCTCGACGTCGAGCCAGAAGCGCTCACGGGGATCTACAAGAACATGGCCTGCGGCATCGTGGCCCTCGCCTTTCGCTGCCGTCTTCGAGGCGGCACCCTGACGACGAACCCCGAAGCAGACGCGTTCCGCTGGGCCTCCGCAGACGAGATAGCCACCCTGACGAACGAGGTCTTCGCCCACCGCATCCTCGACGCCTACCGCGACGATCCGAAACCAGCTCTTCGAGAGCACGACGGCATCAGCCTGATCAACCTGTAGGAACAGGCACGTCTTTGAGTCCTGATTCGGCCACTGTCTTACTTTCATCGTGGTTGCAGGGTATGCCTGATGGCGTGAAGTCCCAGGAGAAGGTTGCCGGTACCCACCAACCTTCAGAAGCCGGCCAGACCCTACCGAGCTTCCATGAATCACTTGTGCTTGTCGGGGCAAGTGGCTTAGGAGAAAGAGCTTGGTAGCGGGGTATGGGCGGACGGTTATTGTTCGCTCACGCAGGACAGGTACAGGCTTCAGGATATCCAACGCCCTTGTACTCACAGCTGCTCATGTCGCTGACGCTGTAGGGACTATTGAGATTCCGAAGCAGGGAATTGTCAACTGTCGGCGGGTCTGGGTTTCCAATGAAGTGGACGCCGCCTTATTTGCTGTTGATGTTTCAGAAAGCCTGCCAGAGGTCCCAAATACAAGTTGGGGCGTCTTGTGCTCAAGAGCCGGGAAAATTCCAGTTGAAGCGCACGGGTTTCCCGACTTCCTTGCTAGCGCTGATACATCAAGACGCGAGTACGAGCAGGCGCATGGCTACATTAATCCGCTCACGGGAATGATGAAAGGGGAGTTGCATGTCAGCATAGATACCGAAATATGGAAGAATAAAGAGCGACTTTGGCCTGGCATGTCAGGTGGGCCGGTCTTTGCTCACGGAAAACTCGTTGCCTTGGTTTCCAAAGCAGCAGGACAGGCCGCTCGTCTGGTTGTGCGTCCGATCGTAGATTTCGTCTACGATCCAGGTTTTCGTCAAGTCGTACAAAGACATAGCGGAATTGAAATCGTAGCTGAGCCTGCTGACATTTGTGCGTTGACGTCGTCTCTCACGCCGAGTAGACGACCTACATCGATTGCCGCCCTGGTGCGTGCAAGTTCTGAGATTGTAAATTTCAGAGGCAGGAACGAAATATTCCCGAAGCTAATCAGGTGGACGGACCGTTCGGGCTTCGGGACTCTTCTTTTGCATGGCACCGGGGGGCAAGGAAAGACTCGGCTTGCCCGGCAAATTGTTCGTGAACTTAGTCGCCACGGCTGGGCGGCGGGATTCGTTGCCAATTTTGATCCGATCGCTGCTGATGTTCGGGATGCACTGGACCGTCTTGCTTACCTTGCCCGACCGACGCTGCTGGTGATTGACTACGCGGAAAGCAAGCCAGGGCATATACAGCAACTCGCCCAGCAAATGCGCCGCAGTGAAATTCCATCAAAACTTTTACTTCTCGCGCGTAGCGCTGGCCCGTGGTGGGATGCGGTGCGCCATGCTGATAGCGATTTAGAAGACGCGTTCCAGGATGCCGAGGACCACAAGCTTGAACCCATTCGAGGCTCCTCGCGGGACTGGTCGATGCTGTTTAGTGAAGCTATCAAGGCATTCGTCTCCAGTTTGCCGAGTCTGAATGCCAGTGCCACTCGCGACTGGGCCGAGGTTGCTAACTCGGTCGACATGTCGGCAGTGACATTTGACAAAGACTCCTCGGCTATGGAGATTCAGTTAAGCGCTCTGAATGCTCTGCTGAATGCTGCCAATGACGAAAGGATGGGCGGCAATCCCGTAATCGACCAGTTGCTGCAGCATGAAGTCCGATATTGGCATCACATCGCAGCCGGTCATGGACTCAGATTCGGTAGGGGCGAGATGCTTCTAGATGTGGTATCTGCCGGTTGTCTGTACGGTGCCGCTGATTGGCAGGATGCAGATGAAATTATTCGACGCTTCTCGACTTCTCTTAGCAGCGAAGAAATTCGAGTCGCTTGTCGCGAACTGATCACCGATATTCTTCGCAGAGATTCAAACTCATACTGGGAGCCTATTGACCCTAGTTCGCTTGCAGAATATTTGGTCGTGCAACGTATTCATCACAATGGCAAGCTGCTCGTCGAGCATCTCCCATTTGTTCGCGAGCATCAAATGGTCAACGCCCTAACGATGCTATGTAGGGCAGCACCTCACGATGAGTTAATATGGCGACTTGTTAAGCAAATCGTCATCCAGCATCGTCACAGAGTTTCCTTCGACCTGCTTGCTGGGATCGGGGCTGCTGCGCCCAACCCCCGGCCGATCGCTGAACTCCTTAAGGGCGTTGCTTCGAAAGGAAACAACGCTCAGAAAGGCATGATCGACGTATTGAGCGGCAAGTCACGTTCTGTTGACCAGCAACGATCTCTCTGGCGGAGTTATACTCAAGCATTTGCTGATGTGCCCGAATCTCGAATGCAACGAGCTTCCGAGCGTGTAGCTCATTTGGCGGACCTCTTGTCCGGAGTCGCGCCCGAACTTACTGGCGGCATCAATCTAGCAATGGATGTAATTCCGGAACTGCTTGGGAAGTTTAAAAGGATTAAGCGTGAGCTAATTAGCGCTAACGAAGCAATTGATTTGGCCTCGGGGGGTCTTCGGCGCCATCGCGACCTCGATACCGAGTATTACGAAATAGCGGTATCTCGCACGAGGCGCGCTAGTCGGGCAGCGGAATCGGCTCTTAACTATCTGGACGAGATGCACGGTGCAGTTCGAGCTTTTCAAAGAAGCCCAGCAACTCTAGAGGACATAAATGCAACGCTGGCTGAGCTCGCTAGGGATGTTCTGGATATGCGGGATCGGCTTGAGCGTCTGAATGCTGAGACCAGATCACTTGGCTGAGGAGGTATAAGTAGTGAGACTCTCTGGAGGAGAAGAGATGGACCGACCTTGGACAGGTCTAGCGGAGGCAATCGCCGCCGTACGTGCTGAACTCGTGCGCGCGAAAGAGCTTGGTGCTGGTAGTGCCATGCCATTCGAGGTGGGGCCTGTCGAAATCCAGTTCACGGTTGCTTTGATCAATGAAGGAAAGGCGAGCGCTGGAATTAAGGTGTGGGTACTGGGGGCAAATGCGAGTTCTGCCGCTACCGATCAGCAGACCCATCAACTCAAGGTGACTCTCCAACCTCGCGGCGAGGATGGGCTGCCGGAGCATGTTGGGGCCGACGACTTCAATCCTTAACTGGTCACCTGCGGCATCTGGCACAGAATCGCATTCCGTTCTTCTGGAGTACGAGCCGCGAGCAGTCGACGTGCGAGGGCGGCGTATGGTTTGCCGTCTACGCGGTTTGGTTTAGTGGGATGGGCTGCAAAGACGCCGTACTGCCCTTTTCCAGAAGCGGGTTCGGCTGCTGGGCTCTGTGAGAGACTTCCTGCCGCCAGAAGTGACTTGGCTTTGGTGAGATGGTCCCCGATTAGTACGCAGGCATTGCAGGAGGTGTCTCGGTCTAGTTGGTGGCCGTCTTCGCAGCGGACGTCCGGGCAGTGCCGGCCTCGGCGGACGAGGCGGGTGGCTACTGCTACGGCGTCGCGGATGGGGTCGGTGTCGGTGATGCGGTAGCGCCAGTGGTCCCAGTTCCGGGTGATGCGGTCGGCCAGTTCAGCTGGGGTGCGGTGCTGCAGCTCGGCGGTGAGGGCCCTCAGGACGCGCTGGGAGCCGTGTTCCGGGATGTGGCGGGTTAGCTCGGGCGGGAGCGTTCGGTAGAGGTCGATGGCGGCTTGGGGGACGCGGGTCGGCGTTCGGCGGGCTGGGCGGTTTCGGCGATGGTGCTCGGACTCCCCGGCTTTGCCGGCTTCTCGCGTTCGCGCGCTCTGGTTGCTGTAGGCGCCTTCGGCGGGAAGCGACGGTGGCTCCTCAGGGGGTGCATAGGTATGGGGTGTCTCCTGTGGAGTGCCGGTTGCTGCGAGGGGTGTGTGCCGCGTCCTGCTCGGGGTGACTGCCGCTATATGAGCGGGGTTGCTGTGGGGGTCCGTGCGGCGGCGGCCGTGGGTGGCGTAGTGCTCGGCGGTCTTAGTCGCGTCCTCTTCCTCTATGACGACACGGATGGACAGCCAGCCTCCTGGGCGAGCGGTTGCCTCGATGAGGCCGGCCGTCTCCAACTCGGCTAGGCGGCGCCTGGCGGTTGCCTGGGAGGTGTTCAGGGCTGCGGCGAGGCGGGCCATGGTGGCGTCGAAGGGGTGGGGCTTGCCGTTGCGGTGAGCGCGGTCTACCGCGGCTGTGTAGAGGCGCCATGCTTCGGCTGAGACGGTGCCGGCGGGGCGGCGGCGTCCGGCCCAGACCATGTCGAGGGTCCAGGCGGGGACGGGGGCGTAGCGGTCGCCGGTCTCGCGGGGGCGGCGTAGGGCGGCGTGTAGGACGCTGCGTTTGGCGCCTCGGGGTGTGGAGCGCGAGAGGTAAGGGCCGTCCGCGGTTGGGGCCAGGAGTTGGCGGCGGGCGTCGTCTAGGGCGGTAGTGGAGGTGCCTGCTCGTTCGGCTAGGAAGCGGCGGCGGGCGATGGCGGGGGCGCGGCCGCCGTCCAGGCCGTGGGGCATGAGGGTCTCGTACATCGCCCACGTCCAAACGGCCAGGGCGCTGTGGTCGGGGGAGTAGATGAGGGAGCGCGGGATCTGGACGTGGCCGCGGGGCGCCCTGGTGCGCGTCATCGGCGGCCTCGATCGTGGGGCGCCGGGATGTCTGTTTCACAGTGAGCCCACAGATGGCGGCCATTGGCGGCGGCCGGTTGCATAGGGCTGCACAAATGGAAAAACCCGTCCGGCCTGTTTCTGCAGGTCGTAACGGGTTTCTGCTGGTGATCTTCGGGTGCCCCCTGCAGGATTCGAACCTGCGCACACGGCTCCGGAGGCCGTTGCTCTATCCCCTGAGCTAAGGGGGCCCTTGCGTCGCGGTGCGGCGCGTGTTGGAAGGTTACCAGGGTTGGCGGGCTTGCGCGTACGTGGACGTTCGCCGTGCGTTCGGGGGTGGAGTCGACTAACTTCGAGGCCGTGACCGAGCCTCTGGGACGCGTGCTGGTCGTCGACGACGACGAGGTGATCCGGCAGCTCATCGCCGTGAACCTGCAGCTCGAGGGGTTCGAGGTGGCGACCGCGGTGGACGGCCAGGACTGCCTGGAGAAGGTGGCCGAGGTGCGGCCGGACGTGATCACGCTGGACGTGATGATGCCGCGGCTGGACGGGTGGGTGACGGCCGTCCGGCTCCGGGAGGACCCGGGGACCGCGCACATCAGGGTCGTGATGATCACGGCGCGGGCGCAGGAGCACGATGTGCGGCGCGGGCACGAGATCGGCGTGGACGCGTACGTGACGAAGCCGTTCGACCCGAACCAGCTGATCCAGACGGTGCGGAAACTCGCTGCGGTGTCCAGATAGTGGTCGGATAGTCTCACCAGGGTGACTCCGGCCGAGGTGAGCGATGCCCTTGTGGAGGCGGCGCGCGGTGCCGTCGCCGAGGGCGGCCCGGCCGTCGAGGTCCCCGATGAGGTGCTCGTTCTGGCGTGCGGGGCGGGGGTTTTCGAGAGTCCCGTGGCGCTGGTGCTGGGGCTGGAGCCCGAGGCGATCGCGAAGCGGGTCGGGGGGTCGGTCACCGGGCGCGGGTTCGTGCGGGTCGAGGTGCCGGCGGCGGACGTGGTGAAGGCCATCCTGCGGGATCCCGGTTACGGGACCGCGTGCGTTCCGCGGTTCGGGTGGGACGACCGGCCCAGGTCCTTCGAGAACCCGGGGTTCTCGGTGCGGTACGCGTATGCGCGGGCCTGCTGGACGGGGCGGTGGGCTCAGGATCTCGGGGTGGGAACCGGGGAACTGCAAAGCCCGGAGCCCGCGGAGCTGCGGCTGGTGGGTGTGCTGGGCGAGGTGCCCGGGCGAGCGAAGCAGGCGGAGCGGGAAGGCGACGCCCGGCCGCTGGCGTTCTGCTTGGAGAGGGTCGCCGGGGCGTACCACGACGTCCATGAGCGGTGCCCGGCCGTGCCCCTGGGGGACGAGAAACCCGGGGCGGTGCACGCGGGACGCGCCGGGCTGGCGCGGGCCGTGCGCATCGCCCTCGGCAACGGCCTGAAGATGATCGGTGAGACCCCTAGAGAGCGGATATGAGTCGAGTTCACCCGGCCGGGCCCCGGCACGCTGACGTCCTGCCCGAAGACCACCCGGCGGGGCCGGCGGACGACCTGAACGCGCTGGACCCGCACGTGTGGCCGCGCGGCGCGACCCGCGCGGACGGCGTGCTGACGATCGGCGGCGTCGACGTGCGGGACCTGGCGAAGGAGTACGGCACGCCCCTGTACGTCTATGACGAGGAGGACGTGCGGTCCCGGGCGAGGGAGTACGCGGCGGCGTTCCACGACGGTGACGTGCATTACGCGGGCAAGGCGTTCCTGTGCACGGCGGTGGCGCGGTGGCTGAACGAGGAGGGCCTCGGGCTGGACGTGTGCAGCGGCGGCGAGCTGGCCGTGGCGCTGGCGGCGGGCTTCCCGACGGAGCGGATCACGCTGCACGGGAGCAACAAGGCGTCCTGGGAGCTGGAGAAGGCGCTGGAGGCCGGGGTCGGCCGGATCGTCGTGGACTCGTTCGAGGAGATCGCCCGGCTGGGGTACCTGGCGCAGGAGAAGGGCGTCCGGCCGAAGGTGATGGTGCGGGTCACGACGGGCGTCGAGGCGCACACGCACGAGTTCATCGCGACCGCCCACGACGACCAGAAGTTCGGGTTCTCCAGGAGCTCGGGGGCGGCGCTCGAGGCCGTGAGGCGGGTGCTGGCGCTCAAGCAGCTGGAGCTCGTGGGCCTGCACAGCCACATCGGGTCGCAGATCTTCGACGTGGACGGGTTCGAGGTGGCGGCGCACCGGCTGGCGGAGCTGCTGGTGGCGATCCGCGACGAGCACGGCGTCGAGCTGCCGGAGCTGGACCTCGGCGGCGGGTACGGGATCGCGTACCTGCCGGGGGAGGAGCCGCACGACCCGAAGTCGATGGCGGACGGCCTCCGGGAGATCGTCGCGCACGAGTGCCGGGCGTACGGGCTGGCGATGCCGCGGCTGACGGTGGAGCCGGGCCGGGCGATCATCGGCCCGGGCGGCGTGACGCTGTACGAGGTCGGCACGGTGAAGGACGTCGAGGGCCTGCGGACGTACGTGTCGGTGGACGGCGGGATGAGCGACAACCTGCGGACCGCGCTGTACGGCGCGGAGTACACCGGCGCGCTCGCGAGCCGGTCGTCCGACGCATCCCCCATGCTCAGTAGGCTTGTCGGCAAGCACTGCGAAAGCGGCGACATCGTCGTGCGGGACCTGTGGTTCCCCGAAGATATTGCGGCGGGGGACCTGGTGGCGGTGGCCGCGACCGGTGCGTACTGTCGATCGATGGCCAGTAACTACAACCACGTCCCGAAGCCCGCCGTGGTGGCGGTGAAGGACGGCAGGTCGCGCGTGATCGTCCGCCGGGAGACCGCCGAGGACCTGCTGCGGCTGGATGCGGATGCGGAGGTCCGAGCGTGAAACCCGAACGTGGCCCGCTGCGGGTCGCGCTGCTGGGATGCGGCGTCGTCGGCAGCGAGGTCGTCCGGCTGCTGCGCGAGCAGGCCGACGATCTCGCGGCGCGGGTGGGGACGCCGCTGGAGCTGGCCGGGGTCGCGGTGCGGCGGCCCGAGCGGGTCCGCGCGGGCGTCGACCCGGCGCTGGTCACGACGGACGCGCAGGGCCTGGTCACGCGGGACGACGTGGACATCGTCGTCGAGGTGATCGGCGGGATCGAGCCGGCCCGGACGCTGATGCTGGAGGCGATGAAGACCGGCAAGTCGGTCGTCACCGCGAACAAGGCGCTGCTGGCCGAGGACGGGGCGACGCTGTTCGCGGCGGCCCGCGAGTACGGCGCGGACCTGTACTACGAGGCGTCGGTGGCGGGCGCGATCCCGCTGCTGCGGCCGCTGCGGGAGTCGCTGGTCGGCGACCACGTGCACCGGGTGCTCGGCATCGTCAACGGCACCACGAACTACATCCTCGACCAGATGGACTCCAACGGCGCCGGGTTCAACGAGGCGCTGGAGGAGGCGCAGGCGCTCGGGTACGCGGAGGCGGACCCGACCGCGGACGTCGAGGGCTTCGACGCGGCGGCGAAGGCGGCGATCCTCGCGCAGCTGGCGTTCCACACCCCGGTGACCGCGGCGGACGTGCACCGGGAGGGCATCACCGAGGTGTCCGCGGCGGACGTGGCGGGCGCCAAGGGCATGGACTGCGTGGTGAAGCTCCTCGCGATCTGCGAGCGCGTCCCCTCGGACGGCGGCGCGCAGGACGGCCGGAACGGGCGCGGGGTGTCCGTGCGCGTGTACCCGGCGATGATCCCGCGGTCGCATCCGCTGGCGAGCGTCCGCGAGGCGTACAACGCGGTGTTCGTGGAGGCGGAGTCGGCGGGGTCGCTGATGTTCTACGGCGCGGGCGCGGGCGGCGCCCCGACGGCGTCTGCGGTGCTCGGCGACCTGGTCGCGGTGGCGCGCAACGTGGTCGGCGGCACCCCGGGCCCGGTCGAGGTGACGTACGCGAAGCTGCCGGTGCTGCCGATGGGCGAGACCGTCACCCGCTACTACATCCACCTGGACGTGACGGACGAGGCGGGCGTGCTCGCCGCCGTCGCCGCGGAGTTCGCGCGGCACGAGGTGTCGATCCAGGCCGTCCGGCAGGTGGGGCTGGGCGAGGAGGCGCAGCTCGTGGTGGTGACGCACCGGGCGCCGGACGCGGCGCTGTCGGCGGTCGTCGAGGGACTGCGGGGGCTGGACAGCGTCCGCGAGGTCGCGAGCGTCATGCGCGTCGAGGGCGAGGAGTGAGATCCCGGTAGAATCCGGGTCCACATTCGCAGGTCAGCCAAGGAGACACTGACGTGAACGGGAACGCCCGCGTGTGGCGCGGCCTCATCGAGGAATACCGCGACCGGTTGCCGGTGACGGACGCGACGCCCGTGGTGACGCTGCTGGAGGGCGGCACGCCGCTGGTGCCGGCCGTCCGGCTCTCCCAGCTGACCGGCTGCGAGGTGCACCTGAAGGTCGAGGGCCTCAACCCGACGGGGTCGTTCAAGGACCGCGGGATGACGATGGCGATCAGCAAGGCGGCCGAGGACGGCGCCAAGGCGGTCATCTGCGCCTCGACCGGCAACACGTCCGCGTCGGCCGCCGCATACGCGGTGCGGGCCGGGATGACGTGCGCGGTGCTCGTCCCCAACGGCAAGATCGCGATGGGGAAGCTGGCGCAGGCGCTGGTGCACGGCGCGCGGCTGCTGCAGGTGGACGGCAACTTCGACGACTGCCTGGAACTGGCCCGCAAGCTGTCCGTCGACTATCCGGTCGCGCTGGTCAACTCCGTCAACAAGTACCGGCTTCAGGGGCAGAAGACCGCCGCGTTCGAGATCGTGGACGCGCTCGGCGACGCCCCCGACGTGCATTGCCTGCCCGTCGGCAACGCCGGCAACATCTCCGCGTACTGGATGGGCTACAAGGAGTACGCCGCCGACAAGGTCGCGGCGCAGACGCCCCGGATGCTGGGCTTCCAGGCCAGCGGCGCGGCGCCGTTCGTCAAGGGCGAGCCGGTACTGAAGCCGCAGACGATCGCGACCGCGATCCGGATCGGCAACCCCGCGTCCTGGGACCTCGCGATCGCCGCGCGCGACGAGTCCGGCGGCGCGATCGACTCCGTCACCGACCGGCAGATCCTGGCCGCCTACCGGCTGCTCGCCCGGGAAGAGGGCGTGTTCGTGGAGCCGGCGTCCGCGGCGAGCGTCGCGGGCCTGCTCCAGGCCGCCGAGCGGGGCGTGGTGAAGCCCGGCTCGAAGGTCGTCTGCACGGTGACCGGCAACGGCCTCAAGGACCCCGACTGGGCGATCTCCGGCGCGCCGGCGCCGACCGTCGTCCGCGTCGACGCCCACGAGGCGGCCTCCGCGCTCGGCCTCACCTGATGGGGGCGCCGGAACGGTCCGTCCTGGTGCGGACGCCGGCGACGAGCGCGAACCTGGGGCCGGGCTTCGACTCGCTCGGCCTCGCGCTGTCGCTGTACGACGACGTCGAGGTGGCGCTGACCGGCGACGGGGTGTCCATCGAGGTGGACGGCGAGGGCGCCGAGGTCGCCGACCGCGGCGAGCGGCACCTGATCGTGAAGGTGCTGCGCCGGGCCTTCGACGCGCTGGACGAACTCGCCGCGGCCGGACCCGGCCAACCGTCCGGCCAGCCGAAGGGCATCCGGCTGCGGTGCCGCAACCGCATCCCGCACAGCCGGGGGCTCGGCTCGTCGTCCGCGGCCATCGTCGCGGGGATCGTCGCGGCGCGCGCGCTGCACCCGCACGGCGACCTCATGGACGACGACGCCGCGCTGCGCCTCGCCACCGACATCGAGGGCCATCCCGACAACGTCGCGCCGTGCCTCGCCGGCGGCCTCACCATCGCCTGGACGACCCCGTCCGGCGCCCGGCTCGTCCGGCTGGAACCGCAGGTCAGGCAGGTCGTGGCGTTCGTTCCCGAACAGCGGCTGGCGACCGAGCGGGCGCGCGGGCTGCTGCCCGGGACCGTCCCGCACGGCGACGCCGCGGCCAACGCCGGACGCGCCGCGCTGCTCGTCGCGGCGCTCACCGGCGGCCTCGGCGACGGGGTGCTGCTGGACGCGACGGAGGACCGGCTGCACCAGAATTACCGCGCCCCCGCGATGCCGGAGTCGGCGGAACTCGTCGAACGGCTGCGTTCCGCCGGAGTGCCCGCGGTGATTTCGGGGGCAGGACCCACTGTCCTGGCCTTCACAAACGCATCACGAGTTGATTCGATGGCTTCGCGAGTGGGTAATGGGTGGCACGAACACCCGTTGGACGTCGCGACCCGCGGCGCATGCGTCGTGCCCGGTGAACCCGGCCGCCGGACCTGACGCGGCGCCCGGACGGGCCGGCCCGCGGCCCGGGCCGCCGCGGCGCTCCGGCCGGTGCGGGTCCCCGCAGGATCCACCTAGGTAAAATGCGAAGACATCGACCTCTGGGGAATAGCAGTGTGCCCTGGTGATGTTAGGCTGATTGCCGCACCAGATGCCCCGTTCGGGGCAGCGTGCTCGTCAGCCGCGCGTCACCTGCCCGGCCCTCCGGCCGTGGCGGTCCCGCGTACCAGGCTCCCCGACACCGTGACATCCCGTTGTCAGGCATTCCAGCGAAACTACGGACGTGGCGGTAGCGGGGACACGTGCGAGCGAACCGTCCCGTCCACCATCTGGCTGTGCCCAGAAAATCGCCGATCCCGGCCCCATCGTGATCAGCGGAGCCCGACTCGGCGCCCCCGCCGGGCCGTATTACCGGGTTGACTGGCCGAACGCCGGCCGACGCCCGCTCCCTGGGAAGGACCCTTAGTGAGCGAATCCAGCGAACTCCTTACGGACGCATCCAGCACGGCACCCGCGGCCGACGCCGCCCAGAACGGCGCGGAGCCCGCCGCCCCCCGGCGCCGCCGGAGCGGCACGGGCCTGTCCGCCATGGTGCTGCCCGAGCTCAAGGCGCTCGCGTCCAGCCTCGGCATCACCGGCGTGACCGGGATGCGCAAGAGCCAGCTCATCGCGGCCATCCAGGAGAAGCAGGGCGGCGGCCAGGGGCAGGGCTCGGCGGGCGAGCAGGGAGCCGCTGCCAAGGCCGCCGCCGGGGCCGGCGCGGCCGACGCGGGCAAGGCCGCGCAGGACGTCGGCAAGGCCGAGACGGCCAAGGCCGAGCGCCCGCGCCGCACCCGCGCCGCGGCGAAGCGCGAGACGTCCGAGCAGGTCGCGATCCCCGAGACCGCGCCGGAGCAGCCCGCCGCCGACCGGCAGGCCGACAAGCAGGACGGCCGGCCCGAGAAGGCCGAGCGGCAGGGCGGACGGCAGAGCGCGCGCACGGCGGACAAGCAGGACCGGGGGGCGTCCGAGGGCCGGGGCGACCGGCAGAACGACCGGCAGAACCGGGAGCCCGCCGCGGCCCAGGGCGGCGGCTCCGAGGACGGCGAGGCCCAGGGCGGCCGCGAGTCCGGCCGGGACGGCGGCCGCGAGGGCCGGGACGGGCGCGAGGGCGGGCGCCAGCGCCAGCGCGGCGGCCGC
>NZ_WBMR01000006.1:0-1713 GCF_008923365.1 Actinomadura montaniterrae
CCCCGCCCCCGGGTCGCGCCACCCCACCACCCCCCTCCGTAAGGGGCGAAGACACCCAAGGAGCCAACGGCCGTGCCGCGTTCCGGCCGATCATTCGGCTGCTGCGGCTGCGGCTACGGGGGTGCTGCGGGGGGTGCTGCGGTGGCGGCTGCGGTGCTGGCCGCGATGGAGTGGGTGTGGGCATGCCGAGGCCGCCCGCGATCCGAGGGGATCCGGGCGGACTCGGCGGTCATGCTGGTGGGGTGGTTATGCGGCCCAGTCGAGGGCGGAATCGGGTGGGCCGTTGCCGCCGGGTGGTCCGGTTGACCCTCGGGCGTCTGGTGGTGGTAGCAGCCGGTAGACGTATCGCCCGTCTTGATCTTTGGTGATGTGGATCTGGTCGGGGCGGGTGTGTTTGAACCGGTTGTGCCATCCGCAGGTGAGGGCGAGTTGGTCGATGTCGGTGGGTGAGTGTCCGAGTGCCCATCCGTTGACGTGGTCGACTTCGCAGAGTGTGCCCGGGGTCTCGCACTCTCGTACCGCGCAGGTGGGGTAGAGGGTTTCGAGGACTTGGCGTTGGGCTGCGGAGGCGAAGCGTTCCCGGTGGCCCAGGTACAGCGGAGTGTTCCCGCGCCCGAGCAGCAGCGGCGATACCCCGGCCGCGAGGGCGATGCGGCGCGCCTGCGGGGCGGGGATCGGGGTGCCGTCGGTGAGGCGGGCCGGGGCGTTGCCGCCGGTCAGTGTCTCCAGGTCGCAGATGACGGTGACCTTGGTGGCCTTGTGACCGCCCGACAGCACGCTGGACAGGGCGGCGGCGGTGCGTTCGGAGACGTCGCGGTGGTCGTCGGGTCCGGCCGGCTTGGCCAGCGGCGCGAGGGTGCCGTCGAAGATGGCGGCGTCTTCGGGGTTCAACCAGCCCTTCACATACCGGCCGCCGTCCAACGAACGCGTCGTCGTCAGCCACGACTTGTCATAGCCGCGCTTGGTGTCCTCATCCGGGGCGGCCTCGGTGTCGTCACGCTCAGCGATGAGGTCGCGGATCCGGCGCCCGAACGCAGCGACCTTCCCGGCCGAAAAGCCCTGATCAACGAAGCCGAGAAGGGTCGTCTCGGCCTCTGTGCAGTCGGTGTCGTCCAGGCGGGCGACCGAGTCGGCGACGGTGGTGGCGTAGCCGAAGGACAGGTCACCGGAGGCGAGCTGGGCGCAGACCTGAGGCAGGCGGTGCCGCTGCCGGGCGAGGGTGAGGCGCTCCTTGGCGCGGTTGTCGCGCATGCCCAGCCGCGATCGCAGCCACGCCTGGGTGGAGGGATATCCCCACCGCTGTTGCTCTCCGGTGGCGTCGACTCGGCCGATGAATCCAGCCAGCGCGCTTTCCTGCATATCTGCTGCGGCCGCGAGGGTTTCAGTGAGTTCGAGGCAGGCGGCCGCCGACTCGGGGGCGTCTCTGGTGGCGAGTTCAGTGGCGATGGCGGAGAGCGCGTTCACCAATTCCATGGTGGACGCGGCCTCAAGCTCGACCGTCACTGATTGCATAGGTAAATAGTACCCTGTGTGACTGACGTTCGAGGCCATTCAAGGCCGTTCGAGTCACATTCCTTCCGGTATTTTTTGGGTGGGAAAGGGCTGTCGGGCCTGGCGGCTTCTCGCTGATCTTGGTGTTGCGCGCTGGGGAGTTTCGTTCCTTACGGAGGGGGGGGGGGGGGGGGGGGGGGCCGGGGGGGGGGGGGGGGGGGG
>NZ_WBMR01000006.1:1723-111433 GCF_008923365.1 Actinomadura montaniterrae
GCGGGGCAGGCGGAGCCTGCCCCCATCACCTGCCTAGGGGCCGCAGAGGCTCCAAAGTCAAGGGTGGACGAAGTCCATCGCGTAGCGACGCCGAAGGCGCCCTTGACTTTGGAGGGGCGGCCCCGTACGCAAGCGCCACCCCACCACCCGAACACCCTTTCTTCGATAAACGAGCCCTCCTTATGCCCTTCTCGCATCTTCTTCAAGACTTTCGCGCCCTGCCCATCCGTACGCCCCTCCGCGCGCGCCTCCGTACGCCGCCTCATCGGCCAGTCGTTCTCGGGCCAAGCGAGCTCACGCCGACGTCGTCCTGACGCCACAACCCCGCCCCGTACCTCCCTCACCTTGGGGGCAGCAACTTCACGAAGCGTTTCCCTCACTTCGAGCGCCGTTCGCCCGAGCCTCCGTCTCCTGCACGCGACCTCTCGCGCCATGTGCTGTCTTGCCTGCCTGGGCTCTTGCCTGTGTGCGCTCTTGCCTGCGGTTTCGTCGGCTGTAGGCGGGTTGGTTGAGCGTTCTCGAGCCGGGTAGCTACCCGGCCGTATGCGCGCGTCTGGGGTGTGGGTGGCGTGCGGCTGCGGCATCGGTCTCGGGGGACGAGGGGAACGCATGGCATCGGCAACCGGGCCGCTGGGGTCGGACGACACGAACCCGCAGAGCAGTGCGACCCCAAAGACCCGCGCGACAAAGACCAGCGTGACAAAGACCAGTGCGGCCCCACACAGCGGCACGATGGCGCCGTTGCTGGCCGGTGGTGAGCCGATCGAGAAGGTGCTGCGCCAGGCGCAGTTCTTCGTCCCGGGGAAACCGTCCGGCGATTATCGGCGGCTGCATCGGCGCGGCGGACGGAACGCCGAAGAATTCTATCGGGAGCGGTGGCGTCACGACCGGGAGGTCCGTTCGACTCATGGCGTGAATTGCACGGGATCGTGCTCGTGGAAGGTGTACGTCAAGGACGGCATCATCACGTGGGAGACGCAGCAGACCGATTATCCGTCGGTCGGCCCGGACTCTCCGGAGTACGAGCCGCGGGGCTGCCCGCGCGGCGCGTCGTTCTCCTGGTACACGTATTCGCCGTCGCGCGTCCGGTATCCGTACGTGCGCGGGCCGCTGTTGGAGATGTGGCGGGAGACCAGGCGGCGGCTCGGGGATCCGGTGGCGGCGTGGGCGGAGATCACGGGCGATCCGGCGCGGTCGGCGCTCTACAAGGGGGCGCGCGGCAAGGGCGGGTTCGTGCGGTCGACGTGGGCGGAGGTCACGGAGCTGATCGCGGCCGCGCACGTCCACACGGTGAAGGAGTACGGCCCGGACCGGGTGGTCGGCTTCTCGCCGATCCCGGCGATGTCGATGGTGTCGTACGCGGCGGGCACCCGTTTCCTGTCGATGATCGGCGGGACGATCCTGTCGTTCTACGACTGGTACGCGGATCTGCCGATCGCGTCGCCGCAGGTGTTCGGGGACCAGACGGACGTCCCGGAGTCGGGCGACTGGTGGAATTCGTCGTATCTGATCGTCTGGGGCACGAATCTGCCGATCACGAGGACGCCGGACGCGCATTTCATGACGGAGGCGCGGTACCGGGGTCAGAAGGTCGTGGTGGTGTCGCCGGACTTCTCCGACCACACGAAGTTCGCCGACGACTGGCTGGCGGCGGCGCCGGGCACGGACGGGGCGCTCGGAATGGCGATGGGCCATGTGGTGCTGACCGAGTTCTTCCGCGACCGGCAGGTGCCGTATTTCGCGGAGTACACCAAGTCCTACACAGATCTGCCGTTCCTGGTGACGTTGGAGGAGCGCGGCGACGCGGTGGTCCCGGGACGGTTCCTGACGGCGGCCGAGTTGGGCGACGAGGGGGAGGGCGCGACGCACAAGCCGGTGCTGCTGGACTCGACCACAGGTGAGCCGGTGGCGCCGAACGGGTCGCTGGGGTTCCGCTTCACCGAGTCGGGGATGGGCCGGTGGAATCTCGATCTCGGTGGCGTCGACCCGCTGCTCACCCTGTACGGCCGGCACGAGGAGACGCGGCCGGTCGATCTGCCGCGTTTCGACGTCGGCGAGACGGAGGGCGGCGCGGTGGTGCGGCGCGGGGTGCCGGTGGCGCGGGTCGGCGGGCGGCTGGTGACGACGGTCCTCGATCTGCTGATGGCGCAGTACGCGGTGCGCCGCGACGGCCTGCCGGGGGAGTGGCCGGATGGCTACGGCGACGCGTCCCAGCCGGGCACGCCCGCCTGGCAGGAGGAGATCACCACGGTTCCGGCCGGGGCGGCGGTCAGGGTGGCGCGGGAGTTCGCCCGGAACGCGGAGGTGTCGCGCGGCCGGTCGATGATCTGCATGGGCGGCGGGACGAACCACTGGTACCACTCCGACGAGATCTACCGGACGTTCCTGACGCTGGTGATGCTGTGCGGCTGCCAGGGTGTGAACGGCGGCGGCTGGGCGCACTACGTCGGGCAGGAGAAGGTGCGTCCGCTGACGGGCTGGCAGCAGACGGCGTTCGCGCTGGACTGGCAGCGTCCGACCCGGCACATGACGGGCACGTCGTTCTTCTACCTGCACACCGATCAGTGGCGGTACGAGACGTTCGGCCCCAGCGAGTTGGCGACGCCGCTCGGCCGGGGCCTGTTCCGGAACAGAACGTTCGCGGACTGCCTCGCGCAGGCGTCCCGCCTGGGTTGGACGCCGAGCCATCCCGGGTTCGACCGCAACCCGCTCGATCTCGCCGACGAGGCCAGGGCGGCGGGACGTCCGGTGGCCGATCACGTCGTGGACGAGTTGAAGGCGGGGCGGCTGCGGTTCGCGGGCGAGGATCCGGACGCGCCGGAGAACTGGCCGCGGGTGATGACGATCTGGCGGGCGAACGTCCTGGGCTCGTCGGGCAAGGGCATGGAGTACTTCATGCGGCACCTGCTGGGGACGGACGACGCCGTCCGCGCGGAGGAGTCGCCGCCGGAGCTGCGCCCGGCGGAGGTGGCGTGGCGGGACGAGGCGCCGCGCGGCAAGCTCGACCTGCTGACCACGATCGATTTCCGGATGACGAGTTCGTGTACCTACGCGGACGTCGTGCTGCCGGCGGCGACCTGGTACGAGAAGCACGACCTGTCGAGCACGGACATGCATCCGTTCGTGCATTCGTTCAATCCGGCGATCGCGCCGCCGTGGGAGACCCGCACCGACTTCGACGCGTTCCGGCTGATCGCCGAGGACTTCTCCCGCCTCGCGAAAGACCATCTCGGCACCCGCACCGACGTGCTGCCGGTGCCGTTGATGCACGACACCCCGGACGAGCTGGCGCAGCCGGGCGGCCGGGTCCTGGACTGGAAGGCGGGCGAGTGCGCGCCCGTCCCGGGCGTGACGATGCCGAAGCTGGTGACGATCGAGCGCGACTTCACGGCGGTCGCGGAGAAGATGGCGGCGCTCGGCCCGCTGGTCGACTCGCTCGGCACGTCCGTGAAGGGCATGACGTGGGTGCCGGAGGACGCCGTCGAGTACCTGCGGAGGTCCAACGGCACGGTCCGCGGCGGGGTGGCGGACGGCCGTCCCGCGCTGTCCCGTGACGTGTACCTGGCCGAGGCGATCCTCGCGCTGTCCGGGACGACGAACGGGCGCGTCGCCGTCCAGGCGTGGAAGGACCTGGAGAAACGCACCGGGATGCCGCTGGCGGACCTCGCCGGGGAGCGGGCCGGGGAGCACATCTCGTTCGGCGACACCGTGACGCAGCCGCGCGCCGTGATCACCAGCCCGGAGTGGAGCGGCAGCGAGTCGGGCGGGCGCAGGTACTCGCCGTTCACGGTGAACGTCGAGCGGAAACGGCCCTGGCACACGCTGACGGGCCGGATGCACTTCTTCCTCGACCACGACTGGATCCATGAGTACGGCGAGGCGCTGCCGGCCTACCGCCCGCCGCTGAACCACGTCCGCCACTTCGCCGGGGAGCTGGGGGCGCGCGAGGAGGGGCGTCCCGAGGTCACCGTCCGGTACCTCACGCCGCATTCGAAGTGGTCGATCCATTCGGAGTACGCGGACAACCTGCACATGCTGCGGCTGTTCCGCGGCGGCCCGACGATCTGGATGAGCCCGCAGGACGCCGCCCGGATCGACGTGAAGGACAACGACTGGATCGAGGCGTACAACCGCAACGGGGTGGTGGCCTGCCGGGCCGTGGTCACCCACCGGATGCCGCGCGGCACCGTCTTCATGTACCACGCCAAGGACCGGCACCTGATGACGCCGCGGTCGGAGATCTCCGGCTGGCACGGCGGCTCCGACAACTCGCTGACCCGCCTGGTGATCAAGCCGACCCACATGATCGGCGGCTACGCGCAGCTCAGCTACGCGTTCAACTACCACGGCCCGACCGGCAACCAGCGCGACGAGATCGCGGTGATCCGCAAGCGGTCCCAGGAGGTGCGGTTCTGATGAGGCCGATGGCGCAGGTCGCGATGGTGATGAACCTCGACAAGTGCATCGGCTGCCACACCTGCTCGGTGACGTGCAAGCAGACGTGGACGAACCGTCCGGGCACCGAGTACGTGTACTTCAACAACGTCGAGACGAAGCCGGGCGTCGGGTACCCGAAGCGGTACGAGGACCAGGACCGGTGGAACGGCGGCTGGAAGCTCGACCGCAGGGGACGCCTCCAGTTGAAGGCGGGCGGGCGGCTGCTGAAGTTGCTGTCGATCTTCTACAACCCGAACCTGCCGTCGATCGACGACTACGGCGACCCGTGGACCTACGACTACCAGACGGTGGTGAACGCGCCGCTCGGCACGCGGAACCCGAGCGTCCACTCGGTCTCGGCGCTGACCGGCCGGGACATGGACCCGCGCTGGGGCAGCAACTGGGACGACGACCTGGCGGGCGCGCCCGAGACCGCGCCGTCCGACCCGAACCTCGCGGGCCTGGAGGACCGGGTCAAGATGGAGTTCGAGCAGGTGTTCATGTTCTACCTGCCGCGGATCTGCGAGCACTGCCTGAACCCGTCGTGCGTCGCGTCGTGCCCGTCCGGCGCGATGTACAAGCGGTCCGAGGACGGGATCGTGCTGGTCGACCAGGACCGCTGCCGGGGCTGGCGGTTCTGCGTGTCGGGCTGCCCGTACAAGAAGGTGTACTTCAACCACCGCACCGGCAAGGCGGAGAAGTGCACGCTGTGCTTCCCGCGCATCGAGGAGGGGCAGCCGACGATCTGCTCGGAGACGTGCGTGGGCCGCCTCCGCTACCTCGGGCTGTTCCTGTACGACGCCGACAGGGTGACCGAGGCCGCCGCGACCCCCGATGAGCAGGACCTTTACGAGGCGCAGCTGTCGGTGTTCCTCGACCCGTCCGACCCGGAGGTGCGGGCGGAGGCCGCGAGGGCGGGCATCCCGGCGGACTGGGTGGACGCGGCGCGGCGGTCGCCGGTGTACGCGCTCGCCGTCCGGCACCGGGTGGCGCTGCCGCTGCATCCGGAGTACCGGACGCTGCCGATGGTCTGGTACATCCCGCCGCTGTCCCCGGTCGCGGACGTCGCGCACGCCGGCGGCTACGACCACGGCGACCCCGACAAGGTGTTCGCCACCATCGACGACCTGCGGATTCCCATCGAATACCTGGCGAACCTGTTCACCGCCGGGAAGGCGGAGACGGTCCGGGACGTGCTCCGGAAGCTGGCCGCGGTCCGGGCCGTCATGCGGGCGGGGCAGCTCGGCCTCGACCTGGACGAGGACCTGCCCGCGTCGGTCGGCGCGACCCCCGACGACCTCGACGACCTGTACCGGCTGCTCGCCATCGGCAAGTACGAGGACCGCTACGTCGTCCCGAAGGCGCACGCGGAGGACGCGGGCCGGCTGATGGCCCAGCACGAGCAGCTGTTCTGCAGCCTGGACGGCGAGGGCGGCCCCGGCATGGGCGGGGACGGCCCGCCGAGCTTCGAGAGCTTCCATCCGGGCAGGTCCGCGAACGCCTCCGGCGGCGGGAGCACGTTCCGCGCCGGCGACGGCCGCACGCACTTCAACCTGCTCGGCTGGAACGGCCGCGGCGACGCCCCGCACCTCTTCCCCGAGGCGGGCGAGCCGTGAGCCGCGCCCGGGCCGGCGGCGGGGTCGACAGCAGGGCCGGCGGCGGGGTCGGCCCGTACAAGCTCGCCTCCGTGTTGCTGCAGTACCCGACCCTCGCGCTGTTCGACGGGCTCGGCCACCTCGACGCCGCCGCGGCGGCGACCGCGCCGCGCGCGAGCCGCGACGGCTTCGCCCGCTTCCTGCGCTGGCTGCGCGCCACCCCGCCGACCGAGGTCGCGCAGCACTACGTCGAGACGTTCGACCTGCGCCGCCGCTGCGCGCTGTACCTCACGTACTACCGGTACGGCGACACCCGCAAGCGCGGGATGGCGATGCTCACCTTCAAGGCCGCGTACCGCGCGGCCGGGTTCGAGCCGTCGGAGGACGAGCTGCCCGACTACCTGCCGCTCGTCCTGGACTTCGCGGCGCTCACCCCGCGCGGGGAGAGGCTGCTGCGCGGGCACCGCGCCGACCTGGAGCTGCTGCGCCGCGCGCTCGCCGACGCGGGGACCCCCTACGCGGACGTGGTGGCGGCCGTGTGCGCGCGGCTGCCGAAGCTGGGCCGCCGGGACCTGGCGCTGGTCGGCCGGGCCTGGGAGAAGGGACCACCGGAGGAGGAGGTGGGGCTGGAGCCGTTCGCCCCGCCCGGATACCTCGACGGAAGCGGAACGGGGGCACGGCGGTGAGCGGCTTCGAGTTGTGGTGGTGGGTGATCCTGCCCTACGCGGCGATGGTCGTGTTCGTCGTCGGGCACATCTGGCGCTGGCGCTACGACCAGTTCGGCTGGACGAGCCGGTCGACGCAGCTGCAGGAGCGCCGGCTGCTGAAGTGGGGCGCGCCGCTGTTCCACTATTCGGCGTTCGCGGCGATCGCCGGGCACGTCATCGGCATCCTGGTCCCGCGGTCGTTCACCGAGTGGCTCGGCGTCCCGGAACGGGCGTACACCCTGTTCTCCGGCATCGCCGGGTCCGTCGCGGCGATCGGGGTGCTGGTCGGCGCGGGCATCCTGGTCTTCCGCCGGATGGGGGTGCCGCGCGTCCGCGCGACCACGAGCGCCGTCGACTACCTCGCGCTGGTGCTGCTCGGCGTCATCAGCCTGCTCGGCATCTACCTGACGCTCGGCGTGCAGGAGTTCGGGAGCGGCTACGACTACCGGACGACCGTGTCGGTGTGGTTCCGCAGCCTGTTCGCCGGCGACCCGGACCACCGGGCGATCGGCGACGCACCGGTGATGTACCAGGTACACGCCACCGCCGCTTGGATGATCTTCGCGGTGTGGCCGTTCAGCCGGCTCGTCCACGCCTGGAGCTACCCGCTGTGGTACCTGTGGCGGCCCTACGTCGTCTACCGGGACCGGCGCGCGGGCCCGCCGCCCGAGCCGGGGACGGGCGGCCGGCGGTGGCGGAAGATCGGCGTGCCGTACTGACCGCTCACGGCTGGCCGGTCATGCCCCGGTCCGCCGGTGCCAGGACGCGATGAGGGTGCGGTTGCCGACGCCGAGCTTGTCGAGGATGTGTGAGATGTGGTTCTCCACGGTCCGCTCGGACAGGTGCAGGCGGCCGGCGATCTGGCGGTTGCTGAGCCCTTCGGCGATCAGCGCGGCGACCTGCAGCTCCCGGGACGACAGCGGGCCCGGCCCACCGGCGGAGGCGAGCGCGCGGGCCTGCTCCGCGAGCGGCGCCATGCCGAGGCGTTCGGCCAGGTCGCGGGCCGTCTCCCGGTGCGTCGCCGCGGCCCGGACGTCGCCGGGGCCCCGGCGCAGCGCGCACAGGCGGGCCAGCTCCAGGTGGGTCATGGCCTGGTACGGCGGCGAGCCGAGCGCCCCGCTCTCCGCCAGGGCGGCGGTGAGGTGGGCGCCGGCGGCCCCGGTGTCCTCCATGAGCAGGGCGAGCCGTCCGAGGTGCAGGCTGACGGGCCCGCCCCACGGCGTGTGCGCGGGGCCGACCGACTGGCGGCCCGCGAACGGCAGCAGCGTCGCGTAGACGGCGGGCGCCCCGGCCGTCTCGCCGAGCAGGCTCAGCAGCTCCGCGTGCCCCGCCGAGATGATCAGCCATTCGGCGGCGGGCGCGGGCACCCGGTCCAGGTGCGGGGCGACGCTCCGCCAGATCATGGCGGCCTCGTCCCGCCGCCCGAGGTGGGCGAGCACGACCGCGAGCCAGGACCGGGCGAAGAACGGGCCGTGCTCGCTGAGCCGGCGGACCAGCGGCTCCACCTCGGCGAGGCCCTCGCCGGTGAGCATCGCGGCGTGCGCGGCGAAGACCAGGTCGAGGTGCTCGGCGCCGCCGTGCCGGCAGCGCCGGCCGAGCGCGAGGGCGTCCGCAGCGAGGGCGCGCCCGTCGGCGAAGCGGCCCTCGACGAGCGCGACGGCGGCCCGGAGCAGGAGCAGCCGCCACCGCCACAGCGGCTCGCCGGACCGTTCGACGTGCCCGGTGAACGCGGCGAGCTCCGCGTCGAAGTCGACGCGGCGTCCCAGCTCGGCGAACCCGTCCATCCGCCAGGTGTGCCCCCAGAGCGCGGCCTCCGGCAGCGTCCGGCCGAGGAGCGCGGCGCGCTCGCCCAGCGCCAGCCGGTCCTGGACGTGGCGCCCGTTGGCCAGCTCGGTCTGCCGGGCCTGCAGGGCCAGCAGCAGCACGTCGGGGTCGCCGGTGCTCTCCGCCGCCGCCAGCGCCCGCTCGCCGAGCGCCGGACCGGAGCCGGCGGCGGTGCTCGCCCACGGGTCGGCGGTGACCGCGAGCTGGGCGAGCAGCCGCGTCTCCCGGACGGGGTCGGCGCCGTCGAGCAGCGCCAGCGCGTCCCGGCACAGCGCGTGGACCAGCGGGGTCAGCGGGGAGAACGCGAGGTCGCGCGGCACCGTCGCGGCGTCGGCGACGACCCGCGCGTCGCCGGTCGCACGGCCGAGGTCGGCGGCCTCGCGGCAGTGCCGCCAGCCCTCCTCCACCTCGCCGCTGCGGAACTCGCAGCGCGCCAGCTCCACCAGCAGCCCGGCGCGGACGGCGGCGGCGCCGGGCAGGGCGAGCGCCGCGCGGTACTGCGCGGCGGCGTGCTCGTGCGCGAGCCGCGAGACGGCCTGCCGGGCGGCTTCGAGGGTCGCCTCCAAAGCCCGGTCGGCGTCGCCGGCCTCGCGCAGGTGGTAGGCGAGCGCCTCGGCGGTGCCGTCCGCCCGGACGGCCTCGGCGGCCAGGGCGTGCAGCCGTTCCCGCTCGGCCGTGCCGAGCCCGGAGTAGAGCGCCTCCTGGACGAGGGCGTGCGAGAACCGGGCCGTCCCGGCGGGGTCCACGCGGACGAGTCCCGCCGCGACCGCCTCGTCGAGCGCCTCGGGCGGCTCGCCGGTGACCGCGGTGAACACCGGCAGGGTGAACTCGCGGCCGAGGACGGCGGCGCGCCGCACCGCCGCCGCGGCGGCCGGGCCGAGCTGCCCGGCGCGCTGCTCGATCACGTCGCGGACGCCGCTCGGCAGGCCGGCGGTGTCGCCGGTCGCCTTGCGGAGCCGCAGCAGCTCCAGCACGAACAGGGGGTTGCCGCCGGAGCGTTCGCGCAGGCCGGCGAGGTCGCGGTCGGCGAGCTCGTGGCCGAGCTCGTCCGCCGCCAGCCGTCCGGTCTCGCCCGGCGTCAGGCCGCCGAGGACCATGGGGGAGCAGGCGCGCCCGCGCAGGACGGGCCGCAGCGCCGCCGGAGCCTCCGGACCGCGGTACAGGCCGACGAGCAGCAGCCGCACGTCCGGCGCCTCGGCGGCCACGACCTGCAGCAGCGACAGCGAGGACGGGTCGGCCCAGTGCAGGTCGTCCAGGACCAGCAGCAGCCCCGGCCCGGCGGCGTCGCGGACCTGCCCGGCGACCTCGTCGAACAGCCGGGTCCTGCTGCCGCCCGCCAGGTCGGGGGAAGGGAGGCCGAGGGCGCGGAAGACCTGCGTCCAGGGCCGGTAGGGCGCGGCGCCCTCGCCTTCGAGGCACGCGCCCCAGGCGGTGCGGACGCCGTCCGCGCGGGCGCGGCGCACCAGGGCGTGCGCGAGGGCGGTCTTGCCCGCGCCCGCGTCGCCTTCGACGAGCACCGCGCCGCCGTCACCGGCCAGCGCCTCGGTGAGCCGCCCGGACAGGAAGGCCATCTCGCGCTCGCGCCCGACGAACGTCGTCATTGAGTACCCCGATGAGTGGTTCCACAGATGTCCGTAGCGTGCCCGATTCCTAGCGTCGTCTCCATGGAGAACGGGGGAAAGCGGGTGGCCACCGTGGGACGGTCCTCTGCCCCCGGCCCCCGGTCCCGCGTCCCGATCCGGCACGAAAGGGAACCGTCATGAACCGCACCACCACCGGGCTCACGCTGTGCGCCCTGTCCGCGGCGTTCAACGCCGACGGCGTCATCGCGCTCGGCGAGTCGGACGCGCCGCCCGCGTTCGTCGGGATCCTGAGCGCGGTGCTCGGCCTCGGCACGCTCGCCGGCGTCCTGCTCGCCCTGCGCGGGCGGCGCGGCGGCGTGCCGCTCGCGATCGGCACCCGGCTCGCCTCGGCGGCCGTTCTCGACGTGCCGACGTACTTCATCGGCGCGCCCGCCTGGGTGTACGTCACGGTCGGGGCCGGGATGGTCCTCGGCCTCAGCGGTGCCGGCGCGCTCTGGTCGGCGCGCGGGGCGAGGGCGGCGGCGTGACCTCCGGGCCGGCGCCCGCGGCGCCCGGCCCCGCGCGCGCGGACTCGGGCCCGGTGCTCGCGGCGTCCGGCATCGGCAAGCGCTTCGGCCGCCGGGTGGTGCTGGACGGGGCGGACCTGTCCGCCCGGTCCGGCGAGATCGTCGCGGTCGTCGGCGAGAACGGTGCCGGCAAGACCACCCTGCTGCGCGTCTGCGCCGGGCTGCTGCGCCCGGACACCGGACGCGTCGTCCGGTCCGGGCGGGTCGGGTACTGCCCGCAGGAGCCGGTGCTGCTGGAACGGCTGAGCGCCCGCGACCACCTCGTCCTGTTCGGCGGCGCGGCCGGCTGGGACCGGGAGCGGTCGCTGAGCACCGGGACGCGGCTGCTGGAGGCCCTCGGGTTCGCCGGGCGGTCCCGCGTCCCGGCGAGGCGGCTGTCCGGCGGGGGCCGGCAGAAGCTCAACCTCGTGCTGAGCCTGCTCGGCGACCCCGGGGTCCTGCTGCTGGACGAGCCGTACCAGGGCCTCGACCACGGCTCCTACGCGGGGTTCTGGGAGCTGGCGGGGACCTGGCGCGACGACGGGAAGGCCGTCGTCGTCGTGACGCACATGCTCGCCGAGCTGTGGCGGGCCGACCGGGTGATCGAGGTGGCGGCGTGAACCGGTGGCTGCTCCCGGCGGAGATGCAGGCGCGCGACCTCGCGGGCCGCTGGCCCGCGCTGGCGCTGCTGTTCGCGCTGCCCGCCACCTGGTACCTCGCGGAGCTGGCGTCCGGCCGGCCCTGGGCGATCGGCGCGGGGGCGCTCGCCATGGGCTGGACGAGCGGCGCCGCGGCGCTGTTCGCCGTGCTGGGCGCCCGGCGGGCCGACCCGCGCCTCGTCCAGGCCGGGTACCGGCCCGTCGACCTCGCGATCGGCCGGCTCGCCGTGCTGCTCGGCGTGGCGCTGGCGGTCGCCGCCGCGTTCGGCGTCCTCATCGTCGCCTGCTCGCGCCCGGACCGGCTGCGCGACCTGTTCCTCGGGCTCGTCCTCGGCGGCCTGGTGTCGGTGATGCTCGGCTGGGCGATCGCGGTGCTCGTCCCGCACGAGCTGGAGGCCACGCTGCTGCTGATCGGGTTCGCGGGCATCGCCCCGACCGCACCGGGCTCGCTGGGCGACTACCTGCCGTTCTACGCGCTGCTGCGGTTCACCGACGTGACGCGGCCGTCCCCGGCGGCGCTGCCGCTCGTCCTGCACGCCCTCGCCTACGCCATCGGCCTCGCCGCGGTGGCGCTGCTCGTCTGGCACCGCCGCGTGCGGCTCGTCAGCGAGCGCCGATCTCGCCGTGGCCCCGCCGGGGGCGGACGAGGACGGCCAGGGCGAGCAGGGCGAGCATGAGCGCCACGAGCATGATCACCGCCATCGGCGCCGAGCTCGACTCGCCGAACAGCCCGACGAGCGGCGCGGCCAGCGCGCCGAAGCCGAACTGCAGGCCACCGAGCAGCGCGGACGCGGCGCCGGGGGCGGCGCGTCCGAGGTTCTGCGCGAGGCTCATCGTCGCGGGGACGAGCATCCCGACGCCCCACACCGTCACGAACAGCGTGATCCAGGTGGCGGCGAAGCTCTCCCCGATGACCGCGACGGCGAGCACCTGCGCCAGCGCGCCCGCGGACGACACCGACAGCGCGCAGGTCAGCAGCGTGTTGAGGCGCACCCGGCGGGCGAGCCGGCCGAACGCGGTGCCGGCCGTCAGGATCCCGGCGGCGTTGACCGCGAAGATCAGCGAGTAGACGCCGGCGGAGACGCCGTGGATCCGCTCGAAGACGAAGCTGGAGCCGCTGATGTAGGTGAACAGCGCCGCCGACGCCAGGCCGAGCACCAGCACGTTCCCCATGAACGGGCGGTCGCGGGCGAGCCGTCCCATCGCGCGGAACGTCCCGGCGAGGCCGCCGGCGTGGCGGCGCTCCGGCGGCAGCGACTCCGGCACCTTCGCCAGGACGCCGGCCAGCAGCAGCGCGCCGACCACGCACAGCGCGGCGAACACGGCCCGCCACGTCGACACCGACAGGATCGCGCCGCCGAGGACGGGCGCGGCGACCGGCGCCACGCCGAGGATCTGCGACAGCAGCGCGAAGTAGCGGGGGATGTCGGGGCCGTGGAACCGGTCGGTGATCACGGCGCGGGCCAGCACCATCCCGGCGGCCGCCGCCACGCCCTGCAGGAACCGGGCCGCGATCAGCACCCCGACGGACGGCGCGAGGGCGCAGCAGGCCGAGCACGCGATGAAGCCGATGGCGCCGCCGATCAGCAGCGGGCGCCGGCCGAGGCCGTCGCTGACCGGCCCGATCACGATCTGGCCCGCGACCAGGCCGGCGAGGAACGCCGTCATCGTCAGCTGGACGGCGGAGCCGCTGGTGTGCAGCGCGGAGCCCATCTCGGGGAAGCCCGGCACGTACATGTCGATGGCGAGCGGCGCCACCGCGGTAAGCGAGCCCAGGACGAGGAGGAGGACGCCCGCGCGCGCCCTGCCCGCGGGGTGGGGACGGCCGGTCGCGTGCTCCGCCGTGCCCTGGTCCGGGGGATTGGATACCATGGGCGAAACGGTAACGAGTAGTTCGCTGGTTGACAAAAGGGAGGTGCGCGGATGCTGCCCCGGCCGCCGGAGGTCCGCCGACAGTGGACCGCCCGCTTCCCCGACATGGACGCCTCCGCGATGCAGATCGCCGAGCTCGTCAAGCGGATCGGCGCCCAGCTGGAGACCGCCATCGAGCCCCTCTACGACGACGCGCCGCTGACCGCGCCCGAGCTCGACCTCCTCATCCCGCTGCGGCACATGGAGCAGCCCGTCATCGCCCGCCGCATCGCCGAGCACCGGCACATGTCCCGGGCCGGCGTCAGCAAGGCGCTCGCGAAGCTGGAGAGGCGCGGCTTCATCGAGCGCGTCCCCAGCCCCGCCGACCGCCGCGCCTCCCTCGTCTCCATCACCGAGGCGGGCGGCGCCGCGGTCGACGCCCTGTTCCCGCGCCAGGTCGGCATCGAGTCCCGGCTGGTCGCGGGCCTCGGCGCCGACCGCGAGCGGGTCGTCGAAGCCCTCACCCTCCTCGCGGACGCCTTCGAACGCGCCGCCGCCGAACTTCCGTCGTCCCCCGAGCACGTCGAACCCGAAGCCCCGGCCGCCGAAGCCCCGGCCGCCGAAGCTCCGGGCACCGAAGCCCCTGGCACCGAAGTCCCGGGCACCGAAGTCCCGGCCGGCGGGGTCGGCTGAGCGCCATGCCGACGCGCAGGTGGACGACCCGCACGTCCGCGCCCGGGCCCGTCGAGGGCACGCGCGGCGCGGCGGCTCCGCGCGCCCTGAGCGACGGCGCGAAGGACGCCCTCGGCTCGGCCCTGGGCGCCCTCAACTCCTGACGCCTTCCCGGCGCCCCCGCTGACCGCGCCGGCCGGACAGGACGTCCGGCCGGCCGCGCGCGGCGCCCCACCTCGTCACCATCACCCGGCAGCCGCCCGAGCCGCCCCACGTCACGCCCTTCGCGCCGTGTCGCGCCGTGCCGTGCCGTGCCGGGCCGCCGTCATGTCCTGCGAGAACAGAGGTCTTCTTCATGTCGTCCACGTCCGTGGAATCCGCCGGGCCGCGCTCGCGGCCCGTGCACGGGAAGCGCGGGGCCCTGCGGGCCAACCCGTGGCTCACCCTGATCGCCGTCGCGTTCGGCCTGTTCATGGTCGGTCTCGACGCGTCCGTCGTGTCGATCGCGAACCCCGAGATCGGCCGCGACCTGCACGCGTCCACCGCCGACCTGCAGTGGGTCACCAACTCCTACCTGCTCGCCCTCGCCGCGGCGCTGATCCTCGGCGGCAAGCTCGGCGACCGCTTCGGGCGGCGCACGTTCTACCTGGCGGGCGTCGCCGGGTTCGTCGCGGCGTCCGTCGCGATCGGGCTCGCCGGATCCATCGAGGGCGTCCTCGTCTTCCGCGCCCTGCAGGGCCTGTTCGGCGCCCTGCTGATGCCGAACACCATCGCGTCGCTGCGCGCCGTGTTCCCGCCGCGCAAGTTCGGGATGGCGGTCGGCATCTGGGCGATGGTGTCGACGGTGTCGACCGCGCTCGGCCCGATCGTCGGCGGGCTGCTCGTCGAGCACGTCGGCTGGGAGTCCGTCTTCTACATCAACGCGCCGATCGGGATCGTCGCGCTGGCGGTCAGCGCGCTCGTCCTGCCGCAGAGCAGGCAGGACGGCGCCGCGAAGGAGCGCTTCGACCTGCCGGGCGTCGTGCTGCTCGCGCTCGGCCTGCTCGCCGTGGTGTTCGGCGTCGTCAAGGGCGAGACGTGGGGCTGGTCGTCGGCGGGGACGCTCGGCGCGATCGGCGCGGGCATCGCGGTCCTGCTGCTCTTCGGCTGGGTCGAGACCCGGGTCGCGCACCCGCTGCTGCCGATGCGGCTGTTCCGCAGCCCGGCCCTGACGGTCGGCGCGGTCATCACCGCGCTGAACTTCTTCGTGCTGCTCGGCGTGATCTTCTTCGTGATGCTGTACCTGCAGAACGTCCAGGGGTTCTCGCCGGTCGAGGCGGGCGTGCGGACGCTGCCGCTCAGCCTCGCCTCGGTCGTGGCGTCACCGCTCGGCGCCGCGCTCACCGAGCGGTTCGGGCCGCGGTTCACGATGCCGCTCGGCATGGCGCTGCAGGCCGCGGCCTGCTTCGTGATGCTGGCCTGGGACGCGGATTCCGCGTTCGCCGTGATGTGGCCGCCGTTCGTCGCGCTCGGACTCGGCGCCGGGATGGTGCTGTCAGCGTCGTCCGCCGCGATCGTCGGGAACGCCCCGGTCCGGGACGGCGGTGTCGCGGGCGGCCTGCAGGCGACCGTGCTGCAGATCGGCGGCGCGCTCGGCACGTCCGTGCTGGTGTCGCTGATCAGCGCGCGCGTCGGCGCGACCTATGCCGGCGAGCTGGCGTCCGCGGGCGTGCCCGCGCCCGTGGCGGGCGGTCTCGCGGGCGCCCGGGACGCGGTGGCGATGGGCGTCGCGCCGACGTCCGGTGCCATGCCCGCGCAGGTCAGGGCGGCCGTCGTGGAGGCGAGCGGGCAGGCGTTCATGAACGGCGTCCATGTGGCGGCGCTGGTCACCGGGGTGCTGTGCGTGGCGGGCGCCGTCATCGCCGCCGTGGGCGTCCGCCACCGGCCCGCGCACTGACCCGATCCGCCGGGTCCTAGGACGATCGGACCCGGCGGATTGGGTCCGGCGGCCGACGCGCGGCGGGCGGCCCGCCGCCAGCATGAGATCCATGACCACGATCCACGAAGGCGGCGCCGTCCAGGCGGCGGACCGGCGGGCGGGCGGGACCCCGCCGTGGGCCGCGCTGCTCGCCGCGTCCATCGGCCAGTTCCTCGTCGTCCTCGACATCTCCGTCGTCAACGTCGCCCTGCCCGGCATGCGCGCCGGGCTCGGGCTCGGCGCCACGAGCCTGCAATGGGTCGTCAACGCCTACTCGCTGGCGTTCGCCGGGTTCCTGCTGCTGGGCGGGCGCGCCGCCGACCTGTTCGGCCGCAAGCGGGTGTTCATCACCGGCCTCGGGCTGTTCACCGCGGCCAGCCTCGCGGGCGGGCTCGCGCAGGACGCCGGGATGCTCATCGGCGCCCGCGCCGTCCAGGGCCTCGGCGCCGCGATCCTCGCGCCCGTCACGCTGTCGCTGATCACCGGGACGTTCCCGGAGGGACCGGCGCGGACGAAGGCGATCGCGATGTGGACGGCCGTCGGCACCGCCGGCGGCGCGACCGGCGGGCTCGTCGGCGGGCTGCTCACCGACTACCTCAGCTGGCGCTGGGTGCTGCTGATCAACGTGCCGATCGGCGCCGCCGTCGCGGTGGTCGCGGCGCGGTGGCTGCGGGAGGAGGGCGCGGCCGCCGCCCGGCAGCGCCTCGACGTGCCCGGCGCGGTGCTCGTCACCGGCGGCGTCGGCCTGCTCGCCTTCGGCATCGGGCGGACCGAGCACCACGGCTGGACGTCGGCGGACTCGCTCGTCCCGCTGCTCGCCGGGCTCGTCCTGCTGGCGCTGTTCGTCGCCGTCGAGGCGCGGACGGCGCAGCCGCTCGTCCAGCTCCGGCTGTTCCGGCTGCGCAGCGTCGCGGTCGGCAACCTCGCCACCCTCGTCAGCACGATGGCGGGGTTCGCGCTCTGGTACTTCCTGTCGCTCTACATGCAGAACGTCCTGCACTACAGCGCCGTCCGGACCGGGGTGTCGTTCCTGCCGCACACCGCCGGCATCATCCTCGGCTCGAAGCTCGCGCCGACGCTGATGGCCCGGATGGACGCCCGGCTCCTCGCCGCCGGGGGCGGGCTGATGGCCGCCGCCGGGTTCGCGTGGCAGAGCGCCGTCCTGGACGCGGGCGGGACGTTCGCCGGGTCGATCCTCGGCCCCGGCATCGTGATGGCGACCGGGTTCGGCCTGCTGATGACGCCGCTGGTGGAGGCGTCGACGGCCGGGGCGGACCGGGCGGAGGCGGGCGCCGTCGCGGGCGTCGTCAACACCTCGCGGACGATCGGCGGCGCGATCGGCCTGACGATCCTCGCGACCGCGGCGGCCCGGTCGGGCTCCGACCTCGCGGACGGCTACGCGACCGCGTTCCTGATCGCGGCGGTCATCACGGCGGCGGGCACCGCGCTGGTCGCGTTCCTGCCCCGCACCCGGCGCTGACCCAGGCGGTGCTGACTCAAGCGGTGCGGACTCAGGCGGAGGTGCGGGAGGCCGCGGCATGGCGGACGGCCCCGACCGCGACGACCGACCAGGCGGCGAGCGCCGGCCACAGCAGCACGCGCCCGAGGACGTCCAGCCAGTGTAGGCCGGACACCGTCCCGGCCGTCATCGCGGCCGCCGCCGTCATGCCGAGGGGGAAGACCGTCGACCAGCGGCGCCCGTCGTAGCCCGTCCGGGGCCGGGCGGCCTCCGCGCAGGCCAGCAGCAGGTACCAGGCGAACGCCGCCGCCAGGATCACGAGCATCAGCGCTTCCAGCGGCGGCGGCGCGGGCGCGCCGGCCGCCGCGGCGAGCTTCGCGCAGGCCAGCGCCGAGATGGACAGCGCGCCCGCGAGCAGCCACGCGACCGCCATGAGCGCGAGCAGTGCCTCCGCCGCCATCTCGTGCCGGAACAGCAGGAGGCCGACGCCGAGCACCCCGCTGCCCGCGACGGTGGTCAGGGAGACCGGCTCGCGCCTCGCCGCGCGCCGCCCCTCCCGGTCACCGCGCAGCCGCAGGCCGAACGTCACCGCCATCACGGTCCACAGCGCCGCCGTGACCGCGAGCAGCACGCGCGTCGCCCACGGGAACCCGGCGAGATCCAGCCCCACTGCGACGATGCCCGTGGCCATGACCATCGCGCCCCACGGCTGCGTACCTCTCGCACTCTCTCCGCCGCGCACCGATCACTTGTACCGCCGCCCCATCGGGCCTGCGACCCGGCCCCGGGCGAATCGCGGTCTCAGGAGGAGGCCGCCAGGACCGGGGGCTCGGCGGCCGTGGACGGGGCGCGGCGCGCGAGGCGGCGGCCGAGCCGCTGCGCGGGCGCCTCGATCCAGCGCTGCGACGCCCAGCCGGCGGCCAGCAGCACGACGACGAAGACCAGCAGGCCCGGCACGTTCGCGGGCCCGGACGTGCCGAGGAACTGGGCGGCGACCATCAGCAGCAGCGGATGCAGCAGGTAGATCGAGAAGCTCGCGGTGCCGAGGCCCGTCGCCCAGCGCGGGAACCGGCGGTGCCGCAGCAGCCAGCCCGCCGCGAACGTCGCCGCCGCGGTGAGGACCGTCCCGGCCCAGACGAGCTGGGCGTGCCAGTAGCCGTGCATGTTCCAGACGCCCGCGACGAGCGAGCCGGCCGGCACCAGGACGGCGGCGGCGATGCCGGACCGGGCCGGGATCTGCCCGTGCTCGGCGCGGTACACGGCGGTCCCCGCGAACATCAGCGCCATCATCGCCAGGCCCTGCCAGGCGCCGACCCGGCCGTTCAGCAGCACCAGGACGGCCGCGAGCAGCCCGCCGAGGAGCCCGCCCGCGATCCGCGCCCCCGCGCGTCCCGACACCGCCGCCGCGATCGCCGCCACCAGCGCGGTGAAGCACGCCGCGACGACGACGCCGACGCCGGCCGTCCGGGACAGCAGCCCCGACAGCAGCCAGGTCGGCACCAGCCCGCCGACCACCAGCGCCGCCGCCGCCAGCCCGACGGAGACCGGCGCCGACCGGCGGTGCGCGCCGACCACGAACAGCGCCACGACCAGCAGGTAGAAGGCCATCTCGTAGGACAGCGTCCACAGCACGTTCATCGCGTTCGGGACGGCGAGGAGGTCCTGCATCATCGTGACGTGCGCGAGGACCGCCGTCACCGGGTGGTACTGCTCCAGGCCGGCGCGCAGGCCCCGGACGCCCAGCAGGAACGGCAGGATCGCGAGCAGGCACGCCACGGCGAGCAGCGGGTAGATGCGGAAGAACCGGCCGATCCAGAACCCGCGCACGCTCTCCCGCCGCTCCAGCGACGCGGGCACGATGTAGCCGCTGACCAGGAAGAACACGAGGACCCCGTAGGTGCCGGGGTCGAACCAGCCCTGCAGCGCGATCCGCACGTCGGGCAGGTACACGTAGCTCGCGTGGTGCAGGGCCACCACCAGTGCCGCCCACCCCCGCAGCACGTCCAGCCATGTGAGGCGCGCCGTTGGGGTGGAAACACCTAATGGCGGGATCATCCCGACAGGCTAGACCTAGTAGGAAGAAACGCCACTAATTTCGTCAACTTCTCCAGGAAACCCCAAGGTTCGCGCGCGGCGCGCCACGCCCACAGATCACGAAGAGAGGGGCGCGAAGTTCTAGCGCCGCTAGCGGACCGGGCCGCCGCGATCTCCCGGAATCGCCCAGATACGTTCCATATCGCCATCAGGCGGCGGCGGTTTGGCCTCCGCGGGATGACCTGCATAGATTTGGATGAGCAGCATCATTGACGTGCGCTGCGCCATACTGCTAGAAACGGGGCGCGGCAACATAGGTTACGTATCCACGGACGGGAGAGGCCTGTGAGCGAGGAGTCCCCCCGGCCTCCGGCAGCGGACCGCCAGGCCGAGGCGGCCGCCGAGAACCGCCGGCTGACCAGCCCGGACGCCCGCTACGGCGCGCGCCTGCGGCGGCAGTCCTCGGCGTCGGTGCTGCTGAACGCCGTCATCGAGGCCGACCGCGCCAACCTCGCGCGCACCATGGCCGCGCTCCAGGCCGACGGGACGCTGGAGCAGGCCGCCGGACGGGTCGTCGCGGCCCGGCGCCGGTTCGTCCTCGGCAGCGCCAAGAGCCGCGCGCACGCCACCCTCCTGCACCTGGAGCTGTCGGCCAGCCTCGCCGGCGTCACCCTGATCGACGAGGCCGCCGTCCGGGCCATCGACGTGCTCAGCGACGTGCGGCCGACCGACGTGCTCATCGCGTTCTCGTTCCGCCGGTACGCCCGCCCCACCATCGTCGTGGCGCGCGAGTTCGCCGCCGCCGGCGGGCACGTCGTGGCCATCACCGACGACGCCGGCAGCCCCCTCGCCGCCGCGGCGCACACCACCGTGGTGGTCGGCACCGGCAGCGCGTCGTTCGCCGACTCCCCGACCGCGATCTCCGCCGTCGTGCACGCGCTGGCCACGCTCACCGCGGCCAGCGCGAAGGGCGCGCGGCGGCGGCTGGCCCGGCGCGAGGGGCTCGCCCACGCGCTGGCGATCTACTCCGACGAATGAGGGGCGCGCACCGATGAGACACCCGGCGTACGAGACCGACGACGTCGTCATCACCGGCGGCCAGGTGCTGGACGGCACCGGCGCGCCGGCGCGGCGCGCCGACGTGGTGGTGCGCGAGGGCCGGATCCAGGACGTCGTCCCGCCCGGCAAGACGCACGAGGGCCCGGAGCTGGACGCCGCCGGCCTGGTGGTCGCGCCGGGCTTCATCGACCTGCACTCGCACGCGGACTTCACCGTCCAGGAGCACCCGTCCGCCGACACGGCCGTCCACCAGGGCGTGACGACGCTGCTCGGCGGCAACTGCGGGTTCTCGCCGTTCCCGGTCGCCGCGGCGGAGGAGCTGCGCGGCGCCGCCGGGTTCCTGGCGTCCGGCGTCGACTTCCAGTGGACCGACCTCGACGGCTACGCCCGCGCCGTCGACGCGGACCGGCCCGCGATCAACCTGGCGACGCAGGTCGGGCACCAGGCGCTGCGCACCCTCGTGATGGGCCCGGACGAGCGGCCCGCCACCGAGGACGAGCTGGCGGCGATGCGGTCGCTGCTGGCGGCCGCCGCCGAGCAGGGCGCGTTCGGCTTCTCCACCGGGCTGATCTACGCGCCCGGGTCGTACGCGCCGCCCGGCGAGGTCGCCGCGCTCGCCGCCGAGGCCGCGCGGCACGGGCTCCTCTACTCCACGCACATGCGCAACGAGAGCAACGAGCTGCTCGCGGCGGTCGACGAGGCGCTGGACGCGGCGCGCCGGTCGGGGGCGCGGCTGGAGATCTCGCACCTGAAGGCGATGGGCCCAGCCAACCACGGGACCGTCCACGAGGCGCTCGCGAAGATCGAGTCGGCCCGCGCCGAGGGGGTGGACGTCACCGCCGACGTGTACCCCTACACCGCGTCGTCCACGACGCTGACGTCCCGGCTGCCGGGCTGGGCGATGGACGGCGGCGCCGCGCGGCTGCTCGAACGCCTGATGGAACGCTCCACCCGGACGCGCATCGCGACCGAGCTGCGCGCCCGCTTCGGCCGCGACATCGACCCCGCCGGAGTCGTCGTCGCCGAGATGCCGGACGGCCCCTACTCCCGGTTCACCGGCCGCAGCCTCGCCGACATCGGCGCTGAGACCGGCATGGACCCGGCGGAGGCGGCGCTCGAGCTGCTGGCCGCGCACAACGCGACCGTCTCGATCGTCAACCACGCCATGTCCGCCGACGACGTGTCGGCCGTCCTCGCGCACCCGCTCGTCAGCGTCGCCAGCGACGGCTGGACCCTCGCCCCGGCCGGCGAGGGCCGCCCGCACCCGCGCAGCTTCGGCACGTTCGCCCGCGTCCTCGGCCGCTACGTGCGGGAGGACGGGCTGCTCACGCTGCCCGAGGCCGTCCGGAAGATGACCTCCCTCCCGGCCGCCCGGCTCGGGCTCGCCGACCGCGGCGAGATCCGCGCCGGCCGCGTCGCCGACATCGCGGTGTTCGACGCCGACGCGGTCACCGACACCTCCGACTTCGCAGACCCGTGGCGGCTCGCCACGGGTGTGCGGCACGTGCTCGTGCGCGGCGTCTCCGTGCTGCGCGACGGCACGGCCACCGGCGCGCGTCCCGGACGCGTGCTGCGCCGTGCCGGCTGAGCACGTCGTTACCGGATCCCCCCGGATCCCCGTTGAACAGGAGCGCGATTGAGCAGCGCCATCTCGCTCGGCGGACGGCTGGACCGCAGGCAGCTCACCTCGGTGGCCTGCTTCGCGGTCTGCGTCGTCGCGGGCATCGTGCTGGCCGTCGCAGGCGGCAAGGCCGGCATCTGGGGCCTCGTCCCCATCATCATGTACGCGGTGCTGGCCCTGCTCGGCGTGGACGTCGTGCTGGCCACCATCGGCGCCGTCATCGTCGCCGCGATCATGACCAGGACCGCGCCCGTCCCGCTCGGCGAGCAGCTCGCCACCTCCATGGGCTCGCTGGTCGCGGTGATCGGCCTGATCATCCTGCTCGGCGCCGGCCTCGGCCACGTCGCGCAGGAGACCGGCGCCGCGCAGACCCTCGTCCGGACGGTGATGGGCCGCATCGGGCTCAGCACCCCCACCCGCGTCCAGCTCGGCGTCATGGTGTCGTCGCTGGTCATCGTGGGTGCGCTCGGCACCCTCGCGGGCGGCAACGCGATCATCGCGCCGATCGTCATCCCGATCGCGGCGCGGATGGGCTGGCGGCCCCCGGCCGTCGCGGCGATGTTCCACGCGGCGGGCGCGGCCGGGCTGATGCTCGGCCCGTTCACCCCGCCGGTCGTGACGATCACCGCCGCGGCGAGGCTGTCGTACGGCGACTACCTGCTGCACGCGGGCCTGCCGGTCGGCGCGATCACGATCGTGACCGGGTTCTTCATGGCCCGCTGGATCCAGAAGCACACCGACCAGGAGTACGCGCCCGAGGACGCCGCGAAGGACGACGACGACGCGGACGCCGCGCCGAACAAGCGCGGCCAGTGGGCGGCGCTCGCCTTCATCGGCGTGCTCGTCGCGCTCGCCGTGTACGGCGTGTGGGTCAAGGCCGGGTACTCGTACGCGCTGGTCGTCATGGTGGTCACGGCCGCCGCGACCGGCCTCGCCGGCGGTCTCGGCGCGAAGGGCACGGCGGAGGCCGTCTACGCGGGCGCGGCCCGGCTGATCTGGTTGTTCATGCTGTTCTGGCTGCTGGACCCGCTGCTGACCCTGGTGCAGAAGACCGGCGCGTTCGACACGATCTTCGATCACCTCAAGGGCGTCATGCCCGACGTCGGCCCGTACGTGTTCCTGCTGCTGGTGGTCCTGCTCGGGTACGTGCACGCGGTGCCCGGCGCGGCGGTCGCCCAGGTCGTCCTGATCAACAAGCTGTTCGGGCCGCTGGTGACGTCGCTCGGCGTGCCGCCGGCGGCGTGGGCGGTGTCGCTGCTCGGCACCGCGCAGATCGATCAGCTCGGCCCGTACCCGACCGCGGACATGATGGGGCAGATGGGTCTCGCCCGCTCCAGCGATCTGCGGATGATGCTGTTCAACGGCTGGGCCATCATGGTCGCGAACACGGCCGGGTTCCTGGTCCTGTTCGCGATCCTGCTCTAGTCCCGACGACGCCGCCCCGGGGCCGACCCGGGGCGGCCCTGCTCCCGGAGGTCCGGCGTGCGCGACGAACTCGACGAACTGGTGCGGCGGGCGTCCCGCCTGGGCGGGACGCTCGGCGTCGTCGCGCACGACCTCGGCACCGGGGAGCGCGCGGAGGTGAACGCGGAGCGCCGCTTCACGTCCGCGTCCGTGATCAAGATCGCGATCATGGCGACGGTGCTGGCGGAGGCCGAGGCCGGCGGCCGGTCCCTCGACGACCGGCTGCCGGCCCCGCCGGACGCCCGCGTCCCCGGCAGCGGCGTCATCAAGGACCTCGCGGACGCGGCGGAGTTCAGCGTCCGCGACCTGCTCACCCTGATGATCATCGTGAGCGACAACACCGCCACGAACCTGCTGATCGACCTGGTCGGGAGGGACGCGGTGAACGCCTGGTGCGCCCGCAAGGGGCTGCGCGGCACCGTGCTGGCCCGCGTGATGATGGACGCGGCGGCCCGCGAGCGCGGCGAGGAGAACGTCACGACCCCGGCGGACGTCGCGGCCCTGCTGACCGGCCTGGTCAGGGGCGAGCTGCTCGGCGAGCGGGCCACCGCGTTCGCGCTCGACGCGCTGTCCCGCCAGCAGCTCAACGACCGCCTGCCCCGCCACCTCCCGCCGGGCGTGACGCTGGCGCACAAGACGGGCGAGCTGGCGGCCGTCTGCCACGACGCCGGGATCGTCCTCGCGAAGGGCCGCGAGCCGATCGTCCTCGTGGCCATGACGGAGGGCATCGACAGCGAGTCCGAGGCCGCCACCCTGATCGCCGAAACCGGCCGAGCCGCCTACACCGCCCTCCTCTGACCCGGCCAGGTGCGGGTCAGGTGTGGAAGGTATCGGTGGCCTGGGCGCGGATCAGGTCCTCGTCGACCTCGTGCCCCAGGCCGGGCGAGGTGGGGACGGGGACCATGCCGTCCTTCGCGCGGATGGGCGGCGTCACGATGTCGTGCGCGTAGTACTTGTCGGAGCCGGACACGTCGCTCGGCAGGTCGAAGCCCGGCAGGGACGCGATCGCGACGTTCGCGGCGCGGCCGACGCCGAACTCGTGCATGCCGCCGCACCACACCTTCCAGCCCGCCGCCACGGCGCGGTCGTGCGCGGTGCGGGCCGCCGTGAGGCCGCCCATCCGCGACACCTTGACGTTCAGGATGGACCCGGCGCCGAGCGCGATCGCCGTGTCGAGCTGGTCGAGGTCGTCCACCGACTCGTCCAGGCAGACGGGCGTGCCGATCGTGGCGGCGAGCCGGGCGTGCGCGGCGAGGGCGCCCGGCGCGAACGGCTGCTCGATGAGCAGCAGGCCGAGGTCGTCCAGCTCGCGCATGGTCGCGAGCGCTTCGAGCGTCTCTGGGTAGACGCCGTTGGCGTCGACCTGCACGGCGAGGTCCGGATGGGCCTCCCGGACGGCGCGGGTCGGCGCGACGTCCCAGCCGGGCGCGATCTTCAGCTTGATGCGCCGGTAGCCGTCCGCGACGTGCCGCTCCACCTGCGCGAGCAGGTCGTCGACGGTCGGCTCGATGCCGAGGCTGACGCCGGCGGCGATGCGCTGCCGGGTGCCGCCGAGCGCGGTGGCGAGCGGGGTGCCGGACGCGCGCGTCCACAGGTCCCAGCAGGCGATGTCGAGCCCGGCCTTGGCGAAGTGGTGGCCGCGGATCCGCGCCCAGGCGCGGCCCGCCTCGGACGGGTGGTCCCATCCGGTGCCGACGAGCGCGGGCGCGAGGTAGCGGCGCAGCATCACCCAGCAGGTGTCGACGGTCTCGGGGCAGTAGTACGGGTCGCTCGGCGAGGCGATCTCGCCCCAGCCGGACGCGCCGCCCGCGTCGGTCACACGGACGACGATGTGCTCCAGGTGCGACTTGCGGTGCGAGCTGGTCTGGAAGGTGTGGACGAGCGGCAAGCTCAGCCGGAACGCCTCGACGGCGGCGACGGCGGGCATCAGTGCTTCTCCTGCGGGTCGGGGACGAACCGGTAGACGGCGGTGTCGCGGGCGGCGGAGACCTCGCACGACACCGCGGCGTAGCCGTCGGCGACGAGGCGGCCCATCGTGCCGGCGACCCGTTCGCGGAGCGCGACGGAGGCGTCCCGGTCGGCGGCGACGTGCGCCTCCCAGTCGCTGGGCAGGCCGAACAGGACGGCGTCGCCGTCGCGGGCGGTCTCGCCCCAGGCGACGGGCGGCGGCTTCGGCGCCCGGTCGCGGCCGGCGGGGAGGGGGGCGGTCAGGTCCCATTCGACGATGAGCCGGTCGGTGCGCATGCCGCGGTCCCGGCCGACGTCCTCGACGCCGAGCAGGTTCGGCTCGAACCAGCGCGCGGCGGCGCCGAGGACGTCGAGGTTGAAGTGCGCGTTGCGGGTGCGGACCGGGTCGAACGACCAGCGCATCGCGGTGACGCCGGTGGCGAGCACCTGCTCGCGCTGACCGAGCTTGAGGGCGCGGCCGACGCCGCGGCCCTGCTGGTCGTCGCGGACGGCGGCCATCTGCGAGTAGTGGTAGACGCGGCCGGCGGGGTCGACGCCGCCGAAGCCGTAGGCGAACCCGACGAGCTCGCCGCCGTCGAACGCGCCGACGACCGAGCCGCCGTTGTGCGCGAGGGAGATGAGCAGGCGGGGGCTGACCGCGGGGTCGGTCTCGCCGAGCCGGAAGACCTCGCGGTAGAGGGCGACCGCGGCGCGCATCTCCGCGGGCCCGGACAGGGGCCGCACGTGTACGGCCGGGGATCTCACAGGCATCGCATCGCTATCCGTCAGCACATGTCCTGACCTAGATATGTTGTAGATCTATGCCATCGTTGTAGCATCATGCCTTGTCAGCGTCAAATATCGCCAAGATCGTGACGGTTATACGATTCGTATGTTCGTCAATGATCTTCCTGGACCTGGAGGGACATGACCGCGCCCGAGCCCGCCGTACTCGACCCCGGCGACGCCGCCCGCATCACCGAGGCCGCCGCCGCCCTGCTGGACCCCGCCCGCGCGCGCCTGCGCGAGTACGCCCTCGCCGAGTCGCCCAGCGGCGACGCGGCGGCCCTCGCCCGCTGCGCCGGCCTGGTCGAGGCCGGGCAGGCCGCCGCGGGCGGGCGGGTGCGGCGGGTGCCGTCCCCGAGCGGCGACCACCTGGTCACCTCCTGGGGGCCGGACGGCCCCGGGCACCTCCTCGTCGTCGGCCACTACGACACCGTCTGGCCGGTCGGCCGCCTCGACGGCATGCCCTACACCGACGACGGCACGACCATCACCGGCCCCGGCGTCTTCGACATGAAGGGCGGCCTCGTCGCGCTGGTGACGGCCTTCCAGGCGCTCGACGCCGCCGGGATCGCCGTGCCCGCGCCCGTCCGCGCGGTCGTCGTCGCCGACGAGGAGGTCGGCAGCCCCACCGGCCGCGACCTGGTCGAAGCCGAGATGGAGGGCGCCGCGGCGGTCATCGGGCTGGAGTCGCCGCACCCCGACGGCGCGCTGAAGTCCGCGCGGCGCGGCAGCACCCGCGTCGCGCTGCGCGTCCGGGGACGCGAGGCGCACGCCGCCCTCGACCCGGGCCGCGGCGTGTCCGCGATCGACGAGCTGCTCGACCAGCTCGCCGCCGTCCGCGCCGCCGTCCCGGACGACGGCACGACCCTGTGCAACATCGGCCGGATCGAGGGCGGCCGCCGCGCCAACGTGATCGCGGGGGACGCTTGGGCGGAGATCGGCCTCCGCTTTACCGACGCCGGAGCCGAGCGCCGGATGCTGGACGCGCTGCGCGGCGCCCGCCCGCTCCGGGACGGCGCGCGGGTCGAGACGGAGGTGCTGACGTCCCGGCCCACCTGGCAGGAGGACCCGGCCAACCCGCTGCTGGCGCACCTGGCGCGGGTGGGCGCCGCGCTCGGCCAGACCGTCCGGGGCCGTCCGGCGGCGGGCGCGGGCGACGCGAACCTGCCCGGCTCGCGCGGCCTGCCGACCCTCGACGGCCTCGGCCCGCGCGGGCGCGGCGCGCACGCCGCCGACGAGCACATCCAGGCCGCCGACCTGTCCCGCTGCGCCGCGCTCCTCGCCGCCCTCTTCGCCGTCCCGTACCGGCCCTGACCCCCGAACCGCCCGAAACCGGGTCGACGGGACAAGGGCGGGGCGAGCAGAATCACCGGCGTGAAGGTTCGGCTCGCGGGCGGCGTGGTGGCGGCGGACCTGGCCGTGTGGACGGCCCGGCCGTCCGGCCCGGAGCGGGTCACCGGCGGCTCGTCGGCGCAGCCCGGCGCGGCCGTCGCGCTGGGCCCCGCCGATGCCGCCGATGAGGACGTCCGGAGCGCGCTCGCGGAGCTGTCCGCGCTGGTCGAGGCGGGCGGGGTGGCCGCCGCCGGCGCGGGCGTCGACCTCGGCGCCGGGTTCCGCTCCGCCCGGCTGGACGGGGCGCGCGGCGACCAGCGCGACGCGGTCCTCGCCGCGCTGCGGGCGCTCGGCCTGGAGAACGCGAACCGGCTCGGGGACCGGGCCGGGTTCCTCGTCGCGCTGTTCGGCCCGGCGGTCACCAAGCGGGTCGGCGCGGCGGCGGCGAAGGCGGCCGCCGCCGGCCGGTGGGCCGCGCTGCACCTGGCGTCCGCTGCGAGCGACGTCCTCGGGCCCGAGCAGCTGGAGTGCGTCCTCGCCCTGGAGGGCCCCGACGACGCCGTCCCCGGGGCGCCGTCCGTGCTCGCCGGATACCTGCGGCAGGTGTTCGACGGGGTGCCGCGCCCGCGCAGGCTCGACCTGCTCCTCGACCTGTGGGCGCTGGTGCTCGCCGACCGCGACCGGTCCGGCGCCCGCGCCCGCCGCATGGCCACGCAGGGCCGCCGCGACCGGCTCGCCGACCTGCGCGAACGCCGCTCCCGCTGCGAGGACGAGCTGGTCGTCGGATGGCTGAGGGGCGGGCTCGGCCGCGAGCCCACGCTCGCCGACGCCGCGCGCTGGACCCCGCCCGACGGCTACTGGCGCGACCAGCTCGCCCGGACGTTCCACGACGCGATCGCCGCCACCGCCCTGCTGCGCACGGCAATCGCGGTCGCCGACCACGGCTACGAGGAGGGCCTGGCGCGCTCGGCCGCGCTTCTCGGCGCCGTCGTCCAGCAGTGCCCCGCGTGGGCCGGCGGGCGCGCCCGCAACGGCGGGCTGCCCGCGAGGCCCACCGTCCACGTGGGCGAGATCCACGGCAGGCTGTCGGCCGGCAAGCCGGTCGACGCCCGGCTGATCGGCTACGTGAAGCCGCGGCTGACGCGGGCGCGGGAGTTCGCCCTCCTCGTCATCGAGACCGTCGAGACGGTGATGGACGGGATGGTCGCGCACTGCGGCGACGTGCTGCGCGAGTGGGGCGCGGGCGACCTGCGCGACTGGCGTGCCGCCGCCGGGTACGGCCCGGTGCGGCCGCCCGAGCGATGGGACGGCATCCCGCCGTGGACCGGCCCGCTGCTCGGCGACCGCGAACCGCTGCGCGACCGCGAGGAGCTCCTCGGCGACCTGCTCTGGTACGTCGACCTGATCGACGCGCTCGCCCAGCTGCACGGGCACGACGCGGCGCGCTCGGTGGACGGCACCGGCGCCCCCTGGTTCGACCACGACCCGCCGCCCGCGGACCCCGAGCCGCTCACGCCGCGGCTCGACTCGGTGACGCTCGCCGTGTCCGGCGCCGCGCAGCTCGTCGCGCTCGGCGGCGTCCCGCCGAAGGGCGCGCGCGGCTGGACCGCGTTCACCGCGGGGCTGAGCACGGGGACGGCGATCGCCGAAGCGCTGACCGGGGAGTTCGCGGTGCCGCCCCCGGTCGCCGCCGCCGACGGTGCGGCGGTGCCCGGCGCGAAGGTCCGCGTGAAGGTGGCCCGCAGCGCACGCGACCTCGCCGGATGGTCGGACTACATGGGCAACTGCATCGCCGGGCCGGTGTACATCGAGGACGCCCGCGCGGGACGCGTCGCGCTGCTCGGCCTCTACGACGACAAGGGCGTGCTCGTCGTCAACGCGGAGGTGAGCCCGCTGCGGCCGCAGTCGCGCGGCTGGCGGGTGTCGGAGATCGCGGCGCGGTTCAACGGGGCGCCCGGCGAGGAGCTGGAGCGCGCGTTCCGCGCGTGGGTGGACGCGCTTCCCGGCACCAGGCCGCCCGAGGAGCCGGTGCCGGAGGAGCTCCCGCCCGCGCGGCCGGCGCGGCGGCGCGCGGCGCCGCGCCTGGTCGAGGACGTGGGCCCGGCCCTCGGCGACCTCGCCCGGACGGCGTGGGACGCGTCCGGCGCCGCGGCCCTGGAGGTGTTCGCCGCGGTCGCCGCGACCCCGCCGGACGCGGCGCTCACCCGGCTGCGCCGGCTCGGGTCCGCGCAGCTCACCGCGGCCGTCCGCCGCACGCTCGACACCAGGGCCGTCCCGCTCGTCCGGCTGTGGGACGCGACGGGGACGCGGCCGCTCGCCGAGGCGCTCGGCGGCCTCGACCCGGCGCTGCGCGACTGCTACGACCAGCTGCCCCTGCTGCTCGGCGAGCCGCCGCTACCGAAGACGCTGCGCAGGCTCGTCAAGCTGCCCGCGATCGCCGACCCGTACGCGCTCGACCTCGCCGGGCGGCGGGTCCGGGCGGCCCTCGGGCGGCTCGCCGTGCAGGACGACCCGGTCGTCGCCCGCGCGGTCGCGCACCGGACGACCGCGCCGCTGCTGTGCGCGCTCGCCGTCCTGGTCACCTGCGCCGCACCGGAGATCCCGCTCGCGACCGTCGTCCCGCCGCGCAAGATCCGCGTGCCCGGCTACCCCGCGACCACCCTCAAGGACGAGGACGGACCGTGGCAGCGCGCGCTGCCCGACGCCGCCGAACTCGGCGCCGACACCGGGTCCTTCTGGGACGCGGCGGCCGGGCACGGGCTGCGCGTCCCCGCGTCCTGGCTCGGCGCGGGCGGCTGGACGGCCCTGTGGGCCCGCGCCCACGCGCACCACTGACGGCCGCCTCGATGTCGGCCTTCGCGGCGCGCGGGCTCCAGCGTCCGGCGAGCGGGAGCATCAGCGCGAAGAACAGCAGCTGCGCGGCGATGCACACCCACCACCAGTGCTGCCACTGGTGCGGCGCGTCCGCCGCCGCCTGCTTGATGTCGGCGAGCTGGTGCATCAGGCCCGCCGACGGCGCGTGCCCGGACTGCTGCGCGGCCTTGGCCTCCGCGAGCTTCTCGGGGGCGCTGACCAGGGTGTTCGCGCTGCTCACCACGTACTGCAGCGCGAACACGGACCCGGCGACCGCGATCCGGGTCGTCCAGCCCCAGACGGCGAGGCCGTGCGCCATCAGCGCCGGGTTGCGCCGCTCGACCGTCTCGGTGAACGCGGCCATCCACGGCGCGTACGCGATGGCGAGGCCGACCGCGAGCAGGCTGACGATGGTCGCGAGCGCCGCGAAGCTCGTGTGCGGGTGGGTGGCGCGGGTCAGGAACACGTACGTCATGACCACCGCGAGGACGGTGCCGCCGGCCATGAACGGCTTGCGCACCCGCAGCCGGTCGGACACGAGCCCGACGACCACCAGCGCGATAGCGTCCATCGCCCAGTACCAGGTGTTGATGCCGTTGGCGCGGGACGTGGAGAACCCGAACGTGGTGGTCAGGTAGATGGTGAAGAACCCGACCGCGGTGTAGTAGATGATCAGGAAGATCGAGATGCCGGCCGCCGGGGCCAGGATGTCGAACTTGAGCATCTGCGCCCACGGCCGGCCCAGGTCGGCGCTCGCCTCGGCCTGCGCCGCGCGCGCCTCCACCTTCGCGCGGTCCTCGGCGCTGACCATGACCTGGCTGCGCAGGCCTGGGTTCAGCTCCCGCAGGCCGACGAGCGCGATCGCGAACACCGCGAGCCCGAAGGCGCCCATGATGTAGTACTGGCTGGCCCAGCTGTTGTCGAGCCGCTCCAGCGTCCGGTTCGCGACGAAGCTGACGATGAGGCTCGCGACGACCGGGCCGAGCGTCCAGAAGCCCATCGCGGACGCGCGGCCGAGCTGCGGCGAGAAGTCCCGGACCAGCGCGGGCGTGGCCACCAGGATCACGCCCTCGACCATCCCGATGACCGTGAGCAGGACGACGAACGCCCACTTGTTCGGCATCGAGGGGACGAGCAGCGTCAGCACGCCCGTGACGCCGAGCCCGTAGGCGACCAGGTTGGCGCGGCCCCACCTGTCGCAGAGCCCCGCGGCGAGCGCACCGAACGCGCCGACCAGGCCCCCGATGACCAGCGCGTTGACGTAGAAGAGGAACGACATCTCGAAGTGGGCGAGCACCAGCGGCGCCACGCCGCCGGTCACGTACTGCTCGCAGTACAGGACGATCGTGGCGAGGACGACCACCGCGAGGTACCACACGCGGGGTCCGGTTTCGGGGTAGTGGTCGAGGTCGCGCTTCCAGAGGCGGTCGATCGCGGCTCTGGGCTCGGGGGCGGCCGGGTGATCGAGGGTGGTCATGGCACCTCTTTCCGGTTGTCCCGGCGGGGGGCTTTCGGGCCCGGTGGTTCTTGAAGCGAACTCTAGGTTCGGGTCCTTAAATTTTCCAGAGCTAAGTTCTAGAATCTCGATCTAGAACTATTTCGAGGAGGGCGATGTCCACCGCCTCCAGGCCCGCACCGTCCAAGGCCGTCCCGCGGCCGACTCCCGACACCCGGCCGTTCTGGGACGGCACCGCCGCCGGTGAGCTGCGCATCCAGCGCTGCGGCGGCTGCGGCCGGCACTTCTTCTACCCGCGTCCCGCGTGCCCGCACTGCGGCTCCGGCGACGTCGCCTGGGTGACCGCCACCGGGCGCGCCACCCTGCACTCGTACGTGATCAACCATCGTCCGGCGCCCGGCTTCGAGGACGAGGCGCCCTACGTCATCGCCATCGTGGAACTCGAGGAGGGCGTCCGGATGATGAGCAACCTCGTCGGCGTGCCCGCCGACCCCGGGCACCTGCCCCTCGACCTGCCGCTCCGCGTCGTCTTCGAGCCGCGCGGCGACGTGAGCCTCCCGCTCTTCACGCCCGCGGAGGCCCGGTGAACATCGTCATCGCGGGCGCGGCCGAGACCGACGAGATCGGCCGGCTGCCCGGCCACTCCACCCGGCAGCTGCATCTCGAGGCCGCGCGCAACGCCCTCGCCGACGCCGGCCTCACCAAGGACGACGTCGACGGCGTCGCCACCGTCGGCACCCCCGGCCCCGTCGAGATCGCGCACTCGCTCGGCATCGAGCCCGCCTGGCTGGACGGCACGCAGGTCGGCGGCTCGTCGTTCCTGTTCCACGTCCGGCACGCGGCCGCCGCGATCCGCGCCGGGATGTGCCGGACCGTCCTCATCACGCACGGCGAGTCGGGCCGCTCCCGCGTCGGCGCGCCCCGCTACGCCCGCACTCCCGACTCGCTGAGCGGCCAGTTCGAGGCCCCCTACGGTGTGTTCGGCCCGACGAGCGCGTTCACCCTCACCGCGCTGCGGTACATGAAGGAGACCGGCCTCACGCACGAGCAGCTCGCCGAGGTGCCGGTCGCGCAGCGCCGCTGGGCGAACCTCAACCCGCGCGCGATGTACCGCGACCTCATCACCATCGAGGACGTCCTCGCGTCCCGGATGGTCGCCTACCCGTTCCACCTGCTGGAGTGCTGCCTCGTCACCGACGGCGGCGGCGCGCTCGTCGTCACGTCCGAGGACCGCGCCCGCGCGCTCGGCACCCGCCGCCCCCTCGTCCACCTGCTCGGGGCGGGGGAGTCCGCCGAGTCGCCGATCATCTCGCAGATGGCCGACCTGACCAGCTCGGCGGGGTTCCGGCGGGCGTCCCGCGCCGCGTTCGCGGAGGCGGGGATCGGGCACGGCGACGTCGACCACCTGATGATCTACGACGCGTTCGCGCACCTGCCGATCTACGGGCTGGAGGACATGGGCTTCGTCGGGCGCGGCGAGGCGGGCGCGTTCATCGCCGAAGGCCACACCTCGCCCGGCGGGCGGCTCCCGCTGAACACCAACGGCGGCGGCCTGTCCTACACCCACACCGGCATGTACGGGATGTTCGCGATCCAGGAGGCGGTCCGCCAGCTCCGCAAGGAGGCCGCCGCGCAGGTCCCGGACGCGGAGGTCAGCGTGGTGCTCGGCAACGGCGGCATGTTCATGTCCGCCGCCGTCCTGGTGCTGGCCTCGCACCGCTGAGCCGTCGACTGAGCGCCAGCGAAGGAGCGGGTCAGCGGCTCTTGCCCGGGGGGTCTGGGGGGTCGCCCCCCAGAGGGATACTGAGCCGCGGCGTGCCGTCCCTCGGCCGGCCGTCATCGGGGCGGCACGCCGCAGATTCGCGTCTCAGGTCCAGGTGACGAGGGCGTCGAGGATCTCGACCTCGGCGCCGTCGACGCGGAGCGGGTTGATCTCCAGGGATTCGAGGCGGTCGCCGAGGGACGCGGCGAGCGCGGCGACGCTGGCGACGACGCCGGCGACGGCGTCGAGGTCGGCGGGCTTGGTGCCGCGCGCGCCGTCGAGCAGGGCGGCGCCGCGCAGCTCGCCGAGCGCCTCGCGGACGTCGCGCGCGTCCACCGGCAGCAGCCGCAGCGCGGAGTCGCGCAGCACCTCGACCCACACGCCGCCGAGGCCGACCGCGAGCGTGAGGCCCCAGGACGGGTCGCGGACGATCCCCGCGAGCAACTCGACGCCGCCCGTCCGCTGCGGCTGGACGAGCGCGCCCGCGCCGTCGTGCCCGGCGAGCGCGGTCGTCACCTCGCGGTACGCGGCGCGGACGGCGTCCGGGCCGGCGAGGCCGAGGCGGACGCCGCCGATGTCGCTCTTGTGCGCGAGGCCGTCCGCCGCCGCCTTGAGGACGACGGGGTAGCCGAACCGGTCCGCCGCCGCGACCGCCGCGTCCTCGCCGTGGACCAGCTCGGACGGCACCACGGGCAGCCCGGCGCCGGCTAGGAGCGCGGCGGCGCGGTGCTCGGCCCACACGCCGGTCGCGCCGTCCACCGCGACGCGTTCGCCGGCCGCGGGACGCCGCGCGAGCGCGCGCTCCCGTCCGGCCGACCAGCGCACGGCCGCGCCGATCGCCTGCATGCCGTGCTCGATCCCGCCGACGACGTGCGGAAACCCGGTCTTCTCCTGGACGGAGCGCCCGAACTCCGACACGTCGGTCAGCGTGTTGCCGACCACCACCACCGGACGCGGCGACGCGGCGATCCGCCGGGCGTGCGCCTCGAACGTCGCCATCGGCACCGACGGGTCGGGCGGCGCGAACCGGGGCAGGTCGGTCAGCAGCATCACCGCGTCGATGCCGGGATCGGCGGCGACGACGTCCAGCGCGCGGCCGAGGAGCGTCCGGTCGATGAGCACGTAGCCGGTGACGTCGAGCGGGTTCTGCACGGTCGCGAACGGCGGCAGGATCTCCGCGAGCGCCGCCACCGTCGAGGGCGCGAACGGGGGCAGGTCGAGGCCCTCGTCCTCGGCCCGGTCCGCGATGATCTCCGACGCGCCGCCGGACGGGGTGACCACGCCGATCCGGGGCCCGGGCAGCGGCCCGGCGGAGGCCAGCAGCCCGGCGGTGACGATCAGGTCCTCCAGCGACCGGACCCGGACGACGCCGAGCCGCCGGAACGCCGCGTCCACCACGGCGTCGTCGCCGACGAGCGCGCCGGTGTGCGCCCGCGCGGTCCGCGACGCGAGCCGGCTGCGCCCGATCTTCAGCGCGACGACCGGCTTGCCCGCCTCCAGCGCCCGCCGCGCCGCGCGGGCGAACGCGTCCGGGTCCCGTACCGACTCCAGGAACAGCGCGATGACCTTCGTCGCCGGGTCGTCCACCAGGTAGTCGATCACGTCGGGGACGGTGACCAGCGACTCGTTGCCCATCGACGTCAGCAGGCTGAGCCCGAGGTTGCGGGCCTGCGAGAACGCCAGCACCGAGCTGGCCAGCGCGCCGCTCTGCAGCACCACGCCCACCGGGCCGCGCAGCAGCGGCGGCGGGATCGGCAGCCCGTACGGGGTGATGCCGGCGGCGGCGTTGATGTAGCCGTTGCCGTTCGGGCCGAGGACGGTCAGCCCCGCCTCCCGCGCGAACGCGACGACCTCCGCCTCCAGCCGGGCGCCGTCCTCGCCCGCCTCGCCGAACCCGGCCGTCAGCACGACGTAGTTCCTGATCCCGGCGGCGGCGCCGTCCCGCAGCACCGGCAGCACGGCGGGGGTCGGCACCATCACGTACGCCAGGTCGACGGGGCCGGGCAGCTCCGCCAGGCTCGGGTACGCGGCGTGCCCGTGGACGAGCCCGCCGCGCGGGTTGACCAGGTGTACCGGGCCGCCGAACCCGTGCGCCCGCAGGTTCCCGAACGTGCTCACCGACCAGCCGGACTTGTCGCTCGCCCCGACCAGCGCGATCGACCCCGGGTTGAACAGCGCGCGGACACCCGCCCGCGGATCGCGCGAGCCCATCTCACTCCCCGACGAGGCCGAGGCGGACGTGGCCCTTGAGCAGGTTGCGGGCGATGGTCCGGCGCTGGATCTCGTCGGTGCCCTCGAAGATCCGCAGCAGCCGCAGCTCCCGGTACCAGCGCTCGATCGGCAGCTCCTTGGTGTACCCCATGCCGCCGTGGATCTGCAGCACCCGGTCCACGACGCTGTTCGCCATCGTCGCGCCGTTCAGTTTCGCGATGGACGAGGCGTGCCGCGCGTCCAGGCCCTCCCGCACCCGCCACGCCGCGTACAGCGTCAGCCACTTCGCCGCCTCGATCTCCACCTGCGAGTCGGCGATCATCCACTGGATGGCCTGGTAGTCGGCGATCGGGTGGCCCATGGACACGCGCACCTTGGCGTAGTCGACCGCCATCTGCAGCATCCGCTCCGCCGCGCCGATCGCCCGCGCCGGGATCATGTAGCGGCCCTGCCCGATCCACCGCATCGCCAGCTCGAAGCCCTTGCCGACCTCGCCGAGCACGTTCGCGTCCGGCACCCGGACGTCCTCGAACACCAGCGACGCCGGCCCCCACTCGCCCATGGTCGGGATCGGCTCGGACTTCCACCCCATGTCCCGGTCGACGAGGAAGCACGTCACGCCGCCGTCAGCGCCGAGGTCGGGGTCGGTGACGGCGAACACCATGACGAAGTCGGCCTCGTTGCCGCCGGTGATGAAGGTCTTCTCGCCGTTGATCACCCAGTCGCCGCCGTCGCGGACCGCGCGGGTGCGGATGCTGCGGGCGTCCGACCCGGCGCCCGGCTCGGTGATGGCGAAGCAGGACCGCCGCTCGCCCTCGATCGTCGGGATCAGGTAGGCGCGCTTCTGCGCCTCGTCGCAGGCGTAGAGGATGTTGTCGGCCGTGCCGCCGAAGCTGAACGGGACGAACGTGCGGCCCGTCTCCATCGCGACGATCGCCGACATCAGCGGGCCGAGCGCGGCGCCGCCGTACTCCTCGGGCGTGTTGATGCCCCAGAACCCGGACCTGCGGGCCTTGTCGCGCAGGTCGCGCAGCACCTGCGGGTCGAGCCCCGGGCGTCCGGCGCGCTCGTTGCGCAGCACCTCGGGTTCGAGCGGCATGACCTCCTTCTCGACGAAGGAGCGGACGGTGTCGCGGATCTGTCGTTCCTCGGCGCTCAGCGAGAAGTCCATGGACCGGCCCTCCGATCAATCCTAGAATCTATTTCTAGGAATCGGTTCTAGGCTGCGCACGGGGCGGTCCCGGCGTCAAGACGTCCCGCGCGCTTTCTAGAATCTGTTCCACCGACGGCCGGACGGCGGCCGCCGCACCGGACGGGGGACCGATGGCCCGCAAGCCCAGCGGCAGGGGCGGATGGGAATGGAGCCGCACCGCCCAGACGCGCCGCACCATGCTGGAGGCCGCGCGCGAGGTGTTCTGCGCGCACGGGTTCGCCGACGCCGCGATCTCCGAGGTCGTCGAGCGCGCCGGCTCCAGCGTCGGCAGCCTCTACCACCACTTCGGCGGCAAGACCGAGCTGTTCCTCGCCCTGTGGGAGGAGCACGAGGGCGCGCACGAGAAGTCCGCCACCGCGAGCGTCGCCGAGGCCAAGGCCGCCGGCGTCGACGACCCGGTCGAGCTGTTCATCGCGGGCGCCCGCGCGTTCCTCGCCGGGTCCTGGGAGCGCCGCGACCTCGCCCGGCTGTTCATGGACGGCGACGGCCCGCCCGGCTTCGACCTGATGCGCCGCACCCGCCGCCGCGACTGGGTCCGGCAGAACGCCGTGCTGCTCGCGCTCGGCGGCGAGCCCATCGACCGCCTCACCGTCGCCGTCCTCACCACCGTCATCGGCGAGGCCGGACGCGAGGTCGCCACCAGCGAGGACGAGGCCGGGGCCCAGGAGGTCATCGCCGCGGCGATCGAGCTGATCCGCCGCTTCGACCGCGCCGCCGCGACCACCTGACCGCCGCCGGCCGCGGTTACGGACATCTCTTTTCCGGGAAAAGCGGAGTCGAATTCCCGGCGCCTGGTCAAATGCCTTACGTGCCTTTGCGAAGCGCGTCGCACGCCTTTATAGTCACCGATGTCGATCGCTCATCGAGCGGGAATCGCTGCGGGTCCGTGGGCTCGCGTGAAAGTGAAGGCGGGAAATTCTTGAGGGTATTTCGTGGGGGCGTCCGGCGCGTGCGGCCCGGGGCTGGAGCCGCCCTGGCCGCGGGTGCGGCCATGACTGCGACCATGGGCGCCGCGCCGCCGGTGGGCGCTCCGTCCGCCCCGGCCACCTTCCCGTCCGTCCCGGCGAAATATTACGGGAATGCGGACGATATTCCGAAATGCCGCCCCGGTCATGTGTGTGCCACCGTCGCTTATGGCGGTAAATATCGCGTCTTCGACTTCTACCGGTACGGCACCTACGGCCTCAGCGACTGGCATGGCCGGGGAAAGGTCGTCAACGAGCAGGCGGGCGGCGCCGCCGCCAGGGTCGACGACCGGTCCGGCGCCGAGACCGCGTGCGTCGCGGCGGGCACCGCGCTCACCGACGTGAACTGGGACCGCGCCGGGAGGATCAGGCTGACGACGGCCCGCTGCTGACCCCGGCCGACGAGCCGCGCCGGGGCGCCGTGTCGCGCTGGGCGGCGACGAGGGCCTCGCCCGCCTCCGTCCGGTAGTACAGGACCGAACGCCCGGCGCGGCGCCGCCCGACGAGCCGCGCGTCCAGCAGGATCTTCAGGTGCCGGCCGATCGAGCCGAGGCCCCGGCCCGTCAGCGCGACCAGCTGCGTCGTGCTCTTCGGCGTGTCCAGCAGGACGAGGACGGACGCGCGGACCGGCCCCAGCAGCGCCCCGAGCGCGCCCGGCACCGGGACCGCGCCCGCGCCCGCGCCGGCGAGCACCCCCGAGCACGGGTAGACGATCGCGTAGCGGGACGCCTCCCGGTCCCAGGAGGACCAGCTCTGGCCGACCGTGACCGGCACGAACACCAGCGGCTTGCCCGACAGGTCGCGCGGCGGGTGGTCCCGGGTGTTGATCTGGAGCCGGTTCTCGCCGAGCCAGCGCATGCCGGGCCGCATGCCGGCGAGCGCGGCGGCCCAGCCGCCCCGGCCCAGCCGCGCGACGCGCGCCACGATCTCGGCCTCGATGATCCGGTGCCGCCGCGGCCAGTCCGGCCGGACCGCCTCCGCCCACACCCACGCGATCAGGTCGGCGGCGCGGTCCGGCAGGTCGTCGCGGTCGAGGGCGGCCGGGAGCGGGCCGTCCAGCGCCACGGCCAGGTCGGCGCGGGCGGCGTCCGGCGGCGCGGCCCGGATCCGTTCCAGCTCCCCGGCGAACGTCGCGCCGGGCTCGCCGGTCTGGGCGGGCGTGACGAAGTCGGCGTTCCACCCCGGCACGAAGGCGGACCGGACGAGCAGGGCCGTGTCCGGGTCGGCGGCCATCCGGGCGCGGAACGCGGGCAGGTGGGCGTCCAGCCAGGCGCGCTCGCCCGGGTTCGCGGCCCGCCGCCAGCGCAGCGCCTTCAGGCACGCGGTGGCCTCCGCCAGCGGCGAGACGGCGAACCGGCCGCTCGCGAGGGTGTCCGCGTTGATCTCCCACCAGCCCAAGGGTTTCGCCTCCCCGCGAAAGAGTAACCGGCGGGCGGCGGCGCCCCGGAGACTCCGATCATGCGCACGTACGGGGAGCTGTTCCGCACGCCCGAGTTCGCGCCGCTGTTCCTGACGTCGGCGGGCAATGTCGCGGCGCAGACGGTGAGCGGGCTCGCGCTCGCCACGCTCGTCTACGCCCGGACCGGCTCGCCGCTGCTGTCGTCGCTGGCGATGTTCGGTCCGGCGCTCGCCCAGCTGGCGGGGGCGCTCGTGCTGCTGTCGGCGGCGGACCGGCTGCCGCCGCGCGCGGCGCTCGCGGGCCTGTCGCTGCTGTTCGCCGCGGGCACCGCCGCGCAGGCCGTCCCGGGCCTGCCGGTGTGGGGCGTGTTCGCGATCGTCCTCGGGCTCGGGGCGGCGAACGCCGTGGGCGGCGGGGTGCGGTACGGGCTGCTGAACGAGATCCTCGACCGGGACGGCTACGTGCTGGGCCGGTCGGTGCTCAACATGTCCGTCGGCCTCATGCAGATCCTGGGTTTCGCGGCGGGCGGCGTCATGGTCTCCGCGCTGTCGCCGCGCGGGACGCTGCTCGCCGGCGCCGCCCTGTACCTCGCGGCGGCGCTCGCCGGACGGTTCGGGCTGAGCCGCCGCGCGCCGCGGGCCACGGGCCGGGCGACCGCGGGCGAGACGTGGCGCAACAACGTGCGGCTGTGGTCGTCGGTGCGGCGCCGGGCCGTCTTCCTCGCGCTGTGGATGCCGAACGGGCTGATCGTCGGCTGCGAGTCGCTGTTCGTCCCGTACGCGCCGGGGCACGCGGGGCTGCTGTTCGCGGCGGGCGCGGCCGGGATGCTCGCCGGGGACGCCCTCGCCGGACGGTTCGTCCCGCCCGGGTGGCGCGGGCGGCTGGACGCGCCGATGCGGCTGCTGCTGGCCGTCCCGTACCTGGTCTTCGCGCTGCGCCCGCCGCTGCCCGTCGCGGTGGCCGCGATCGCCGCGGCGAGCGTCGGGTACTGCGCGACGCTGCTGCTCCAGGAGCGGCTGCTGCGGCTGACCCCGGACGGGCTGAGCGGCCACGCGCTCGGCCTGCACTCGTCCGGGATGCTCGGCATGCAGGGCGTCGGCGCCGCGCTCGCGGGCGGCGCCGCCCAGCTCACCTCGCCCGCGACCGGGATGGCGGTGATGGCGGCGGCGTCGGTCGCGGTGACCGCGGCGCTGGCGCCGTGGCTGCGGGACCGGCCCGCCGCGCCGCCCGGCGAGGCCGCCGCGCAGCGGGTTTAGCGGGCGGGACCGGAGGCAGGCTGAGGGGCATGCGTGCCGTCACCTACGACTCCTATGCCTCCGACAACTCCCGCCTCACCGCCGGCGAGGCGCCCGACCCCAAGCTCGGCCCGAGCGAGGTGCTGGTCGAGGTGCGCGCGGCGGGCGTCAACCCGGTCGACTGGAAGGTGATGTCCGGCGGGCTCGACGGGATGATGGACACGGTGTTCCCGGTGATCCCCGGCTGGGACGTCGCCGGGGTCGTCCGCGCGGTCGGGCCGGACACCCCGGAGTTCGCGCCCGGCGACGAGGTCATGGCCTACGCCCGCAAGAGCGTCGTGCACGGCGGGACGTTCGCGGAGCTCGTCACGGTCCCCGCCGTCCACTGCGCGCGCAAGCCCGCGGCGCTCGACTGGAACCAGGCGGGCGGGCTGCCGCTCGCCGGGATGACCGCGCAGCGCTCGCTCGACCGGCTCGAGGTCGGCAAGGGCGACGTGCTGCTGGTACACGCGGCGTCCGGGGGAGTGGGGGGCTTCGCGGTGCAGATCGGCGTCGACCGGGGCGCCCGCGTCATCGGCACCGCGTCCGAGGCCAACCACGGCTACCTGCGCGAGCTCGGCGCCGAACCGGTCTCCTACGGGGACGGGCTGGTGGAGCGGGTCCGCGACCTCGCGCCGGACGGCGTCACGGCGGTCGCCGACTTCGTGGGCGGGCAGCTGGACACGACGCTCGCCGTGCTCGCGCCCGGCGGGCGGCATGTCTCCGTCGCCGACAACGGCGTGGAGCAGCACGGCGGCCACTGGATCTGGGTCCGCCCGGACGGCGCCAAGCTCGCCGACCTCGCGGCGATGGCCGACCGCGGCGCGCTGCGCGTTGACGTCGCGAAGACGTTCGCCCTCGACGGCGTCGGCGCCGCGTTCGACGAGAGCCGGAGCGGCCACACGCGCGGGAAGCTCGTCATCACGCCGTGACCGGCACGAGGCCGGGCCGCCGCGGAGCGGACGGCCCGGCCCCGCGGTTCAGCAGCCGGAATCGGAGATGACGTAGTAGCCCTCGGACGTCTCCTTCAGCGTGTGCGTCACGAACACGTTGTAGAGGCCCATGTTCTGGTTCGAGCCGTTCGCGTACGTGTAGCCGCCGCTGGTGTGCGCCCGTCCGGCCGTCACCTGCGCGTAGTTGGTCGCGGTGAAGCACTGGGGCGTCCAGCCGCCCGGATCGCCCGGGTCACCGGGATCGCCGGGGTCGGTGCCGGACGAGCCGTCGAGGCCCCAGAACTTCGCCGTGTAGGACGTGGAGCAGATGGCGTCGAGGAAGTACGCGCCCGTGCTGCCGCACTGGTCGGCGCCCGATCCGGGGTCGACGGCGAGGCCGTGGCCCATTCCCGAAATGGAGTAGACCTCGACGGCGGGTTTCCCGTGCGCGTCGTTGTAGACGCTCTGCGTGGTGCCGCCCGGCAGGCTCTGCGTGCTCGACGGCGTCTGCGAGATGCCCCAGACGTTCGTCCACTGGTCGCGCAGTTCCGTGGCGTTCACCGGATAGACGGTGTAATCGGCGGTGCCCTGCCAGATGGCGACGCGCGGCCACGGGCCGGTGTATCCGGGATGGGAGTTGCGGACCTTGTCGCCCCATTGCGCGGGCGTCAGGTTCTGGTTGTTCATCTGGCAGCCGCTGGCGGCGGTGAGGCTGGTCGCGCATTGCGCGGGAAGTCCCGAGTCGACCGCGCCGCCGGCGAACACGTCCGGGTAGGCGGCGAGCAGATCCGCCGTCATCCCGCCGCCCGCGGAAAGGCCGGTGAGGAACACCCGGTGCGGGTCCGAGCCGTGCTGCTGCTCGGCGTAGGACACCATCTGGACGATCGACGAGGCCTCCGTGCCGCCGCGCGCGTCCTTCGCCGGATCGAACCACTGGAAGCACTTCTGGATGTTGTTGGACGTGCTGGTCTGCGGGAACACGACCGCGAACTTCCACAGGTCGGCGTACTTGGGCCAGCCGGAATGGCCGTAGTAGTCGTCGGCGCTCTGCGTGCAGCCGTGCAGGGCCACGACGAGCGGGGCGCCGGACGGCAGCCCGGCCGGCACGTACTCGTACATCTGCAGGTTCCCGGGATTGGACCCGAAACCGGTGACCTGCCGGTAGGTGCCCGTTTCGGCGTGCGCGGGCGCGGCGGTGGCGGCCGCGCCGGCCGCACCGGACGCGGCGGCGAGGAGGACGAGGGCGGCGGACGACGCGAGCCGTTTCGCGAGGCGCCGCACAATGCGCGGGGATCGTCGATGCATGAAGGGCTCTCCCGGATCGGTCGAACGGGGGTGGAGATCGGGAAGGAGGGCGCCCATCCGGAAGTCAAACCGATCCGGGTCCTGCGGGAAATGTGCCGGGCGGCCATGCCTGCCCGTCCCGGTTATGGCTCCGTACCCCATGCGTCACGGGATGTGAGCGGGGAAGACCGTGTGTATGCGCCGACGGTCGTGGGGCTGGTACCTCGTGGCCGTCGCGGTCATGGCCGGTGTCACGGCGGACGTGCTCGCCGACGGCCCGCTCCGGCGTCTCGACTGGACGGTCCACACGTTCTGCGACGCGCATGTCCGGGGCGGGTGGATGTCGGCCGTCCATGTGTTCACCCAGCTCGGGCAGCGCGGCGTCATCGCGGGGTACGTCCTCGTCCCTCTGGCGATCCTCGGGGCGGTCCGCGCGCGCTCGGCGCGTCCCGTGCTGGTGCCGATCGTGGTGGTGGCCCTGCTGTCGCTGCTGCAGGAGGGCGTGAAGTCGGTGATCCCGCGGACGTATCCGCTCAGCGACGTCGACGTGCTGTGGAAGCACGGCGACGCCTACCCGTCCGGGCACACGCTGAACGGGTTCCTGCTCGTCTGGGTCGGGATCGAGCTGCTGGTCGTCGTCGTCCCGGCCCTCGACCGGTGGCTGACGGCGCGCGGCAGGCGCGACTTCGCGCTGGTCACCGGGTTCCTGACCGGGGCGGCGCTGACCGCGGCGGACGAGCACTGGCTGACCGACGTGCTGTTCAGCCTGGCGCTCGGCCCGGTGCTGCTGGCCGGGCTGGTGGCGGCGGAGCCCTTCACCCGGCGGCTGTGGGCGGGGGAGCCGGTGCGGGGCCGCTACCCGCGGATATAGCGGATCACCAGCTCCGCGAGCTCGTCGATCATCCGCTCGCGGGGGATCGGCGGCCGGTCGAGCACGTACCGGATCGACAGCGTGCCGACGGTCTCGGCGAGGATCCACAGGGCCGCGTCCACGTCCAGGTCGTCGCGGAACGCGTCCCGGTTGACCAGCAGGTACACCCGGACGAGGTCGGTCAGCCGGCGCTGCAGCGCGGCGAGCTTGTCGAACGGGCCGAGCCGCGGGATCTGCTCGACGATGACGCGCAGCAGGTCGGCGTGCTCCTCGAACAGCCGCATCTGCACGTCGAGCAGCGCGCGGCCGGCCTCCTGCCACGAGTCGTTCATGGTCGACTCGATCTGCGCGCCGAGCCGGTCGGCGAGGTGGTCGGCGAACCGGTCGATGACGGTGATGACGATGGCGTCCTTGTTCGGGAAGTACTGGTAGAGCGAGCCGTTGCTGATCCCGGCGGCGCGGGCGATGCGGTTGGTGGACGCGCCGTCGTACCCGCGCTCGGACAGAACGCGAGTGGCGGCGTCCAGGATCCGTTCCACGGTGTGCCGCGACCGGTCCTGGCGCGGCGTCCTGCGCGGTGAAAGGGCAGGTGGGCGGGGCATCGGCGGGGCCTCCCCGGACGCGACTTGTAAGCGACTACTTATTCGCGTTTCACTGTAGCCGAGACGCCATCGGGAGGCGAGACCATGACAGTGACCGAGAACGCGCCCGCCGCACGGGCCGTCGCGCGCCCCGAGCCCGTCCCGTTCGAGCCCGGCTCGATCCTGTGGGACACCATGGGGCTCTACACGTCGGCGATCGCCGGCAACAGCGTGTTCATCCTGCAGACCATGCATCCGGCGATCGGCACCGTCGTCGACCGGCTGTCCAGTTTCCGCCGCGACCCGCTCGGCCGCGCCGCGCGCAGCTTCGCGTCCGTGCAGACCTGGGTGTACGGCGGGACGACCGCGATCGAGGAGGGCAAGCGGCTCCGCCAGATGCACAAGCCGCTCAGCGCGGTGGACGAGGACGGCCGCAGCCACCACGCGCTGTCGGCGGAGCCGTGGGCGTGGGTACACCTCACCGGCTTCTACGCGGCCGTCACCGCGTCGAAGTACTTCGCTCCCGAGCCGATGGACGCGGACGAGCAGCAGCAGGTGTTCGACGAGTTCATGAACCTCGGCCGCATCCTGCAGGTGCCCGAGCGGATGATGCCCAAGACCATCGACGAGTACTGGGCGTACTTCGACGACATGGTGGAGAACACCCTCGTCCCGCACAAGGTCGCCCTGGAGGTCCTCGACCGGATGGACAAGCTCCCGCCCGGTGTGCCGGCCGCGCTGCGTCCGGTCGCCGCGCCCGTGATCGGGCTGACCGGGAGGCTCGGGCGGTTCATCTCCACCGGCACCCTGCCTCCGGCGGCCCGCGAGAAGCTCGGCCTGTCCTGGAGCAAGGCCGACGAGCGGCGGCTGCGCGCCGTCGGGCAGGTCATCGGACGCAGCACGCCGCTGCTGCCGGAACGCGTCCGCTACATGCCGATCGCCTACCGCGCCCGCCAGGCCGCCCGCGCTCAGGAGAAGCTCCGCCAGGTCCTCGACACCCGTCCCCTCTGACGGCGCGTTCACTCGGTGCGGAGGGCGGTGGCGGTGCGGGCCTTCGCGGCCCAGCCGGCCGGCAGCAGTGCGCCGAGCACCGCGATCACGATGCCGCCGAGCGCGAGCGGGACGACCAGCGGCACGCGGTAGACCCCGACCATGTGCGCGGTCAGCCGGGTGCCCGCCGCGTCCCCCATCAGCGGCAGCACCAGGTGGTGCAGGGCGACGCCCGCCGGCAGGCCCGCGAGCCCGCCGGCCGCGCCGAGGCCCGCGACGGACGCGAGCACCATCGCGACGGTCTGCCGCGGCGACATCCCGATCGCCTTGCAGACGCCCAGGTCGTGGACGCGCTCCCGGGTGTCCAGGACGACGGCATTGAGCACGCCGAGGCCCGCGACGGTGACCAGCATCAGCGTGAGCAGCCCCGCCAGCGAGTCCAGCACGACGATCGTGCTGCTGACGTCGTCGGCGGCGGCCGTCGCCTGCGCGCCGAGCGGTTTGAGCGCGCTGTTCAGCCCGCTGAGGTAGGACGCCGTCGAGACCCCCGGCTTGAGCCGGACGAGATACTCGTCGGCCGCGCCCCGCTTCTCGATTCCGGCGAACGAGGTGGCGGCAGCGTGTACGTGCATCCCGTCGTTCTCGAGGTCGAACGCCTCGCCCACGATCCGCAGCCGGACCGCGGCGCCCTGGTCCTGCACGGTGATGGTGTCCCCGATGCGGTGGCCGGTCGCGTCGAGGAAGTGCGTCGGCACCACGGCCTGGCCGGGGCCGGTGATCCAGTGCCCCGCGATGATCTCGTAGGCGCCCGCCCGCAGATCGTGCTGGTAGAGCTGCAGGTCGACCCCGCCCACGACGCCCGTCACGGTCACCCGCGCCCTGCGCACGCCGTAGTAGGACGCCGTGCCGGGCTGGGCGGCGATGGCGGCCTCCACCTTCGCGCCGTCCACCGGAGACGGGCCCGGCCCTTGCCCCGGCCCCTGCGCGGGCGCCTGCCCCGGCCCCTGCGCCGGTCCCTGTCCCTGCGCCGGTCCCTGTCCCTGTGGGGGCGCCTGCTCCTGTCCCTGCGGAGCGGGGCCTCCGCCCATCACGCTGACGGCGGCGTTCGCGGCGGGGTCGCGGGCGGCGCCGATCGTGTTCAGCGACGCCGCGAGGCCGATCGCGAACGTCGCGGCGGCGGTCCCGAACAGCACGGCCGCGAGCATCGACGCCGACCGGACGGGACGCGCGAACGGGGTCGCGAGCCCCAGCGTCACCGCGCGCGGCAGCGGCAGCCGCCCGGCGAACCGCTGCGCCCACCGGCCGCGTCCCGTGCCCGGCGCGCGGCCGACCGCGATCGCCTCGACGGTCCGCAGCCGTCCCGCCCGCAGCGCCGGGACGAGCGCGGCGACCGCCACGACCAGCAGCGCGCCCGCGGCGACGGCGGCGTCCACCCACCAGGCGACCGAGAGGCCGGTCGTCCCGTACACCTGCTGCACGTCGCCGAGCAGCGGGTACGCGATCAGGTTCCCGAGCACCACGCCCAGCGCGGTGCCCGCCGCGGCCGGGACGAGCGCCTGCGCGACATAGGCGCGGACGACCTCGGCGGGCGTGCAGCCGATGGCCTTCAGGATCCCGATCCGGCGCAGGTTCGCCCCGACCATGCCGCCGACGACGCCGGCGACGACGATGACCGACATCCCCAGGCCGAGCGCGCCGAACGCCATCAGGAAGGGCACGAACGTGGCCGCCTCGCGGTCGGCGACGTACTTGGCGTCCAGGTACGACCGGGTGCCGGCCAGCGCGCCCTTCGGCAGGGCCGCCGCGACCTTCGCGCGGTCGGCGGCCAGCCGCGACTTCGTCGGCGACCCCGAGAACCGGTACAGCATCTGGTCCGTCCCGGGCGCCTTCGCCGAACGGAGCGCGGCCACCCCGGCCGGCGTCATCCACGCGTCGGCGGAGCCGGTGACCGAGCGGGCCCGGCCGACGACCGTCAGGGTCCCTCCGCCCGGCAGGGTCAGCGCCGACCCGGTCTCCGCCACGTCCGGCGGGAGATCGGCCGGCAGCATGATCTCGTTCCCGGCGGACGGCCACCGTCCCGCCGTGACCTCCAGCCGGTCCACGGGACCGCCGGGGGAGGAGCGCCCCGCGACCGTCAGCTCGGGCAGCGGGCCGCCGCGCTGCGCGGTCGGCGAGAGGACCGTGACCGGGAACGGCCCGGCGCTCGCCGCGACGCCCGGCAGGTGCGCGGTCGCCGCGGCCTGCGCCGCCGTCGCCTTCCCCGCGTCGATCTGCGCGGTCAGGTGCGCGCCGTGTGCGCGCGCGAAGGCGTGGTCGAACGGCGCCGACGACGCGACGACCAGCGACCCCGCGACGACCGCCGACGCCACCGCCATCAGCGTGGCGAGCGCGACCACCAGCGTCTGGACGCGCCGCCGCCCCACCCCCGACCGGACCACCCGGCCCAGCACCGACCCGGCGAACCGCGCGCTCATCGGGCCGCCCCCGCCCGCTCGTCGGCCGCGATCGTCCCGTCGACCAGCGTGACCGTCCGGGTCGCGAGCGACCGCGCCAGCGCCATGTCATGGGTGACCAGCACGATCGTCTGCCCGCCCCGGTGCACCTCGGCGAGCAGCTCGCGCACCTCGTGGCCGGACGCGGTGTCCAGCGCGCCCGTCGGCTCGTCCGCGAGCAGCAGCGCCGGACGGTTCACCAGCGCGCGCGCCACCGCGACGCGCTGCCGTTCCCCGCCCGACAGCCGTCCCGGATAGGCGCCCGCGTGCCGGTGGACGCCGAGGATCTCCAGCAGCTCGGCGGCGCGGTCCGCGGCCTTCCGGCGCGGCGTCCCCGCGAGCTGCGCGGGCAGCCGGACGTTGTCGGCGACGGTGAGGTCGTCGAGCAGGTTGAAGAACTGGAACACGAACCCGATCCGCTCGCGCCGGAAGCGGGCGAGGGCCGCCTCGCCGAGCCGGTCGACGCGCCGCCCGTCCACCGTCACCGTCCCCGCGGTCGGCCGGTCCAGCCCGGCGACCAGGTTCAGCAGCGTGGACTTCCCGCTGCCCGACGGCCCGACGACGGCGAGCGCCTCGCCCTCCGCCACGTCCAGCGACACCGGCCCGAGCGCCGGCGCGCCCGCGCCGCCGTAGGCCTTCGCCGCGGCGTCCAGCTCGATCACATGTCCCATGAGGCTCCCGCCCTCCGCGTGCGGGCGGCGTGCGGGCCGCCCGGTGTCAGCGGACGTGAAGCTATGCGCGGCGGGGCGTCCGGGTCGTCCGCCGCCGCGCCGACATTCCGTACACCGCGCGGCCGACCCCGCCGGGCGTCATCCTCGCGATGTACGCCGCGCGGCCGACCGCCCCGCCCGCGAAGCCGATACCGGGTCCGGGCGGCGGGGGACAGAATGGGGAAATGCACGTGGAAACGGCGCGCGAGGGGCGCGGGCGGCTGCGCGGCCTGCTCCGGCCGGAGCCGGCGGGGGAGCCGCCGTCGCGCCGCGCCCTCGCCGCGGACGCGCTGTTCGCCCTCGCCGTGACCGCCGTGGCGCTGCTCGTGGCGGCGCAGACGGGGAACGGGGACCAGCCCGACAGGGTGGACTTCGGCGGGCCGCTCGCGCCCGACGCCCCCGTCCCGCCCGGGTTCGGCGAGCACCCCGACCCCGTCCACCCGTCCTGGACCCTGACCGTGCTGACGACCCTGCCGCTGGCGTTCCGGCGCCGGTACCCGCTCGCCGCGTTCTGGGCGGTGCTGACGGCGGCGTGGGCGCTGCGCCACGGCATGACCTGGGTGACGGTGCTGGCCTGCCTGATCGCCGGGTTCGGCGCGATCGCCTACAGCCGCTACCGCGTGCAGGCCGTCGCGAGCCTCGGCGTCGCGGCCGTCCTCGCCGGCCTCGCCTACCGGGGCACCGCCGCCTCCCTGCCGGACTGGTCGGCGCCGTTCTTCGTGCTGCTCGCCGCCGGCGTCCTCGCGATGGCGGTGCGGTTCTGGCGGGGCCGGCTCGCCCAGATCGAGCGGGCGCAGCAGGAGGCGACGCGCCGCGCGGTCGAGGTGGAGCGCGCCCGGATCGCGGCGGAGCTGCACGACGTCGTGACCCACAACGTGAGCGTCATGGTGATCCAGACGGGCGCCGCCCGCAAGGTGGTGGACGCCGACCCCGAGCTGTCGAAGAAGGCGATGCTGGACGTCGAGGCGAGCGGCCGCGCCGCGATGGCGGAGCTGCGGCACGTCATGGGCCTGCTGGCGCCGTCCGGCGAGGGCGACGGGGACGGGGGCGGGGAGGCGGGCGGCGGCGTGCCCGTGCCGCAGCCGGGCCTGGACCGGCTCGCCCCGCTCATCGACCGGGTCCGCGCCACCGGCCTGCGCGTCACCGCCGACATCGACCCGCCGCCGGGGACGCTGCCGCCGGGCGTCGACCTCACCGCGTACCGGGTGGTGCAGGAGGCGCTGACCAACGCGATGAAGCACGCGTCGGGCGCGTCCGCCGCGGTGGCGGTCCGCTGCGACGGCGACGACCTGCGGATCGAGGTCACCGACACGGGCGGCGCGCCCGGCGCCGGGACGGGCGCGCGGATGGGCGACGGCCGCGGCCTGATCAACCTGCGCGAGCGGCTCGCGGTCTACGGCGGGACGCTGGAGTCCGGCCGCACCCTCGCCGGCGGGTTCCGCGTCGCCGCCACGATCCCCTGGCGGACGCCGTGACCGCCGCGGACGCCGGCGGCGGGAGCGGGGCGCGCGGCGCGGCCCTGCGGGTGGTGATCGCCGACGACCAGGCGCTGGTCCGCACCGGCTTCCGGATGATCCTCGCCGCGGACGGCATCGACGTGGTCGCCGAGGCCGCGGACGGCTTCGAGGCGGTCGCCGCCGTCCGCCGCACCCGTCCCGACGTCGTGCTGATGGACGTCCGGATGCCGGAGATGAACGGCATCGAGGCGACCCGGGAGATCACCGCGGCCGGCGGCGGCGCCCGCGTGCTGATCCTCACCACCTACGACCTGGACCACTACGTCTACGCGGCGCTCACCGCGGGCGCGAGCGGCTTCCTGCTCAAGGACGTGACGCCCGAGCGGCTGACCGCGTCGGTCCGGCTCGTCCGGGCCGGGGACGCGCTGCTCGCGCCGGCCATCACCCGCCGCCTCATCGAGCGCTTCGCGCCCCGGGAGGACGACCTCCGGACGCGTCCGGCCGTGCACCGCGACCTGTCCCGGCTGACGCCCCGCGAGCTGGAGGTGCTCGGGCTGCTCGCGACCGGGCTGTCGAACGCCGAGCTCGCCGACCGCCTCACGCTCAGCGCGGCGACGGTCAAGACGCACGTGGCGCGCATCCTGGCGAAGCTGGACCTGCGCGACCGGGTGCAGGCCGTGGTGCTCGCCTACGAGACGGGACTGGTGTCCGCGGGACGCGGCCCATCGGCAAGCGGGCCGTCAGGAAGCGGAGGAAGCGGAGCAAGCGGAAGCGGGCCGTGGGGAAGCGGCGATTCGGGGCGCTGAACCGCGCGTTCCGGAGATCGTTTTTCTGGTGCGGCGAATTCCCCGGGCACCGGCGTTCTCCCCGCATTTCGGAAAGCGCGGTCCGGGCCGATCATCCGCACGGCCCGAGCGCCAGTTCGCTCGCCATCTGCGCCCACGCGTCGAGCGCGTCGTAGGAGGTGTCGTAGCAGTGCGCGAGGTTGAATCCGGACGCCGAGCGGACGGCGAGGTGCGCGCGGCCGTCCGGCGGGCCCTCCAGCACGACGGCGGCCCGGGTGCTGTTGACGCGCATGTCCGCGAGGTGGTCGCCGGCGTCCTGGATGGCCAGCGTGACCACGTCCCAGAACACCCGCTCGGCGGCGGCGCAGTCGACGAAGCTGCCGAGCCGCAGGATGCCGTTCGCGCTGACGCACAGCAGGGCCGGCGCGGCGGCGCTGGTGAGCATGTACCGCCAGGTCCGCCATGTGTATTCCAGGTGGACGGCGTGATCGGTGAAGTCGTCCTCGTCAATGTCGGTCATCGCGCGCTCTTCTGGACGATGCTCTCGGCATGGCGGCCTCGCGTGCCACGGGCACGGAGATGGTGGTACGGGACGGTACCACGGTGCCGTACGCGCGCCTACCGTGCCGGAGAAGGGAAATTCGGCGGGGCCGCGAGCGGCGGCCGAAAGGTCAGTTCCGGGGATCCGGAAAACCGCCGGAGCGGCCCGCGGACGGTGCGCCGCCGCGGTTTTCCGGCACCGGCCGGAACAGCGCGATCGTCGCCTCGACGGCGACCTCGGTGATGTCGCGGACGTCCGCGCCGTCCTCCACCAGGGTGGCGGTGAGCTCGCGGAGCCCGCCGATCAGCATCAGCGCGAACGGGCGGGTGATCGGATGCGCCCCGGCCCGGACCATCTCCGGGTTCCCGGTCACGTCGCGCAGCAGCCGGAACAGCGTGTCGACCGCCTCGCGCTGCATCCGCCGGGCGGTGCCGGCGCCGAGCGCCTGCAGCTCGCGGATCCAGCTCAGCGTGATCTCGGGTTCGGAGGCGACCATGTCGACGTACGCCTCGACGCCCTGCCGGATCTGGGTCTCCCACGGCGCGGCGGGGTCGATCGCCTCGGCGACGCGCCGGCGCAGCATCCGGTTCGTCACCTGGAGCAGCTCGACGAAGCAGGCGTCCTTGGTCGGGAACTCCTCGTAGAAGGTGCGCCGGGACGTGCGGGCGTGGCGGACGATGTCGGAGATGGTGGTCTCGCGGTAGCCGCGCTCGCGGATCGAGTCGGCGAGGCCGGCCAGCAGGCGCCCGCGGAAGGACGCCGCGCCGCTGGCGCCCTCGGGGCCCCCGGCGTCCGTGCCGCCGCCCCGGCCGGGCCCCCGCGCCCCGCCGACGGACACTCCAGCGTTTTCCACCGTTGGAAAGCTATCTCATCGGCCTTCGTGGTGCCGGTGTCCCGTTCATCCGGATCCGGGCCGCGGGCGCGTGACCGGAGCCCATTGACATCAGAGGGTTCCCGTCGCATCGTTTTGAAAGCCAATTCTAGAAATGGCTTCTAGCATGCGGCGGTGCCGGCACCCGGCCGCCCGGGACGGAGGGAGCGACCATGACCGCGATCGCCGACGGACGGGTGGTCATCGTGACCGGGGCGGCCCGGGGCATCGGCCGCGAGCACGCGCTGGAGTTCGCCCGGCACGGCGCCCGCGTGGTCGTCAACGACCTGGGCGCGCAGGTCGACGGGACGGGCTCGTCCGACGGCCCGGCGGGCGAGGTGGTGGACGAGATCCGCGCGATGGGCGGCGAGGCCGTCGCCGACGGCACCGACGTGTCCGACTTCGAGGGCGCCCGCCGGCTCGTCGCCTCGACCGTCGAGCGGTTCGGCGACCTGCACGTCCTGGTGAACAACGCGGGCATCCTGCGTGACCGGATGCTGGTCAACATGTCCGCGGAGGAGTGGGACGCGGTGATCGCCGTCCACCTGCGCGGGACGTTCGGGCCGCTGCGGCACGCCGCCGCGTACTGGCGGGAGCGGCACAAGGCCGGGCACGAGGTCGACGCGCGCGTCATCAACACCAGCTCGTCGTCGGGCATCTACGGCAACGCCGGGCAGGGCAACTACGGCGCGGCCAAGGCGGGCATCGCCGCGCTGACCGTGATCGCGGCCCGCGAGCTGCGGCGCTACGGCGTGACCGTGAACGCGGTGGCGCCCGCCGCGCTGACCCGGATGACCGAGAACCTGGTGCCGGGCCGCGAGCGCCCCGCCGAGGGGTTCGACCCGGCGGACCCGTCGAACATCGCGCCGCTGGTGGTGTGGCTGGCGAGCCCGGGGGCGCGCGGGATCACCGGCCGGGTGTTCAACGTGCGCGGCGGGCGGATCAGCGTCGCGGAGGGCTGGCGCGCCGGGCCGGTCGTCGACAAGGGCGCGCGCTGGGACCCGCACGAGCTGGACGACGTGATCCCCGCCCTGGTGGAGAAGGCGCGCCCGAACGTCCTGCCCGACGGCGTCACCCCCGAGGACGGGGCCTGACCGGCGAGAGGCTCACAGCGCCGGGTCGCGGTGGGTGATGCGCCCGTCCAGGACGGTGAGCAGCACCGGCAGCGCGGCGAGGTCGGTGTCGGCGACGGAGAGCGGGTCGTCGGCGAGGACGGTGAGGTCGGCGCGGTACCCGAGCGCGATCCGGCCCGCCACCGCCTCCTCGCCCGCGGCCCGCGCCGGGTTGACCGTGCAGCCCTGCAACGCCTGCAGCGGGGTGAGGGCCTGCGCGGGGCCGTGCGGCGGCTCGGTCAGGTCGCGGCCCGGCCGGCGGTGCCGCGCCCCGGCCATGACGGCGAGCGGCGGGAACGGCGCGATCGGCCAGTCCGAGCCGAGCACGACCGTGGCGCCCGCGTCCCACAGGTCCCGGCAGCGGAACGCGCGGGACGCCCGCTCCTCGCCGAGCCGGCGCGACCAGTTGTCGGTGTGGTCGGCGCGGGTGTACTCGCAGCAGTGCGTCGGCTGCATGGACGCGGTGACGCCGAGCGCGGCGAAGCGCCGGACGGTGTCGTCGGGCACGGTCTCGATGTGCTCGACGCGGTGCCGGACCGGTGAGCCCTCCCCGCCCGCCGCCTTCTCCACGGAGTCGAGGACGTGCCGGACGGCCGCGTCGCCGATGGCGTGCGTGGCGGTCGGGACGCCCGCGCGGTGCAGCTCGCCGATCACGCGGGTGTAGGCGTCGGGGTCGGGCCAGAAGGCGTGCGTGGACTCGCCGTGGCAGTCGGGGCGCTCCAGCCAGGCGGTGCCGTTGTCGATGGTGCCGTCCATGAACAGCTTCACGCCGGCGACCGTCCACAGCCGTCCGCCGGTGCCCTGCTCGGCGATGAGCCGCGCGAGGCCGCCGGCGTCACCGCCCGGCTGGCACCACGGCGCGACGCGCAGGCGCAGCGGCAGCGCGCCGTCAGCGTCGAGGCCGGCGAGGACGTCCAGGCCGTGGCCGTCCATGACGTGGCCGCCGGTGAGGCCCGCGGCGGCCATGCCGCGCAGCACCGCGGCGGTGCGTTCGCGCTGCTCGGCGGGCGTCGGTCGGGGCGCGACGTCCTCCACCAGCGCGCAGGCGGCGTCCTCCAGCAGCAGGCCGGTGGGGCGGCCGTCGCCGTCGACGACGATCTCGGCGCCCTGCTCGAACCGGCGCGGCCCGTCGATCCCGGCGAGCTCCAGCGCGCGCGGGCCGGCCAGCATGGAGTGCGCGTCGAACAGGTCGACGGCGGCGGGGACGTCCTGGAAGGCGGGGCCGAGCGCGGCGGCGGTGATGGCCTCGCCGCCGAACACGTTGGGGTCGAGGCCCCAGCCGCGCAGCCATCCGCCGGGCGGCAGCTCGCGCGCCGCGCGGGCGAGCGCGTCCCGGACGGCCGGCAGGTCGCGGCAGCCGGACAGGTCGACGCCCATCGTCCGCTCGGCGCCCGCGACCGGGTGCATGTGGCCGTCCACCAGCCCGGGCGTGACGACGGCGCCGCGCAGGTCGAGCACCGCCGTCCCCGGCCCGGCGAGCGCGCGGATCTCGCGGTCGTCGCCGAGGGCGGTGATCCGGCCGCCGGCGGCGGCCAGCGCGGTGTGCGGCGACGGCCGCCCGTCCACGGGATCGAGCAGCCGGGCGGACAGCAGCACCAGGTCAGCGGGCACAGGGGGCTCCTTCGTCGCGGGCCGGGCGGGGCACGTGCGCCGCGGTCACCCGGGCGACGAGGCTCCCCTCCGGCAGGTCGAGCTCCCGCTCGGCGATGACGACGGCGAGGTGCGTCACCTCGGGCGGGCGGTCCGATCGGTCGGTGTTGGCATGGGAGCCGAGCCCGTCGAGGACGACCAGGATCCGCCGGGCGGTCACGTCGGGGTCGCGGGCCTGGAAGACGCCGGCCTCCACGCCGTCCCGGACGAGCCCGGCCAGCCGCTCGCGCCACAGCGTCTCCTGCCGGTCGACGCGCTCGCGCAGCGCCGGGCGGTAGCGGCTGAGGTGCCAGGCGTTCAGCCACAGCCGGCTGACCCCGTCGTATCCGGCGCCGGTCGTGAGCACGAAGAAGCGGGCGAGGTGCTCCAGCGGGCTCCCGGCGGGCCGGTCGGCGGGGATCAGGTCGTCCAGCTCGGCGGTCGCCGCGGCGCCGAACGCCTCGGCGACCAGGTCCTCCACCGCGGGGAAGTAGTGGCTGATCAGGCCCGGGCGGACGGCGAGCTCGTCGGCGACCCGGCGCAGCGTGACGCACTCCAGGCCCTCCGTCAGGGCGAGCGCGGACGCCGCCGCGACGATCTCGGCGCGGCGGGCCTCCGGCGTCTTGCGGACCCGTTTCGGTGCGGCTCTTGACAACATCGCCTCCACGTTATTGGTTATGCGACCAATAGACAAGGTTCCGGTGCTCCACCCTCCGGAGGACACGCATGGCGTCCACGATTCCAGACCCCCAGGGGCAGGCCCCCGCGCCCCCGCACGCCGCCGACCGGGCCGGCCGCGTCGAGGCGCGCGGCATCGACTTCATCCCCGAGACCGAACGGCACGGCCGGCCGCGCGAGCTGTTCGCCGTCTGGGCCGCGCCGAACGTCAGCTACCTCGCCCTCGTCATCGGCGGCGCCCTCGTCCTCATGGGCCTGGACCTCGCGCAGGCGCTCGTCCTCACCGTGCTCGGGAACCTGTTCTGGATCCTCGTCGGGCTGCTCGCGGTGAGCGGCCCCGCGGCCGGCGCGCCCAGCGAAGTGATCATGAGGGCGATGTACGGGATCCGCGGGAACCGGGTCAACATCGCGGTGAACGGCTGGTTCGTCTCCGTCTGCTACCTCGCGCTCAACTGGGCGGCGGCCTCGCTCGCCGCGTTCGGGCTGCTGGAGGAGCTCGGCGTCCACCCGGGCACGCCCGTCAAGGTCGTCACCATCGTCGCGATCGCCGCCGCGACGCTCGCCATCAGCGTCTACGGGCACGCCACCATCGTGAAGCTGTACGGGCCGCTGACCTGCGTGCTCACCGTGGCGTTCGTCGTCCTGTCCGGGTACGTCGCCACGCACGCGCAGTGGGACTACCGGCCGCAGCACGCCCTGCACGGGGCCGCGCTGTGGGCCGCCCTGTCCGCGGGCCTTGCCCTCGTCGCGTCCGGCCCGCTCTCCTACACCAACAGCGCCGACTTCTCCCGGTACCTGCCGTCCGGCGCCTCGCCGAAGGCCATCGCCGGATGGACCGCGCTCGGCGCGTTCATCCCCAGCGTCGTGTTCACCGCGCTCGGCGCCCTCGCCGGGACCGTCCTCGACATGTCCGACCCGCAGACCGCGCTCGCGACGATCCTGCCGTCCTGGTTCACGCCGGTGTTCCTGCTGTCGGTGGTGCTCGGCACCATCGCCAACAACGCCATGACCGCCTACAGCTCCGGCCTCGCCCTCCAGGCCGTCGGCGTCCGCCTCCGCCGCTCGCGCAGCGTCGCCCTCGACGGCACCCTCGGCGTCGCGCTCACCCTGTACGCGCTGCTCGTCTCCAACTTCCTCGACACCGTCAACAACATGCTCCAGCTGATGGTCGCGCTGCTCGGCCCCGCCATGGCCATCTACGCCGCCGACATCCTGCTGCGCCGCAACCGCTACGACGGCCGGGCCCTGAGCGACGAGTCCCGCGACGCGCCGTTCTGGTACCGCGGCGGCGTCAACCGGGCCGGGGCGGTCGCGCTGCTCGCCGGCGCCGCCGTCGCCTCCCAGTGCCTGAACACGACCCTCTACACCGGCGAGCTCGCCAAGGCGGCCGACGGTGTCGATCTCTCCCTGCCCTCGGGCATCCTGATCTCGGCGGCCGTCTACGCCGCGCTGATGCGCGGCCGCCGCGCCGCCGCCTGACACCCCACGAAACCGGAGGACGCCGAATGACCACGTCGCAGCGGTACGGACCGCAGTACGGCCCCGACATCACCTTCCTCGGAGTGCCGCGCTGCACCTGGTCGGACCCCGCGACCTACGCCGACGCCGACGTGGTCATCCTCGGCGCCCCGTTCGACGGCGGGACGTCCCACCGGCCCGGCACCCGGTTCGGCCCGCAGTACATCCGGCAGACCTGCTACCTGCCGCAGGACGGGTCGCGGCCGTCGCTGGCGCTGCGCGTGGACGGGCTCCAGGGCGACCTGACCGTACACGACGCCGGGGACGTCGAGATGTACTCCGGCGACGCCGAGCGCTCCGTCCGCGACCTCCAGGAAGCGGTGCACGCGATCGCGAGCAACGGCGCGATCCCGCTGGTCCTCGGCGGCGACCACACCATCGCGTGGCCCGACGCGGCCGGGGTGGCGCAGCACCTCGGCCAGGGCCGCGTCTCGATGATCCACTTCGACGCGCACGCCGACACCGGCGACATCGAGTTCGGCTCGCTGGTCGGGCACGGCACGCCGATGCGCCGGCTGCTGGAGTCCGGGGCCGTCCGCGGCGACCGGTTCCTGCAGCTCGGCCTGCGCGGCTACTGGCCGGGCCCCGAGACGCTCGCGTGGATGGCCGAGCAGGGCATGCGCTCCTACGAGATGACCGAGATCGTCGCGCGCGGGCTGGAGGAGTGCCTGACCGAGGCGTTCGCGATCGCCACCGACGCGTGCGACGGGGTGTTCCTGTCCGTCGACATCGACGTGTGCGACCCCGGGCACGCCCCCGGCACCGGCACCCCCGAGCCCGGCGGCCTCACCGCCCGCCAGCTGCTCGACGCGGTGCGCCGGATCGCCTACGAGCTGCCGGTCGCCGGCGTCGACGTGGTCGAGGTGTCACCGCCCTACGACCACGCCGAGATCACCTCGGCGCTGGCGAACCGCGTCGTCCTGGAGGTCCTGTCGGGCATCGCGCGGCGCCGCCGCGACGAGCGCGACGGCACCACGTGGGACCCGCGCCAACCGCTCCTCGACGGCCGCTAGGGACTACGGCTTGCGGGCGACGCCGCAGAGGGTGGACGTCTTCGGCGCGTCGTTGAACGGGTTGGGCTCGGGACGCCAGTCCTCGCACGCCACCACGCCCGGCTCGACGACCTCCAGGCCGTCGAAGTAGCCGATGATCTGCCCGGGCGGGCGGAGCCGGTAGGGGACGGCGCCGGTGTCGTCGTACTGCTGCTGCGCCTCGTTGTGCGCCTCGTCGGTGTCGGTGTCGTCGTAGAGGGCGAGGTAGCTGCCGGGGCAGAGGCCGCCGGTCAGCGTGCGGATGATGGTCAGGACGTCGTCGTAGGAGTCGACGTGGCCGAGCACGCCCATGAGCATCACCGCGATGGGCCGGTCGAAGTCGAGCTTCTCGCGCGCCGCGCGCAGCACCTGCTCCGGCTGGAGCATGTCGGCCTGGATGTAGCTCGTCTCGCCCTCCGGACGGCTGGTGAGCAGGGCGTGCGCGTGCGAGAGGACCAGCGGGTCGTTGTCGACGTAGACGATGTGCGACTCCGGCGCGACCCGCTGCGCCACCTCGTGGGTGTTGTCGACGGTCGGCAGCCCCGTGCCGACGTCGAGGAACTGCCGGATCCCCTGCTCGCCCGCCAGGTAGCGGACGGCGCGGGCGAGGAAGTTGCGGCCCGCCCGGGCGATGTCCACGATTCCCGGGTACACCTGCAGATACTGGTCGCCGGCGGCGCGGTCGACGGGATAGTTGTCCTTGCCTCCGAGCCAGTAGTTCCAGATACGCGCGGAATGCGGTACGGACGTGTCGATGATGCTGCCCGGCTCCTCGGTCACGGCATACTCCCCAATTCGCGGTTCGCCCCTTCAGGGGACAAAGTAGCAGCCCGATCTTCGGCCGCACGGGCGCGCAGTTGTCACGCGCCGCCGGGCGGGCCCGCCCGCAGGCCCGCCCGCGCCCCTGCCGCATTGGGCCTGGGAATTGTCCCCGCAGAACAGGCGCGCGGGCGGTGCGAATTAGGGACGCCGGCCGGACAGTTCCGCGGCCCCGATCGGCCCCATAAAGGGCGAACCTCGGGTCCCGGTTTCGGATGACCGCTTGAACGCGGACCGTCCCGGGAAGGGGAACTCGCCGTATTCGGCTTCGCTCATGACGAAATGGCGCCCGGCTCGCGGGTCAGCCAGGTCTGCGACGGGCGGCAGACCAGGCGCGTGCCGTCGGCGCTGCACCAGGTCTGATAATCGCCGGAATAGAGGCGCTCGCCCAGCCAGTGGTAGCCGGGGCCCGGGTCGCGGCGGGGCGTGCTCGCGGTGAAGTTCGACGCGTCGTCGATGCTCCCCGTGCCGTCGTAGCGGGCGACCCGCGGGTACGGGTAGACGGGCCGGGTGCGCGCGACCGTCCCGTCCGCGATCTTCGACGCGACGATCGTGCCGGGCCGCCGGCCGCTCTCCGTCCACGCCATCACCGGGGTGAGGACGTCGAAGGCGTCGGGGCCCTCGCCGCCGCCGCAGTGCGCGACGCCCGGGAACAGGTAGAGCCTCGCGAAATCGTCGACCGCCTTGCGGCCCATGCTCTTCTGCATGGCGTCGTAGTAGGCGAGCGTGCTCTGCGGCGAGATGTGCTGGTCGCTCCAGCCGTGCCAGAGCAGCAGCTTGCCGCCGCCACGCTGGAAGCGGCGGAGGTCGGGATCCATCGCGGACAGGTACGACGACGACTGCACCGTCTTCCAGAACGACTCGACCGTGAACTTCAGATCCGACAGCTTCCAATCGGGTCTCACCTGGTTGGTGTAGCCGAGGTAGCGGGCGAACGACTCCACGAAGTTCTGGCTGCCGACCGTCTGCCCCTGCTCGGCCGGGACGAACAGCGTCCATTCGAGCTCGGAGCCCCACTCGTGGGAGATCGCCGGCTCCAGCCGCCGGCCGTGCTCGTCCACCGCGCCGTCGTGCAGCCGCCGCACCACGCCGGCCTCCGCCCTGGTCAGGCACGTCGACGGGTCCTGGCCGGACGCGCACACGATCGTCGCCGGGTCGAAGCCGCAGCGCCGCGGGTCGTCGATCAGGCCGTCCTTCAGCCCGTCGAGCCCGTCGCAGGCCTTCAGCACCGCCTGGTGGATCAGCGGCAGCTTGCCGGCCAGCAGGATGTAGCGGCCGTCGGCGTCCAGGTTGGTCAGGACGTTCCAGGCGTGGTGGAAGGTGTTCTGCACGACCATGTCGTTCGCGGGCGCGCCGGCGGCGATGCCGTCGAAGTCGCCCGGGTACCGCTGGGCCTCCATCAGGCCCTCGCGGCCGCCGTCCGAGCAGCCGTCGAAGTAGGAGTAGGCGGGGGAGCGGCCGTAGAACCGCTTGATGAGCGCCTTGGCCGCCTGCGACGTCACGTGGACGCCCCGGTAGGCGAAGTCGATCTGCGCCTGCGGGTCGTCCGCCGCCCACGACCCGTCCGGCGAGCCCTGGTGGCCCATGTCGGTCGTCGCGCTGGCGATGGTGCCGTCCCGCGCACGTCGACGCCTGCGTGTAGTTGATGGTGGAGCTGCCGCACTCGCCGCCGCAGCCGGTCTGCAGGTACCGCTGCGTCCAGCCCTTGACGGGCAGCCGCATGACGATGGTGTCGGCCGGGGCGATGGTGCCCCGCACGTCGCAGTACGGCGCGGGCGCACCGGCCGTCGCGACGGTCGCGGACGTGATGGTGACCGGTGCGTCGGTCGCGCCGTCGAGGCGGAGGCCCGCCAGGTCGGCGCAGTCCATCACCGGCTCGAGCGCGGGGAGGTCCGCGAGCCCGTCCGCCGTGATCCGCGGGGTCCGGGGCTGCGCCGACGCGTCGCCGGTCCCCGCCGCCGATACCAGAGCCGCGACGAGCAGCGCCGCGACGAGCGCGCCGGCGACCGCCCCGATCCGGCCGCGCGCGCGTCTCAGGACGCCCGCTCCGACCACCGTGCCCCGAGTGAAGAACCCATGCATGGAGTACCGCCTCCTCGGCTGGGCGGGCCCGCTGCCGCCGGGCCGCCGACCGCGGCCGGGTGAACCGCATGCGGATGCTACAAAAATGGCGACAATCCAACAAGCAATCTGGCGCACAGGATCTGGACATCCCGCTGCATGGGGCGCATCCTCCGAGTAGTCCACCCGCTGAGGGTGCAAGTTCCGGCCGGTTGCCCGAGCTCGGACTGTCCAACTTTGGTTTCTAAATCGTTGACAATCTTGTCCATGGATCCTTAGCATCGCCGTCACGCCAGAGGGACCCCACCCGACCGACGCCCAGGAGAAGCACCGTGAAACGAATCCGGGCGGCTCTGGCCGCCACCTCCGTACTCCTCCTCGCAGCGTGCGGCGGGGGCGGCGGTTCCTCCAACGCCTCCGACAAGGGCCCCGCCACGGTGAAGGTGAGCGTGATCCCGATCGTCGACGTGGCGCCCGTCTACCTCGGCGACCAGCAGGGCTTCTTCGCCGAGCAGAAGCTGAAGCTCCAGTTCGAGACCGCCCAGGGCGGCGCGGCGATCGTGCCCGCCGTCGTCAGCGGCCAGGTCGACTTCGGGTTCAGCAACTACACCTCGCTGGTGCTCGCCCGCTCCAAGGGCCTGCCGCTCAAGGTCGTCGCGCCCGGCAACGCCTCGACCGGCGTCGACAAGAAGGACTTCGGCGGCGTCGTCGTCAAGGCCGGCAGCCCGATCAAGACGGCCAAGGACCTCGCCGGCAAGCGCGTCGCGGTCAACACCCTGAACAACATCAACGACACGACCGTGCGGGCCTCGATCCGCAAGGCCGGCGGCGACGCGAAGAACGTCAAGTTCACCGAGCTGGCCTTCCCCGACATGCTCGCCGCCCTCGACAAGGGCAACGTCGACGCCGTCCAGGTCGTCGAGCCGTTCCTCACGACCGCGCTGAAGAACGGCGGGCGGCTCGTCGCGTCCAACTACGTCGACACCGCCCCGGACCTCACCATCGCCGCGTACTTCACCTCGCAGAAGACCGCCGCGTCCAAGCCCGACCTGGTCAAGCGGTTCGCCGCCGCGATGCAGAAGTCGCTGCAGTACGCCGACCAGCACCCCGACGCGGTCCGCAAGGTCCTCGGCACCTACACCAAGATCGACCCGTCGGTCGCGGCCGCGCTGACGCTGCCGAAGTTCCCGACCCAGGTCAACGGCGCGGGCCTGCAGACGCTGGAGAACCTCGCCGTCCAGGACGGGCTGATCAAGAAGGCCCCGGACGCCAAGGAGCTCCTGCCGTGACGGCCGCGGTGACGGCGGACGCCGTGGGGGACGGCCGGGGCGGACGCCGTCACCGCACCGCGCCCGGCTGGCTCCTCGGCCTGGCGGGCCTCGCCGGGCTGATGGCGCTGGCCGAGGCCGTGCCCCGCGCGGGCCTGGTGAAGGAGCGGTTCCTGCCGCCGTTCAGCGACATGGTGTCCGCGCTGGCCGACGAGGCCGGGACGGGCGCGTTCTGGCGGGCCCTGCTGGAGACGCTGCGCGGCTGGGCGATCGGCCTCGCCGTCGCGACCGCCGCCGGCGTCGTGCTCGGCGTCGTGATCGGCGGCCTGCCGCCGGTGCGGGCGGCGATGGCCTCGACCATCGAGTTCCTGCGGCCGATCCCGTCGGTGGCGCTGATCCCGCTGGCCGTCCTGCTGTACGGGACGACGATGCGCGCCACGCTGCTGCTGGTCGTCTACGCCTCCTTCTGGCAGGTGCTGGTGCAGGTCCTGTACGGGGTGCGGGACGTGGACCCGGTCGCCCGCGAGACCGCCCGCTCCTACCGCTTCCGCACGCTGACGCAGGTGCGGACGGTCCTGTGGCCGACGGCGCTGCCGTACGTGATGACCGGGTTCCGGCTGGCCGCGGCGGTCGCGCTGATCCTGGAGATCACCGGCGAGCTGGTCATCGGGTCGCCGGGCCTCGGCAAGCAGATCGCGGTGGCGCAGAGCTCCGGCGCCGTCGCGTCCATGTACGCCCTGGTGATCGTCGTCGGCCTGATCGGGGTCGTCGTCAACGTGATCGTGCGGGCGGTCGAGCGGCGCGTGCTGCGCTGGCATCCGTCCGTCCGGCGGGAGGTGGTCTCGTGACGGTCCCGGCCGCGCTGCGGCGGGCACTGCTGCTGCTCGGGATGCCGGTCGTGCTCGTCGCGGCCTGGTGGACCGCGACGGCGGGCAGCACCGACTTCTTCTGGCCGCCGCTCCGCACGATCCTCGGCACGTTCGACGACACGTGGTTCCACGGCCGGATCACCAGCGACGTCCTGCCGAGCCTCGGCCGGCTGGCCGCGGGCTACCTGCTCGCGCTCGCGCTCGGCGTCGGCCTCGGCGTCGCGATCGGCTCGGTCCGGGTGCTGCGCGCCCTGCTGGAACCCGTCCTGGAGTTCTTCCGGGCGATCCCGTCGCCGGTGCTCGTGCCGATCCTGATGCTGTTCGCCGGCATCGGCAACGGGATGAAGATCCTCGTCATCGTCTCCGGGTGCGTGTGGCCCGTCCTGCTGAACACGGTCGAGGGCGTGCGCGCGCTCGACGAGGTGCTGCAAGACACCGCGCGCTGCTACCGGATGCGCCCGCACTCGCGGCTCGTCCACCTGGTGCTGCGCGGCGCGAGCCCGCAGATCACCGCCGGGGCGCGGCAGGCGCTGTCCATCGGGATCATCCTGATGGTGATCAGCGAGATGTTCGCCGCGAGCAACGGGGTCGGCTTCACCATCATCCAGTTCCAGCGCGGCTTCTCGATCCCGCAGATGTGGAGCGGGATCATCCTGCTCGGCCTGATCGGCATCGCCCTGTCGGCCGCCTTCCACGTCGTGGAGACCCGGGTGCTGCGCTGGTACACCGGCCTGCGCCGGGCACAGCGAGAGGGCTGAGATGACCACTGCACCGACCGGCGCCGGAACCGCCGGGACGTCGACCGCGCTGCTGGACGTCCGCGGGCTGAGGAAGGTCTACCAGGGCCGGGGCCGCTCCGTCGAAGCCGTCCGGGACCTGACCTTCGCCGTCGAGGCGGGCGAGCTCGTCTGCATCGTCGGGCCGTCGGGCGCGGGCAAGACGACCCTGCTGCGCTGCGTCGCGGGCCTGCTGGGCTGCACGTCCGGGGAGGTGGTGCTCGAAGGGGAGCGGGTGACGGGCCCGCCCCGCGGCATGGCCGTGGTCTTCCAGGAGTACGGCCGCAGCCTGTTCCCGTGGATGACCGTGCGGCAGAACGTCGAGCGGCCGCTGAAGGAGAAGCGGGTCCCGAAGGCGGAGCGGCGGCGGCTCGTCGACGAGGCGCTGGAGGCCGTCGGCCTGGCGAAGGTCCACGACGCGCACCCGTGGCAGCTGTCCGGCGGCATGCAGCAGCGGGTCGCGATCGCCCGCGCGGTCGCCTACGAGCCGCACATCCTGCTGATGGACGAGCCGTTCGCGGCCGTGGACGCGCAGACCCGCGCCGACCTGGAGGACCTCGTCCGCTCCCTGTGGAAGCGGCTCGGCGTCACCGTCCTGTTCGTCACCCACGACATCGACGAGTCGGTGTACCTCGGGCAGCGCGTCATCGTGCTGTCGAACTCGCCGACGGTCGTCCTGGAGGAGGTCCCGATCGACCTGCCGGACGAGCGCGACCAGCTCACCACCCGCGCCGAGCCCCGCTTCGCCGAGCTGCGGACCCGCATCTACAAGCTCGTCCAGCGGGCGAAGGACGGCCACCGGCCCGCCGGGTGAGGCCGGAGGGACGAGGCGCCGGGCGCCCTAGAATCGATCAGCGGATCCCTCGGCGATCCACGCGGCGCCGCGATGGTCGCGTGCCCGGTGAAGGCCCGCGAGTGAGGAAGCATGCCAGCGCACGAGCAGACCACGGACGCCCCCGGGGCGGGCCGCCCGGACGCCGCCGCCGCGATCCGCGAGGCGATCGTCCGGGGCGACTTCGCGCCCAACCAGCGCCTGGTCGAGTCGGACCTGTCGGACATGTTCGGCGTCGGGCGCAGCAGCGTTCGCGCCGCGCTGCTGGAGCTCACCACCGAGGGCCTCGTCGAGCGCGTGCAGAACCGCGGCGCCCGCGTCCGCGCCGTGACCGTGGCCGAGGCGATCGAGATCTCCGAGATCCGCATGGTGGTCGAGGGGCTGTGCGCCGCCAAGGCCGCCGAGCGCGTCACCGACGCCGAGATCGCCGAGCTGCGCGCGCTCGGCGACGCCATGCGCGCCGCCGTCGCGCGGGGGCACGTGCTGGAGTACTCCGAGCTGAACAAGGCGCTGCACTCGCGGATCGTCGAGATCAGCGGCCAGCGCACCGCCGCCGGGGTGCTGCGGCGGCTGCGGGCGCAGAACGTCCGGCACCAGTTCCAGCTGGCGCTCGTCCCGGGCCGGCCGAACGTGTCCGTCGCCGAGCACCTGGCGATCATCGACGAGATCTGCGCCCGCGCCCCCGACGCCGCGGAGCGGGCCGCCCGCCGCCACCTCCGCAGCGTCATCGACGCCCTCAAGGCGATCTGACACCGCCGGACCCGGACCGCCGGACCCGGACCGCCGGACCCGGACCGCCGGACCCGGACCGCCCGCCCCGGGCCGCCCGGCCTCCGCCGGCGTCAGAACACCGTGCCCACGTCCTCGGCGACGAGCTGGTCGGCGGCCCGCTCCGCCACCGCCGCGATCGTCATCGACGGGTTGCACGCGGCGGCGGTGCCGGGCAGCAGCGCGCCGTCCAGCACGTACAGGCCGCGGTGGCCCCGGACCCGCCCGGCGAGGTCGCAGACCGTCCCCATCGAGGCGCCGCCCAGCGGATGCCAGGTGGACGGGTAGACGGCGGTCGTGTCGGTGAGCACCGACCCCTGGCCGGCGATCTTGGTGGCGCGCTCGTTGATGCGCTTGTAGAGGGTGTCGTCGGCGCCCTTGGGCCACTGCAGGACGGCGTCGTCCTTCGCGGAGTCGTAGACGAACCGGCCCCGGCCCTTGCTCACCCCGTAGCCGACCATCATCGTGGACCGGATGTCGCCGCCGATCGGCGGCAGCGACGCCTGGATGATCGTGTTGGCCAGGGCCGGGTCGTCCCACTCGAAGCTGCCGTAGACGACCGGCCCGCCCTGCGGCGCGCCGAAGTCGTCGGCGAGGTCCGTCCAGAGGTAGATGCGGTCGCCGTTGGAGCCCCAGCCGGCGCCGAGGCCGTCGGGCATGTCCGGGATCTGGTCCTTCGCCGCCGCGCGCATCAGCAGCTTCGTGGTGCCCGCGGTGCCGGCCGCCATGACGAGCGCCCTCGTGGTGATGATCTTCTTCTCCAGCACGGTGCCGTCGGTGGCGATGCGGTCCACCGAGACCTGCCAGCGGCCGTCCGCGGCGAGCGCGACGTCGGTGACGTTGTGCTGCGTCGCGACGGTCACCCGCCCGGTGGCCTGGGCCGACGCGATGTAGGTGACGTCGACGGAGTGCTTGCCGCCGTTGTTCACCCCGAGCGCGCAGTCGCCGTTGGTGTAGGACGGCTTCATCTCGCCCTTCAGCTCCCGCAGCGCGTACGTCCAGTCGATCGGCATCGGGATCTTCGTGACGTCGTACCCGGCCTTCTCGACGTTCGCGGCGAAGACCCGCGCGGGCTTGTACGTCGAACTGTTGATCAGCTCGTCCGGCGCGGTCTCGATCCGCAGCGTCCGCGCGACGCGCGGGTAGTACACCGAGGCCATCCGCGCGTAGTCGAGCCGCTCGGGCAGGTTCGCGTTGAACACGCTCTCGCTGGGCTGGAGCGTCATGCCCTGGTAGACCAGCGACCCGCCGCCGACGCCCGCGGCGACGATCATGTCCATGCCGTCGCCGGGCACCTGCTCCAGGAGCCCGGTGTAGTGGTCGAACGGGTCCGCCGATATGCCGAAGATCGTCGGTGTGGAGCCCAGCCAGAACATCCGCTTGTCGGGGGACGCGGCGTGCGGGAAAGTTTCGGCGTTCGGGCCGGTAGGCCACCAGACGCCGCGCTCCAGGACGAGGCACTCCACGCCCGCCTGGGCGAACCGCAGGGCCGCGACGCCCCCGCCGAAGCCGGACCCGATGATGACGGCGCGCTCCTCCGAACGCGTGACCGGCACGCGGGCGGGCACGCGCGCGGGCGTGGCGGCCCGGGCCCGCGGCGCGGTGCCGGCGACGGCCAGCCCCGCGGCGGCCGCGGCGCCGGCGAGCAGGGATCGGCGGCTGATCTCGGACATGGCTCCTCCATGGGGGTGGGCTGCGCGCGCCCCGGCGCGGGCGGCTTCGCCCGCGGGCCGCCGTGACGTACGCTCACTCGCGGCCAGGGCGCCGGGCGGCGCGACGCACGCCTCGTCACGGCGCCGGGAGGGGGAGCGGTCACGCCATCCTTAGCGAAACGGCGGCGTTTCTTTAAGGTGGGCCCACTGTAGGGACACGGCGGCGCCGCGGTCACTCACCGAACTGAGCGATTCCCGGGAGGAAATGTGGGTTCGGAGACAAGACCCGCGGCCCGCAGGCGCAGCCGCATCTCGCCCGACCGCGCCGCCGAGCTGTACGCGCTCGTCCTCGACCGGCTCCGCGAGGTCGGCTACGACGCCCTGAGCGTGGAGGACGTCGCCGCGCGCGCCCGCATGAGCAAGGCCACCATCTACCGGCAGTGGGGCGGCAAGCCCGAACTCGTCATCGCGGCCCTGCGCTCCCTCGGCCCGCCGGAGGTCGACGCCGTCGACACCGGAAACCTGCGCGACGACCTGAAGGCGTACATCGAGCAGTACCACCAGATGGCCGCCCTCGACCGAGGCATGAACCGGGCGGTCGCCCACGCCATCCACCGCGACCCCCGGCTGATGGACGCCGTCCGGCAGGCCATCGTCGAACCCGGGCTCGCCGCGCTCGACACCGTCCTGTCCCGCGGCGTCGCCCGCGGCGAGGTCCCCGCCGGCTGCAAGGCCCTCCCGTACGTCAAGTACATGCTGCTGGGCACCCTCGGCGGCGAGGCCGTCCTCGACGAGGACGTCGACATCGCCTTCCTGCACGGCTACATCGACCACGTGATCGCGCCCGCCCTCGGCCTGCGCGCCCCAGGGGACCCCGACGGACCGCCCCCGGCGGGCCCGCACCGCTGGTGAGGACGGGGCCCGATGTATGTTGAGGTGAAGAGGAGCCGATAGCGACCTGGGCGGCGACTGGGGGAGACGCCATGGTCGATGACCGGCAGGACGGGGACGGCGGGCTCGCGCCCGAGGCGTTCGACGCCGCGCCCGTCACCATCGCCGTCATCCGCGGGCCGGAGCAGCGCCTTGCGTACACCAACCACGCCTTCCGCGCGACCTTCGGCGAGCGCCCGCTCGGCGAGCCCGTCCGGCACGCGTTCCGCGACCTCGTGCAGCGCGGCTACTTCGACCTCCTCGACCGCGTCCTCGCCGGCGGGGAGCCGGTCACCCTCACCGAGGCGCCGGTCAGCCTGTTCTTCCCCGACACCGGCTACGAGCAGCGCTTCTTCTCCTTCAGCCTGACCCGCGTGCCCGGGAACGAGCCCGCGGTGCTGTCGGTCGGCGTGGACGTCACCGGGCTGGTCGAGGCGGCCCGCCGCGACGGCGGCCCCGACGAGGAGCAGCGCCGCCTCCTGCGCAGGTTCCAGAGCCTCATCCGGGTGAGCGCCGAGATCGTCTGGGTGACGAACCCGGCGGGCGAGCCCGTCGAGCCGAGCCCCGGCTGGGAGCGGGTGACCGGCCAGGACTGGGAGGGCTTCCGCGGCAAGGGCTGGCAGCAGGCGCTGCACCCCGAGGACCGCGAGGACGCCGCGCGGTCCTGGGAGCGGGCGCTCGCGCTGGCCCGCCCCTGGCGGTACGTCTACCGGCTCCAGATGGCCGCCGGAGGCTACCGGCACTTCCGGGTGAACGCCGCGCCGGTCTACGAGAACGGCGTGGTGGTGGAGTGGGTGGGCACCTGCACCGACATCGAGCAGCAGTGGCGGCGCGAGCGCCGCAGGCGGCTGCTGGACCGCGCCGCCGCCGCGACCGCCGAGCGCACCGGCCTGCGGGAGATGCTCGGCGCGCTCGCGGACGTGCTCGTCCCGGCGCTCGCCGACGGCTGCGGCGTCCACCTGCTGCCCGACTTCGTCGACCGGCCGGACGGCGCGCCGCTGCTCACCGAGCGCGTCGCCACGGCCGCGCGGCCCGGCCTGCCCCGCCAGCCGCCGTTCGGCCGCGAGTGGTACCCGGCCGACAGCGGGTTCACCCGGACCGTGCAGCGCGGCCGCCCGCTGCACCACACCTTCCCGCCGGGCGAGCCGCCCGCCGACATGCTGCCCGAGGGCACGACCCAGTGGCTGGCCGCGTCGGTCGCCAACAGCGTCGTGGTGATGCCGGTGACCGTGGACGGGACCGTGGCGGCCGTGGTGACCGCCGCCGTCTGCGGGGAGCGCGAGCCGCTGGGCCGCGACGACGTCGACCTGATGCGGCAGATGTTCGACCACGCGCACGACGCGCTGAGCAGCGCGATCGAGTACCACCGCACCCAGCGGGTGGCGCTGGCGCTGCAGCACAGCCTGCTCGCCGAGCCGCCCGGGGTGCCCGGCCTGGAGATCGTCGCGCGGTACCGGGCCAGCCCCGCGACCGCCGAGGTGGGCGGCGACTGGTACGACTCGTTCGTGCTGCCGGACGGCGCCGCCGTGCTGGCCATCGGCGACGCCACCGGGCACGACCTCGCCGCCACGGTGGCGATGAGCCAGCTGCGGAACATCCTGCGGAGCCTGATCGTCGACCGGCAGGAGAGCCCCGGGCACATCCTGCGCCGGCTGAACATCGCGATGGAGACGCTGATCCCGGACGGCTCGGCCACCTGCGCCCTGGCCCGCGTCGCCGAGGACGGTACGGGCGGGCCGCGGCTCGACTACGCGGTGGCGGGGCATCCGCCGCCGGTGCTGGTCGGCGCGGACGGCACCGCCCGCCTGCTGGAGGACGCCGCCAACCCGCTCCTCGGCCTGGGGCTGCTGTTCGACGAGCCGTACCACAGCGCGCAGGCCGCCCTGCCGCCCGGCTGCACGCTCCTGCTCTACACCGACGGCCTGGTCGAGCAGCCCGGCGAGCACCTGGACAAGGGGCTGGAGCGGCTGTGCGAGCAGGCCGGGCGGTTCGCCCGCCGGCCCCTCGCGGCGTTCTGCGACGGGCTGCTCACGCACCTCCCGACCGCCGGCATCGACGACCTCGCCATGATCGCCCTGCGCGTCCCGCCCGCCTGACCGCGCTCCGCCGCAGCCTGACCGCGTTCCACCGACCTGACCGCGCTCCGCCGGCCTGACCGCGCTCGGGGCGGGCGCCCGGATCGCCGTGCGTGCCGGATCGATACCGCTCTGTCGTACCGGGTCGCTATCGTGCCTCGCGATGACAGGGGAACGATCATGGGGGAGCCGCCCGCCCGGCGGGCCCGGCCTCGCGGACCCGCGCCGCCTGCTCGCCGAGGAGCACGCCGATCCGGAGGCGGTCGAGGAGGCCCGGCGGCGCAAGGAGTCCGCGCTGCTGGACTTCGGGGTCGGCGAGAGCGCGGTGGCGTCGTGGCTGTACGCCAAGTGCCACCACCACGTCCCGACCACCGCGATCGCCACGGCCGCCGTCATGGCGACCGGCGACGGCGCCTGCGCCCTGCTCTACAACCCGTCCTTCTTCCTCGACCTGGACCCGGACGGCGTCAAGTTCGTGCTCTTCCACGAGGCGCGGCACCTCATGCACCGGCACCTCCACGTGGAGGAGGAGCTGCGCACCGATCCGGTGTTCGCGCTGGCCGCCGAGGTGGCCATCAACCACGTCGCCCTGCGCCGGCTGAACCGGACGTCCCTCCCCACGGTCCCGGTACGGCCGCCGGACGGCGGCGAGCCCGTCAAGGGGCTCCGGGAACCGGTCGGCATCGACCCGGACCAGGTCTACCGGCGGTACCGCGACGACCTGGAGCGGCAGGGCCTGGCCCCGCTGCCGTACGACGAGTTCATCCGCACCGACCTCACGGTCTACGGCGAGCTGCGCCGCATGAAGTCCCTGCTCGACAAGCCCGTCACCGCGTACTGCGTGCACCTGCGCGCGGGGCCGGCGGGCGACGGCTCCGGCGGCGTCCCGCTCGATCCGGAGACCGTGGAGCGGCTGGGCGGCGAGGTGCTCGGCGAGGTGATGCGGGCCGCGCTGCGGGGCGCGCCGCGGGCCCGGTCGGAGCTGCTCGACCTGGCCGGCCGCACGCTCGACGGCGGGGAGCGGCTGGAGCGGATGTGGGGCCTGCTCGGCCTGGACAAGCTGCGCGGCGCCACGCCGAGGACCCGCCGGGTCGACTGGTGGCAGCGGTGGCTCACCGACGTGCTCGCCTCGAAGCTCGACGAGAGCGAGCGGCTGGTCTACCCGAAGAAGCACGGGGCGGTGCTGCTGGCGCTCGGCCACGACCCGATGCTGGCGCGGCGCGGACCCGAGCGGAAGAAGGTCGTGCTCATCGCGTTCGACACGTCCGGGTCGATGCCCGACTCGGTGGTGGAGTGGCTGACGACGCTGGTCGGGCGGACCGACGGCGTCGAGAGCCACTGGCTCGCGTTCGACGGCGTCGTGACCCCGTTCGTGCCCGGCGAACGGGTCCGCGGGGGCGGCGGCACCGACTTCCAGAACGTCGTCGACTACGCCGAGGGGCGCCTCGAGATCGACGGGAAGGCGCTCGATGCGGAACCCGACGCGATCATCATGGTGACCGACGGGTACGCGCCGCCCGTCACGCCCGCCGACCCCGGCCGGTGGATCTGGCTGATCACCGACGGCGGCGACGACTGGCCGGACCGGCACCACCCCCCGATGGCGTGCCACCGCGTCGCGCCCGGACGATGACCGAGGAGAGGGAACCGACCGTGCCCGTCGCGCAGACCCCCGGAGCGCACCGGAGATGGAAGCCCACCGCGACCTACCCCGACCCGCCCGGCGACGGCCCCGCCGCGGGGCTGGAGACGTTCATCGACGCGATGATCGAGACGGGCCAGACCGGGCAGATCTTCGGCGAGCACGGCATCGGCAAGACCTCGACGTTCGTGTCGTACGTCCCGGAGCGGTTCCCCGGCACCGCACTGGTGGTCCTGCCCGCCGCCAACCTCGCCCCGGACGACCTGCTGGTGAACGCGCCGGTGCGGGACGAGCGGGCCGGTGAGCTGGTCCTGCGCCAGCTCATCATGCGGCAGCTCGTCCCGGGCGGGCGGTTCGTCCTGCTCATCGACGACTCGCTGCAGGCGGGGAGCACGGTCCAGTCGCAGCTCATGCAGATCGCCTGCAACTGGACGCTCGGCGAGCACGACCTGCGCGCGCTCGGCTGCGTCGGGGTGTTCCTCACCGACAACGAGTCGCTCGCCGAGACGAGCGTCCGCCGGTCCGACCCGGCGATCCTCGACCGGATGGTGACGATCCGGCTGACCGCGAACGACACCGCGTGGCGGCGGGCGCTCGCCGAGCGGTTCCCCGACTGGGACCTGCGCGGCGTCTTCCGGCGGTGGGCCGCGCTCGGCCCGCACCTGCGGCGGCTGCTCTCGCCGCGCACGCTGCAGCACGTCCTCGACTGCGCCCGCGCCGGGTTCCCGCTGGCCTGGGGGCTGCCGCTGCAGAACGGCCGGCGGCTGGCGCTGGCGGAGGAGGGCAAGGACGGCGCGCCGGGACGCGACCGCACCGAGGAGATCCTCGCCGGCATCGCGGCGGACGTCGGCGCCGCGAACCCGGCGACCGTCGCCGACCCCGTCCGCCGGATCCTGCGCGCCGCGATGGCGCACCGCTGGGCCGTCCTGCTGCAGGGCCCGCCCGGCTGCGGCAAGACGGAGATCACCAAGCAGATCGCCCGGGAGGAGACGGGCCGCGACCCCGTCTACTTCTCCCTGCCGGTGACCAGCGTCGAGGACCTGTGCGTGCCGGTGCCGACGCCGGACGGGGCGCTGGAGGCGATGCTCGCCCGCTCGCTGCTCGGCCCGGAGCCGAAGGTGCTGGTGTGGGACGAGTACAACCGGCCGAAGGACAAGGCGGCGTTCGCCCGGCTGATGGAGATCACCCAGGAGTGGACGCTCGCCGGGCGGCCGATCCCGAACCTGCGGGCGCAGGTGGCGCTGCAGAACCCGCCCTACCACCTCGGCCGCAAGATGCTGGTCGCCGCGAACAACGTGGCGCAGGCCAGCCGTTTCACGATCAGCTACGAGGTGCGCCCCGAGGACATCCCGGCCAACGAGTGGCTGATCTCGACGTACGGCGCGACGGCCGAGACCGTCCTGGAGTGGTGGAAGAACGACATCGACGACGAGGGCCGGGACTGGGTCACCAAGCGCACCCTGGAGCGGCTGATCAAGCTGCACGAGGTCGGGATGCCGCTGCGGCCGGCCCTGATGTACCTGGGCGACGGCGAGTACGCGCCGGTGCCGCTGTCGGCGCTGGAGGCGCGGCTCGCCGACCGGCCGCTCATCGGGCTCGCCGAGATCGCCGCGAACCTCGCCGGGTGGGAGGCGCGGCTGGCGGCCGCGGCGGAGGAGTCCGAGGAGGGCACCAACGACACCGACCTGGTCCACCAGGTGTTCTCCAACGCGGAGGTGTCCCAGCTGGAGCGGCATCTCGACGTGGTGGCGCGGCTGCTGCCGCACCTGCCGCCGAAGCTCCGCGCCACCTACCTGGTGGGGCAGACCCCGGAGCGGCAGGGGTTCTGGATGAGCGCCCTCGCCCGGATGGCCGAGCTGTCCACGGCCGGCTGACCGGGCGGCCATCCGGGCGGCCGCCCGGGCGGGGCGCCGGACGGCGCGCGCCTAGGCGGGCACGGCCTCCTCCTCCTCTTCCTCCTCGTCGTCCCAGTCCTCGTCTTCCTCGTCGTCGTAGTCGTCCTCCCAGTCCTCGGGGAGGTCCTCCTCGTCGAACGGGCGGATCATCGGGACGGACACGGTCGACTGCTCGTGGCCGACGGTCCAGGTGTTGCGGAAGAAGTCGAACTTGAGGTGGTAGCAGTCGCCGTCCTCCGCGAACAGGATCGGCGGGACGAGGACGTGCACGGCCTCCAGGGTGGCGGCGGTGGCGACGTAGCTGTCGGCCGAGGGCATGGGAGGGCCGCCGAAACAGGAGGCGAAGGCCACCGGCGTCAGCGCCTCCTTCCCGAGCACGTGGATCCGGTCGCCCTCGACGACGAACAGGTCCGGGTCGAGGAGGACGTCCTCGCCGAGCAGCAGGATCGGCGCGGGCCCGATGTCGGCCCTCGCGCTCTCCTGCGCCCGCGCGTAGTGCTCGATGATCTCGGCGTTGCGCGAGGTGTCGAAGGTGGCGCCGAGGTCGCCGGCGCAGAGCGGGCAGGCGCAGTCGGGCAGGTCGTCGGTCTCGGGCTCCTCCGGCTCGGGGAACAGCGCGGACTTGTCGAACGGCACGACCGGCGACTCGCCGCGCTCCCCGCGCCCGCGGGCGAGGAGGCCCGGGATCCAGTCCGTGCCGTCGGCCTCGATGACCTCCGTCTCGCACAGGGTGCGGTACGCGGAGTCGCCGACCTTGCAGTTGAAGTAGTCCAGGAGCGTGATCGCGGCGCACTCGGCCGGGGAGAGCCCGTCCTTGGGGAACCAGTAGTCGTAGCCGTTCGCGACGTACTCGACGCCGCGGAACCGCTTGCGGACGAACGGCTCGGGCCCGGACGCTGAGGGGGACAGGCCGTTCCAGTGCGCGGCGGCGACCCGGTTGTAGTAGTCGTCGGCGTGCCGGGCGAGCTCGGGGGCGAAGACGCTCTCGCCCGTCCAGTAGGTGGCCTTGCCGAACAGCGCGCCGATCTCCGGGTCGTGGTCGAGGCCCGCGCCGCTGAAGATCAGCTCGGTGCGCAGGAAGACCTTCCGGCCGTCGCGGTAGGGCCGGCCCTCGTGCTCGTACCGCTGGTCGAAGATCACGCAGGTGAACGGCTCGATCGCGGTGAGCGCGCCGCTGCCCGCGAGGTCGAGGGCCGGGTCGCCCTCGCCGCCGGTGAGGTACAGCAGGACGGTGTAGCGGGAGACGTGGTTCCGCGCGGCGTCGTAGTACGGCGTGTCGAGATGGGAGTGGAAGTTCGCGTCGCCGGGCTCGAAGCGGTTGCCGCGGAAGACGGGGTTCACGTGCGCGAAGCCGTCGAGCGCCGCGTCCGGCAGCGCGTCGCGGACGGCGGCGCCCAGCGCGCCGGCGAGCAGGGCCGAGTGGAAGACGAAGCGGTCGCCGCCGCGCGACGAGGCGTTGAGCGGGGGGACGTAGAGGTCCAGCGCGTCGAGGCCTTCGAGGGCGGACCGGGCGGCGGCGGGGAGCCGGAGCGAGAACGCGTGGGCGCCTTCGGCGAACTCCTCGCGGCCGGTGAGCTCCAGGTCGAGCGGGACGTCCGCGAAGAGGCGGTCGAGCGGGAGGATGTTCTCGAACGTCCGGTACGACAGCTCGCGGGGGTCGGCGAAGACGGCGGCGAGGTCGGGCATGGCCGCGACGGGCCGGGCGAACAGGTCGCGCACCCCGGCGTCGAGGCGTTCGGCGTCGACGAAGCGGACCTGCTTGAACCGGGCCGTCGGGTGCCAGCAGACCGCGAGCCCGTCGACGGTCGCGGCGGGATCGGCGCCGGTCGCGTCGACCTCCGCGCGGTAGGCGTCGATCTCCTCGGCGGGGGCGCGGCCGGCCGACAGGGCGAAGAACCGGTCGCGGAGTTCGAGGCTCATGCGTTCCTCCAGAGGACGCGCAGGGCGGGCGGGAGCTGGGGGGCGCGTGCGAGTGCGGCCGCGCCGTCGTCGCCGACGTCGTCGCGGTGCAGGGACAGCCGGGTGAGGGAGCCGATGAAGGGCGCCGCGAGCAGGGCCCGCGCCCCCTCCGCGTCGATGTCGTTGTAGCGCAGGTCGAGCTCGGTCAGGTTCTCGAACCGGTGCAGGGCGCGCACGCCCTTCTCGCTGATCAGGTTCTTCTGGAGGCGGACGCGGCGCACGCACCGGAAGGCGGGGGAGTCCGCGAGCGCCGCCAGGCCGTCGTCCCCGATGCGGCAGTACCGCAGGTCGAGCGACTCCAGCCGGCCGCCGGCCCCGGCGGTCCGGACGTCGGCGGCGCCGGCGTGCAGGTACGCCGAGACGGCGACGGCCCTGGCCCCGAGCGCGCCGATGCGCAGGTACGCCAGGTCGAGTTCGGTGAGCCGGGCGAGGTCGAGGGTCGCGAGCGCGCCGGTGTCGATGGAGTCGGACGGGTCGTCGGTCTCCTCCTCCCGGTAGTCGTCGTCCTGGCCGCTCGCCGGCCGGATCCGCAGCCCGGTGACGAACGGTTCCCGCAGGGCCCGCCCGATCAGCGCGGGCGCGCCGTCGGACCACTGGACGGCGACCTTCGCCGGGAACCCGTACCGGCGCGCGAGGACGGTCACGCCCTCCGGAAGGGAGGCGTCCCAGCTCCGCCGGTGCCGCCGCGTGAGGTTGACGATCGTGCGCTGCACGGCGTCGCGGTCGGCGGCCCGCAGGTGCGGGCGGCGCATCTCCAGGCGGATGATCCGGCCGCGGGCGTCGCCCTGCTCCTGGAGCCGGTCGCTGTAGGCGGCCCACAGGGCGAGGTCGCCGGGTTCCTCGCGGAGCCGCTGCTCGAGGTCCGCCGTCTTCATCACGTCGGGCCGCCGCGCCGCGGCCGGCCGGCCGCTGAAGTGATCATGCCGCCCCACCCTAGGGGAGCCCGCCGACACTCGGCGGCGGTCCGGGTTTTTGCAGGTTTCCCACAACTCGGGCCGCGCAGCCTGCGATGTCAGCGACATGGAGCTACCGGCGGGTAACCGGAAGGGTGGGCACAGCCGAGAGCCGTCGTTCCCGGCGGACATCGTGGTCTACAGGAGGGCTCGGTCGGGTGTTCAGTCGTGTCGCCATCGTCAATCGTGGTGAGGCCGCCATGCGGCTCATCCACGCCGTACGGGACATCGCCGCGGAGACCGGGACACGGATCGAGACCGTCGCCCTGTACACCGACGTCGACCGGACCGCCACCTTCGTGCGCGAGGCGGACCTGTCCTACGACCTCGGCCCCGCGTCCGCCCGCCCCTACCTCGACCTGAAGGCGCTCGAATGCGCGCTGGTCGAGACCGGCGCCGACGCCGCCTGGGTCGGCTGGGGCTTCGTCGCCGAGGACCCGGCGTTCGCCGAGGTGTGCGAGAGGGCCGGCGTCACGTTCGTCGGGCCGAGCCCGGACGCGATGCGCCGGCTCGGCGACAAGATCGGCGCGAAGCTGATCGCCGAGGAGGTCGGGGTCCCGGTCGCGCCGTGGAGCCGCGGCGCCGTCGAGACCCTCGACGCCGCCCGCGCCGCGGCGGCCGAGATCGGCTACCCGCTGATGCTGAAGGCGACCGCCGGCGGCGGCGGGCGCGGCATCCGCGTGATCACCAGCGAGGCCGAGCTCGACGACGCCTACGAGCGCACCAGCCAGGAGGCCGCGCGCGCGTTCGGCAGCGGCGTCGTCTTCCTGGAGCGCCTCGTCACCGGCGCCCGGCACGTCGAGGTCCAGGTGATCGCCGACGGCGAGACCGCGTGGGCGCTCGGCGTGCGCGACTGCTCGGTGCAGCGCCGCAACCAGAAGATCATCGAGGAGTCGGCGTCGCCGGTGCTGCCGCCCGCGCGGGCCGCCGAGCTGAAGGCGTCCGCCGAGCGGCTCGCGGTCGCGGTCGGCTACCGCGGCGCCGCGACCGTCGAGTTCCTCTACCACCCCGGCGAGGACCTGCTCGCGTTCCTGGAGGTCAACACCCGCCTCCAGGTCGAGCACCCGATCACCGAGTCCACCACCGGGTTCGACCTGGTCAAGGCGCAGCTGCACGTGGCGTCCGGCGGGCGGCTGGAGGGCGCGCCGCCGGTGGAGCGCGGGCACGCCGTCGAGGCGCGGCTGAACGCCGAGGACCCCGACCGCGACTTCGCGCCGTCCCCGGGCCGCATCGCCCGGCTGGACCTGCCCGCCGGGCCCGGCGTCCGGGTGGACACCGGCGTCGCCGAGGGCGACACCATCCCCGCCGACTTCGACTCGATGATCGCCAAGATCATCGCCTACGGCCGGGACCGCGAGGAGGCGCTCGGCCGGCTGCGCCGGGCGATGGCGCAGACCACCGTGATCATCGAGGGCGGCGCGACCAACAAGAGCTTCGTGCTCGACCTGCTCGACCGGCCCGAGGTGGTCTCCGGCAGCGCCGACACCGGCTGGATCGACCGCGTCCGCGCCGAGGGCGACCTCGTCTCGCACCGGCACTCCGCCGTCGCGCTGGCGGCCGCCGCCATCGAGGCCTACGAGGCGGAGGAGGCCGCCGAGCGGCACCGGCTGCTGTCCACGGCGTCCGGCGGGCGCCCGCAGGTCCGGCACGAGAGCGGCCGGCCCCTCGACCTCAAGCTGCGCGGCGCCGGCTACCGGGTGCGCGTCGCGCGGATCGGCGCGCAGCGGTTCCGCGTCGGCGTCGAGGCCGGCGACGGCGTCCGCACCGCCACCGTCGAGCTCGACCGCTTCGACCGGCACACCGGCCAGATCGTCGTCAACGGCGCCCGGTACCGCCTCGTCACCGGCACGCACGGGCCGATCCACCTGGTCGAGGTGGACGGCGTCACGCACCGGGTCAGCCGGGACGAGGGCGGCGTCGTCCGCTCGCCCGCGCCCGCGCTGGTGGTCGCGACGCCGCTGGAGGTCGGCGCCGAGGTCGAGGCGGGCGCGCCGGTGCTGGTGCTGGAGAGCATGAAGATGGAGACGGTGCTGCGCGCGCCGTTCCGGGCGCGGCTGAAGGAGTGCGTCGTCTCCGTCGGCGGCCAGGTGGAGACCGGCGCGCCGCTGCTGCGGCTGGAGCCGCTCTCCGACGGCACCGAGGACGAGGACGCCGCGGCCTCCGCCACCGTCGAGCTCGACCTGCCCGCCGAGCCCGCCGAGGTCCCGGCCCGCGAGCGCGCCGCCCGCGGCCTGGAGGAGCTGCGCAGCCTGCTGCTGGGCTTCGACGCCGACCCGCACGACGACCGCCGGGCGCTCGACGGCTACCTCGCCGCGCGCGGGGCCGCCGCCGCGGACGGCCACCGGACCGTCGAGGAGGAGCTCGCGCTCGTCGACGTGTTCGCCGACCTCGCCGAGCTGACCCGCGACACCCCGGCGCCCGGCGCCGACGGCGACGGGAGCGGCACCGGCCACGTCCACAGCGCCCGCGAGTACTTCCACACCTACCTGCAGAGCCTCGACGTCGAGCGGGCCGGACTGCCGGAGGAGTACCGGGCCAGGCTCGCCAAGGCGCTCGCCCACTACGGCGTCACCGACCTGGAGCGCTCACCGGAGCTCGAGGCCGCGGTGTTCCGGATCTTCCTGGCCCAGCAGCGCGCCGCCACCGACGCCGCGGTCGTCACCGCGCTGCTGCGCGCGTGGCTGCAGGAGCCGCCGCCGGACGAGGTGCTGCGCGAGCCCGTCGGCCTCGCGCTGGAGCGCCTCGTCGCCGCGACGCAGATGCGCTTCCCGGTCGTCTACGACCTCGCGTGCGGCGTGGTGTTCGCCTGGTTCGCGCAGCCGCTGCTGCGCCGCAACCGCGCCCGCGTCTACGCCGCCGTCCGCCGGCACCTGCGCCACCTGGACGCGAACCCCGACGCCCCGGACCGCGCCGAGCGCATCGCCGAGATGGTGCGCAGCACCGAGCCGCTGGTGCGGCTGCTCGGGCAGCGGCTCGTCCGCCACGACCGCGACAACTCGGTCATGCTGGAGGTGCTGACCCGCCGCTACTACGGCAACAAGGGCCTCACCGGCGTCCGCACCGTGCATACTCCGGGCCACGACGGCGGCGCGGCCTGCGCGTTCGTGGTCGCCGAGCGCGCCGGGTCGTGCGTGGCGTCCGCCGCGGTCCGGTTCGAGGAGCTCGGCGGCGCGCTGCGCGGGCTCGCCGAGCTGGGCGACGGCGCCGACGCCATCGACGCCGACATCTACCTGGCCTGGGAGAACCAGCCCGAGGACTTCGACGCCATGGCGGCCGCGCTGCAGGAGGTCATCGCCGCGCACCCGCTGCCGCCGCGGGTCCGCCGGCTCACCGCCACCGTCGCGGGCAGCGCCGGCGCGGTCATGCACCACCACTTCACGTTCCGCCCGTCCGCCACCGGGATGGCGGAGGAGCGGCTGATCCGCGGCCTGCACCCCTACATCGCGCAGCGGATGCAGCTGGAGCGGCTGAACAGGTTCGACCTCACCCGGCTGCCGTCGGCGGACGAGGAGGTCTACCTGTTCCAGTGCGTCGCGCGGGAGAACCCGTCCGACGACCGGCTCGTCGCGTTCGCGCAGGTCCGCGACCTCACCGAGCTGCGCGACAACGAGGGTCGGCTCGCGACGCTGCCGATGGCGGAGTACTCCATCGCGACCTGCGTCGACTCGATCCGCCGCGCCCGGTCGCGGCGGCCGTCGAAGAACCGGTTCGACACCAACCGGATCGTGCTGTACGTCTGGCCGCCGATCGACCTCACCCGCGCGGAGCTGGAGATGATCGTCGGCCGGGTGCTGCCGACGACCGCGGGCGCCGGGCTGGAGGAGATCCTGCTCATCGGCCGGCAGCGGGACCGGAGCACCGGCGAGCTGACCAAGATCGCGGTGCGGCTGGCGTTCGACGCCGCGGGCGGCGTCGAGCTGACCGTCGGCGAGCCGTCCGACGACCCGATCGAGCCCGTCGACGGCTACCGGCAGAAGGTGCTGCGCGCGAGCGCCCGCAACACCGTCTACCCGTACGAGCTGACCGCGATGCTCGGCGACTTCACCGAGCACGACCTCGACGACGCGAACGCCCTCGTGCCGGTCGACCGGCCGAAGGGACGCAACACCGCCGCGATGGTCGCGGGCGTCGTCACCACGCCGACCGCCCGGCACCCCGAGGGCGTCACCCGCGTCGTCCTGCTCGGCGACCCGACGAAGGCGCTCGGCGCGCTGTCGGAGCCGGAGTGCCGCCGCGTGATCGCCGCCCTGGACCTGGCCGAGCGGATGCGGGTGCCGCTGGAGTGGTACGCGCTGTCCGCCGGCGCCCGGATCTCGATGGAGTCCGGCACCGAGAACATGGACTGGGTGGCCGCCGCGCTCAAGCGGATCGTCGAGTTCACCCAGGACGGCGGCGAGATCAACATCGTGGTCGCGGGCATCAACGTCGGCGCCCAGCCGTACTGGAACGCCGAGGCGACGATGCTGATGCACACCAAGGGCGTCCTCGTGATGACCCCGGACTCGGCGATGGTGCTGACCGGCAAGCAGTCGCTCGACTTCTCCGGCGGCGTGTCCGCCGAGGACAACTTCGGCATCGGCGGCTACGACCGGGTGATGGGCCCGAACGGGCAGGCGCAGTACTGGGCGCCGAACCTGACCGCCGCGCGGGACGTCCTCATGGCGCACTACGACCACACCTACGTCGCGCCCGGGGAGCGGGCGCCGCGCCGCGTCCCGACGGCCGACCCGGTGGACCGCGACGTCTCCGGCTTCCCGCACGTCGTGGAGGGCAGCGACTTCGCCACCGTCGGCGAGATCTTCTCCGCCGCCGCCAACCCGGACCGCAAGAAGCCGTTCGACATCCGCACCGTGATGCGGGCGCTGTCCGACCAGGACCACCCGGTGCTGGAGCGCTGGGCGGGCATGGCCGACGCGGACACCGCGGTCGTCCAGGACGTGCACCTCGGCGGCATCCCGGTGTGCCTGCTCGGCATCGAGTCGCGGGCGGTGCCGCGGCGCGGCTTCCCGCCCACCGACGGCCCGGACTCCTACACCGCGGGCACGCTGTTCCCGCGGTCGTCGAAGAAGGCCGCGCGGGCGATCAACGCCGCGAGCGGCAACCGGCCGCTGGTGGTGCTGGCGAACCTGTCGGGCTTCGACGGCTCGCCGGAGTCGATGCGCAAGCTCCAGCTGGAGTACGGCGCGGAGATCGGCCGGGCGATCGTCAACTTCCGCGGCCCGATCGTGTTCTGCGTGATCTCGCGGTACCACGGCGGCGCGTTCGTGGTGTTCTCCAAGGCGCTCAACCCGAACATGACGGTGTTCGCGCTGGAGGGCTCGTTCGCCTCGGTGCTCGGCGGCGCCCCCGCCGCCGCGGTGGTGTTCGCCCGCGACGTCGACGCCCGCACGGCCGCCGACCCGCGCGTCCGGGAGCTGGAGGCCCGCGTCGCGGCCGCCACCGGCCCCGGCCGCGCCACGGTGACCGCGGAGCTCGACGAGCTGCGGTCGTCGGTCCGCGCCGAGAAGCTCGGCGAGGTCGCGGCGGAGTTCGACCGCGTGCACGACATCCGGCGCGCTGTCGAGGTCGGCTCCGTCGACGCCGTCATCGGCGCCGCGGAGCTGCGGCCCCGGATCATCGAGGCGATCGAGTCCGGGCTCGCCCGCGGCTGAGGCGGGCCCGGCGGGGACGCCCCGCCGAGGCTTGCTCCCTGGTCAGCGGGGTACCAGCTGGAATGTGCCCGGCGCGCGTGCCGGAGGGCGGAAGCCCGCGGTGCGCGCGCGGGCACGGCCTGGACGGACGCCGGCTACGGGGGAGCGCGCAATGGGCAAGGGTTCCGGCAGGAAGGACGCCGAGGCGGACGTGGCGCGCCGCGTCAAGCGCGTCGGCACCGGCGCGAGCGACGAGCGCGGAACGCTCGGCAACGGCACGCGGACCGGCGGCGCCCGCAAGGACGTCGAGCGGCGCGTCAAGCACATGGGGACCGGCGGGCGCGAGGACGCCGGCGACGTGGCGCCGGACACGGGCCCGCGCATCAAGGACGCCCAGGCGGACGTGCGGCGCCGCGTCAAGCAGGTCGGGACGGGCTCGACCGCGGACGCCGGGACGCTCCGGACGGGCGCGGCGCCCGGCACCGACGGGGCCCGCAAGGACGTCGAGCGGCGCGTCCGCCGGATCGGGACCGGCGCGTCCGGCACCGCCGGCGAGGCTGTGAAGGCCTAGCACCCCGCTCAGGCCCGCTGTTCGGGCCCGCCGCTCAGGCCCGCCGGATCGCGGCGAGCCAGGCGGCGACGCCCTCCCCGCCGAAGTTCGTCACCAGCCGCTCCGGGGTGATCGACTCGACCTCCCAGCCGTGCGTCCGGTCGAAGGACCGCCGGAGCTCGTCCCGGGTGACGCGCCGCGGACCCCAGTCGCCGGGCTCGGCGTCGCTGAAGCAGAGCAGGAAGAGGCGGCCGCCGGACGCGGTCACGGCGGCGAGGCTCTCGACGTACTCGCCGCGCTCGCCGTCGTCGAAGGTGTGGAACAGGCCGCAGTCGAGGACCGTCTCGAACGTGCGGCCGAGGCGGGCGAGCTGGAACGCGTCGGCGAGCGCGAACTCCGCGTCGAGGCCGCGGTCCCGCGCCTTCTCGCGGGCCATTGCCAGCGCCGTCCCGGCGACGTCGACCCCGAGGACCCGCGCTCCCGCCGCGGCGATCCGGAGCGCGTTCTCGCCGGTGCCGCAGCCCGCGTCGAGGACCGGGCCGGTGAAGGCGCCCTCGTCGGCGAGGCGCTCCACCGCGGGTTGCGGCCGGCCCGCGTCCCACGGCGCCGGCTCCTCGCCCTGGTAGGACTCGTCCCATTGCAGCCCGGTCATCCGCTCGTGGCTGGTCGCCCGGCGCCCGCCGTACCCGTCGCCCGTCCGCTCGGACATTCCGCGCCTCCCTGCACCGATGCCGGCACGCCTTCCCCGCATCGTCGCACGCGCACCCCGCGGATCCGCCGCGAACGGGGAGGGCCCGCCCCGGAACCGGCCGGGTTTCCCGGTTCCTGCCGGAGGCGTTACGCCGCCTTTGCGGCGTGCCGACCAAGGGCCGCGCGACGGTGCCGCCTAATAGGGGAAGGGGAAGGGCAGGCGGCGACCGGGGGGTGACGGCAGGGTGCGTCCGCGTCTCGCGCCGTCCTCGATCCGGGCGCGCTTCACCCTGGCCATGACGGGCGTCTCGCTGCTGGTCTTCGCGGTCATCGGCGTCGGCGTGGACACCGCCGTCCACACCCGCATCGAGCGGGACGCCTTCCGGGACACCCAGCGGGCCGCCACCGAGTGGATCGGCTCGATGCGCTCGCCGACCCCGCCGCAGCCGATCACCAGCGCGCGCGTCCCCTACCTGCAGCTCGTCGACGCCAACGGCAGCGTGGTGTCGGCCAGCCGGGCGGCGAGCGGGCTGCCCGCGCTGAGCACGCTGCGGCCGCCCGACGACGACCGGATCCAGAGCGTCGTCCAGTGCGCGAACGGGCGGTGCCTGATGCTCACCGCCAGCCGGGTCTCCCCGCAGGAGGCGGCCCAGCTGTGGGGCGGGCAGACCCACATCGTGTACGCGGCGATGCCGCGGCCCGTGCTGCTCGCCACCCACCGGCTGGAAGCCCTCGTCGCCGTCTGCGTGCTGGTGGCCGCCCTGCTCACGGCCTGGGTCACCTGGTCGCTGGTCGGCCGCACGCTGCGTCCCGTCGAGGCGATGCGGGCGCAGATCGCCGAGATCGCCATCAGCGACCTCAGCCTGCGCGTGCCGCAGCCGTCCGGCGACGACGAGATCGCCCGGCTGGCGCGCACCGCCAACCAGACCCTCGCCCGGCTCCAGGACGCGATGGAGCGCCAGCGCCGGTTCGGCTCGATGGTCTCCCACGAGCTGCGCCGCCCGCTCACGGGCCTGCGGACGCAGCTGGAGGAGGTGCTGCTGTTCCCCGAGGCCGACGCGCGCCGCGGCGTCCGGGACGCGCTCGCCACCGCCGAGCGGCTCCAGGCGATCATCGAGGAGATGCTGATGCTCGCCCGGATCAGCACCGGGCCCCGGGCGGTGGAGCCGGTCGGGCTGGCCGCCCTCGCGCGCGAGGAGGCCGCCAGGCGCGGCGGCGGGCCGCCCGTGCAGGTCAGCGCGGACGAGGAGCTCACCGTCACCGGCAACCGGGTGCAGCTCGCCGGGGTGCTGGCCAACCTGCTGGTCAACGCCCAGCGCCACACCCGCACCGGCGTGCGGGTCACGGTGCGGCGCGCGGACGGCGACGCGACGGTCGCCGTCCAGGACGACGGCGACGGGATCGCGCCGGGCGACCGGGAACGGATCTTCGAGCCCTTCACCCGGCTGACCGAGGGCCGCCGCCGCGAGCCCGGCGGCAGCGGCCTCGGCCTCGCGATCTGCCGCGCCGTCGCCGAGACCCACAACGGCACCCTGTACGTCGAGGACTCCCCGCGCGGGGCGCGGTTCGTCCTGCGCCTCCCGCTGGCGGCGCCGCACGGCTGACCGCGGCGGGCGGGCGGCGCCCGGCGGGCGTCATCGGCAGTGGAAGCCGAAGAGCTCGCGGACGTACGCGCCGGACGGGTCGTTGGGCAGGTCGGGGTCCGGCCTGCAGGTGACCGTCACGGGCTTCGCCTTCTCCGGGACGAAGCCGTGGATGGTGAAGGTGCCGTGGATGTCGCCGGAGGCGCGGGCGCCGGCCTTCTCGGGCCGGCAGCCGCGCACCCCGCGCGCGAGCCCGCTGGTGGACAGGACCAGCTTCGAGCAGCTGAAGTCGGCGGCGGGCCGGCCCGGCCGCTCGGCGGCGGACGCGGCGGTCGCGGCGGTGACCGGCCCGGCCGCCACGGCGGCCAGCGAGGCGGCCGTGAGGATGCGCAGGCAGGAGAGCATGGAAGACGTCCTTACTGCCGGGGCCGGCGGGTCCGGGCCGCGCCGGCCTGACCTTGAGACTTCTCGTTCATGCCGTCAGCCGGGCGCCCTACCCCGCTTCCGGCGGCTCTCACCCTTTTCGGCGGGAACTTAAGAACTATGTGAAACGCCCTTATCGGACGGCGGTCCGGCGGGTTGGGGCTCGCGGTGCGGGGAATGTCGGCGCAGGTGGGGGAGGGAGAGCCGGTGAGCGTGGCGGCGGGGGTCGACCACGCGGCGCTGTTCGCCGCGATGCCCAGCCCGTCGCTGGTGACGGGCCCCGACCTGGTGATCGCGGACGTCAACCGGGCCTTCGAGGACGCCACCGGCCGGACCCGCGAGGACCTCGTCGGACTCCACGTGTTCGAGGCGTTCCCCGACGCGGCGGACGCCGAGGGGACGCGGAACCTGGAGGCCTCGCTGAACCGGGCGCTGGCCACGGGCGAGCCCGACACGATGCCGCTGCAGAGGCACCGCATCCAGGGACCAGGGGGCGCCGAGGAGCGCTGGTGGGCGCTGGTGAACGTCCCGGTGCCCGGCGCGGACGGGCGGATCGCGTGGATCGTCCACCAGGTCGAGGACGTCACCCCGTACGTGACGTCCGGCCGGGAGGCCGCGCGCGGCGAGCGTCCCGGCGTCTGGAGGGGCGCGCATCTGGAGACGGCGCAGACGCTGGAGGCCAAGCTGTACGCGCGGGCGCGCGAGCTGCAGCGGCTGAACGCGGAGCTGCGCCGGGCGCACGCGCGCGAGCGGCAGGTCGCGCTGACGCTGCAGAGGGCCATGCTGACGACGCCCGACCTGGACGTGCGCGGCGAGGTGGCGGTCCGGTACCTGCCCGCCACCCGGGGGCTGAGCGTCGGCGGCGACTGGTACGACGTCGTGGACCTGCCGCCCGACCGGTTCGCGCTGGCGGTCGGCGACGTGGTCGGGCACGGGCTGGAGGCGGCCGCGGCGATGGGGATGCTCCGCAGCGCGCTGAGCGCGGCGATGCGCGCGGTCGAGCGTCCCGCGCCGGCGCTGGAGGTCCTCGGCCTGTACGCGGGGTCGCTGGAGGCGGCGCTGAACACCACGGTCGTCGAGGTGGTCGTCGACACCCGGAACCGGATGGTGACCTACAGCAGCGCGGGGCATCCGCCGCCGGTGCTCGCGCACGCCGACGGCCGCCACGACCTGCTCGACCTGGCGACGGATCCGCCGCTCGGCGTGCAGCCGGTGCCGCGCCCGCAGGCCAACGCCTCCTACGAGCCCGGCGACACGCTGGTCCTGTACACCGACGGGCTCATCGAACGCCACGACGAGGACATCGACGCGGGTCTCGACCGGCTCACGGGCGCGCTCGCCGACGCCGCCCGGTACGAGGCCGCGGAGCTGGCCGACGTCGTGCTGGCCCGGCTCGGCGTCGAGGGCGGCGGCCCCGACGACATCGCCCTCGTCATCGCCCGGCTCTGACCCTCGCGCCGGAGGCGGCGGGATCAGAGCTGGACGCGGCCGGTGAGCCAGGCCTTGACGAAGTGCTCCAGGGACGGTGCGACGCAGCGCCGGTTGTCGGTCCGGTGGTCCCAGACGAAGATGTCGGGCCGGCCCTCGGGGACGAGGGCGTAGGCGAACAGGTTGCCGTCGCCCGGCGCGTCGGAGAAGAACAGCAGCTGGTCGAAGGCCATGTAGAGCCGCTTCAGGGCGGGGTAGGTGCGCATCTCCAGGTTGCCCTGCAGTACCTGGTCGGCGGAGAAGACCAGGTTGTAGCCGTTGGCGTCGACCACGCCGTCGGTCTCGCCGAGCAGCCCGGCCAGGTCGTCGGGGAGCAGGTGCCCCAGGCTCTCCTCGACGCGCTGCAGCTCCCGCTCCGTGGCGGGCGGGGCGAAGCGGGCCTCGCGGGTGTGTTCGTCGATCAGCTCACGCCACATTCGCGAATCATGACGAAAGGGAACCCGCGCCGTCCAGCCGACGGGCCCGGGGCCCTTGACGCGCCGTCCCGGCAATCATACATTCACTCATCATCTGTATGAATGGAGGGCGATGCGGATGGGACGCGGAACGGCCGTGGTGCTCGGCGGGAGCGTGGCGGGGCTGTGCGCCGCGGGCGTGCTCGCCCGCCACTTCGACGAGGTGATCGTGCTGGAGCGGGACGAGCTGCCGCCGGACGCGGAGCACCGGCGGGGCGTGCCGCAGAGCAAGCACCCGCACTTCCTCCTCAACTCCGGCCGCCGCGCGATCGGCGCGATCTTCCCCGGCTTCGAGGAGGCGCTGATCGCCGCGGGCGGGATGCACCTGATGCCGTCCATGGACGCGGCGTACTGCGAGAACGACGGCTGGGCGCCGCGCAAGACCGGGTCGATGACGATGGTGTACAGCTCCCGGGTGCTCATCGAGCGGGTGCTGCGCGACAAGGTCCGCGAGCTGCCCGCGATCGAGTTCCGTGAGGGCGCGACCGTCACCGGGCTCCGGTCCACCGGGGGCGGCACCGCGCGCGGGCGCGTCGAGGGCGTGGAGTACCGCACCGCCGGCGGCGACGACGTCCACCTGGCCGCGGACCTGGTCGTCGACGCGCTGGGCCGCGGCTCGTCCGTCGCCGACTGGCTGAGCGCGGCCGGCTGGTCCGCGCCGCCGGAGCGGACCCTCGACGCCAAGGTCACCTACACCTCGCGGTGGTACGACCTGCCGCCCGCCGACCGGCGCCCGGAGACGTGGTGGTGGAAGCACCTCGTCGTCACCCCGACGCAGGACACCGGCGACCACCCCGCCGAGCACGAGTTCCTCAGCAACTTCTTCCCGATCGAGGGCGACCGCGCCATCGTGTGCATGGGGTCGTGGGGGATCGAGATGCCCCGCAAGGCCGAGGCGTTCGAGGCCGCCGCGGACCGGGTGCGGGCCACGCTCTTCGGCCGCGCGACCCGCGCGTGCACCCCGACCTCCGAGGTCCACCTGACCCGCTCCACCGGCAACAAGTGGCGGCGCTTCGACCTGCTGGACGTGCCGCCCGCGGGGCTGGTGTGCGTCGGCGACTCGATCTGCGCGTTCAACCCGTTCTACGCGCAGGGGATGAGCTCGGCGGCCCGGTCCGCGCTCATCCTCGGCGAGATGCTGCGCGCCCGCGACGCCCTGGACCTCGCCTTCTTCCGCGCGTTCCTCGCCCGGCAGAAGGAGTCCCTCGACGTGCCGTGGATGCTCGCGATGGCCCGCGACCAGGCGTACGACTTCGCGACCGGGACGGAGGTCGCCCCGCGCTGGCGGCGCCGGCTGGCCGCGCGCTTCAGCTGGCCGGTCTTCAACGCGATCAACGCCGCGAGCCGCGAGGACGGCTACGTCGAGCGGACGTTCGCCGAGGTGTTCAACCTCGACCGGTCGCTCCGCGACATGGCCCGGGACCCGCGGTTCTGGTTCGGCATCGCGCGGTACAAGCTGCGGCAGTGGCTCGGCCGGACGGTCGTGCCCGGCGGGTTCGACGACCGGCAGGACCCGCCCGGAACCGACTTCACCGGGTACACCGGCGCCGCGCCGTCCGGGGCGGCCCGCCGCGGCGACGACCTCGTCGGCGCCTGACGAGCGGAGGAGCGAGATGGGCTACACCTGCGACCCGGTGGCCGAGCGCGTCGCGAAGAAGCTCGGCTTCTCCTGCCACCACACCGATCCCCTGGTGACGTTCCGCAACCCGTTCGACCTGGCGAACGGCACCATGCCCGTGCTGGAACTGCTCGTCGTCGGCGGGGCGGTGTTCGCGCTCGTCCACGCGTGGCGGCGGTGGCGGCGCGACGGCGACCCGGTCAACATCTCGCTGTGGTTCGCGTCGGTCCTCTACCTGGCGGTGATCGAGCCGCCGCTGTACTTCCCGGGCTGGTTCGGCCTGGAGAAGCAGGTCGGGTTCATCTTCTCGCACAACGTGTTCACGGTGCAGTTCATGTACGACCGGCTGCCGCTCTACATCGTCGCGTTCTACCCCGCGATCTCGCAGCTCGCCTACGAACTGGTCCGGTCGCTGGGCGTGTTCGCCCGGCGCGGCCCGCTGGCCGGCGCGGTCGCGGTCGCGTTCGCCTGCCAGGTCTTCTACGAGATCTTCGACCAGCTCGGCCCGCAGCTGAAGTGGTGGGCGTGGAACCCGGCGAACACGATGATCAACCGGCCGGCGCTCGCGTCGGTGCCGATGAACAGCATGCTGCTGTTCGCCTCGGTCTCGTTCGGTGCGATGACCTACCTCGTCGTCCGCCTGGTCGGCGCCCGGCCGGGCCGCGGCGCGCTCGGCGGCGGGAACGTCGCGTGGCGCACCGTCGTCGCCGGCGCCGTGACGCCGCTCGCGATGATCGTCGTGAGCGCGCCCAGCGGCGCGTTCCGCGGCGACGACCAGGTCGGCGTCCAGCGGACCATCCTCTCGGTCGAGCTGGCCGTGGTCTGGATCGCCGGGCTCTACCTGCTCGCGGACGCCTACCGGGCGGCCCGCGCGGGCGGCGCCCCGCGGGTCGCGTCGCCGGTGTTCGCGCGGGTCTACCCGGCGGTGTACCTGGCCGTCCTCGTCGTGCTGTGGCTGGTCGCGCTGCCCGCGTACTTCGGTGCGACGGGCGGCGTCACCGAGCAGGGCACACCGATCGGGAGCCTCTGGTACTCCACGCTGTGCGCCGCCGCCGCAGCGGGCTTCATCGTGGCCGTACTGCGGGTCAAGGCGCCGGAACCGGCCGTGGAGCCTGTGCGATCCTAGGGCCATGGCGCACCACGGCTGGGGAGGCCGGCCCCCCGCATCGGATGCCGAGGCCCGGCAGCGCATCGTCGACGCGACCGCCCGCTGCATCGACCGGCACGGCGTCGCGAAGACGACCCTCTCCGACGTCGCGACCGAGCTCGGCGTCACGCGCCAGACCGTCTACCGCCACTTCGCCCGGATCAGCGACATCGTCGGCGAGGTCGCCGCGCAGGGCGCCGCGTCGTTCGTGGACCGGATGGTCGCCCACCTGCGGGGCAGCGGCGTCCGCGAGCCGGCCGAGGCCGTCGTCGAGGGCATGATGTTCTGCGTCCGGACGATCCCGACCGAGCCGCGGCTGAGCCTGCTGCTGCAGCTGAAGGACTCCAGCGCCTTCGGCCGCGGCGCCACCACCGCGGACGCCATCGCCTACGGCGCCCTGATGCTGCGCCGCTTCCCCGTCGACTGGGACGCCGCCGGGGTCGGCGAGGACGACCTCACCGGCCTCGCCGAGATCATCATGCGGCTGCTGACGTCGCTGCTGCAGAACCCGAGCGAGCCGCCCCGCGACGACGAACGGCTCCGCTCCCTGCTGGAGCGCTGGCTGGCCCCCGCGCTGCGGCAGCCGACCCTGCACCGCGTCCCCTGACCCCGGCTACTCCGCCGCCGCGCGCGTCGTGAACGGCAGCACCAGCCGGGACGGATGGGCGGCGTCGCGGTAGATCTTGTGCGTGACGGGGCGGCCCACCGGCAGGTGGAACGCGTCCGGCGGCAGCAGCGCGTTGTGCTCGTCGGCGAGCGGCTCGTCGTTGGACAGCTCCACGACCAGCCTGTGGCCGGGCAGGAACGTCGCCGCGAACGGGTAGACGCGCAGCACGTACTCCTCGATCCTCCCCGGTTCGACCGGCACCGCGCGGGTGTGCGGGTGGTAGGGGTTCCCCTCGGTGGTGCGCTCCTCGTCGAGCTCGCGGTGCGAGGCCTTGAGGTAGGCGGTCGTGATGAGCTGCCGCTTGCCGTCCGGGGCCTCGTCCCACATGCGGAGGATGAAGTTCGTGTCGGGCTGGTCGATCTCCGCGAACAGGTGCGCGGCGCCCTGGCCGATCATCTCCGCCGGCGCGTCGAACGGGGCGGTGCTCCAGCTGAGGATCTCCACCTTGTCGGTCACCGTCAGCGGCGCCTGGTAGAAGCCGTCGGGCGCGGCGTGCTCGGCGCCCATCAGCTCGGGCTCGAACGAGAGCCTGCGGCGCGGACGCAGGTAGAGCGCCCTGTACTCGACGTCCTTCGGCGGCCACTGCGCGCCGGTGACGGTCTCGCGGGAGCCCTCGACGTGGACGGTCACGGTGGGCTCGTCCATGATCCCGTTGTCGACGCCCTTGATCCAGTACTCGTACCAGCGGAACATCTTGTCGTGCTCCTCGATGAAGGGGCGCGACTGCATCGGCGGGTACGGGCCGATGTCGAGCTTCTTCGGGCCCTTCAGGGCGTTGAAGACCTCGATGGTGCCGTCCATCGTCCAGCCGCGGCCCTGGTCGATCTGGAGCCAGACCGGGACGTCGATGTTCGGCGCGAGGGTGACGGGGTTGCGCTCCTCGTACCACTCGCCGTCGACCTCGTTCATCACGATGTCGAACCAGGCCTCGTGGTTCTTCGGGTAGTGCAGCACGTGGACGAGGTTGGGCCAGGCGGCGACGTCCGGGTCCTGGAGCCGCGCGGCGACGCGCTCCCGGATCTCCTCCGGGGAGCAGGTCTCCAGCATCCGGGACCTGACCCGGTCGGTGAACGCCCAGCCGGAGTCGCCGCCGCGGCCCTCGCGGGCGGCGCGCGGCATGAACCACATGACGCCGCCGTGGTAGGTCGTCTCGTAGAAGTCGTAGTGGCCGCCGCTGACGAAGATCGCCTTCAGGCTCGGCGGGCGCTCGGCCGCCGCGAGGACCTGCATCGAGCCGAAGTAGGAGATGCCGATCATGCCGACGCTGCCGTCGCACCACGGCTGCGCGGCGACCCACTCGATGAAGTCGTACGCGTCCTGGCCGAGCGGGACGCCGCCGGCGTTGTAGTTGCCGATGTGCTCGCCCTCGGACGCGCCCGATCCGCGCAGGTCGCCGATGACGTGGACGTAGCCCTCCTGGACGACACGCGCGATGTCGCCCGCCTCGATGCAGCCGTCCCACATCGGGCTGGGGCGCCGCTGCGGCGGCGTCGTGAGCGCGAGCGCCTGCAGCTCCTTGCCGTACGGGCTGAGCGCGACGAGCGCGGGGCGCGGCTCGTCGCCGGCGCCCTGGTAGGCGTCGGCCGCCAGGGTGACGCCGTCGCGCATCGGCACGCGGAGGTCCTTGCGGACGGTGATCTTCTCCAGGCCCGCCTGGATGATCCGGAAGTCGGCCATGGGCGCGAAGCCCTCCTCTGTCACGAGTTCTGGGTGAAGTGCGTGCGGTAGCCGTGCATCGAGGTGAAGAACGGCGACGGCTCCAGCGTGGGGTCGGCGGTGTAGCCGACCTCCTGCGCGACGGGCGCGAACGGGGAGTACGGCGAGGCGGTCTCCTGGAGGCCCGCGCACAGGCAGGCGTGCGCGGCCTTGCCGACCCGTCCCTCGATGTCGAGGCTCTCGCGCAGGGCCTCCTCGGCCTGCGCCGCGTCGAGCTCGACGCCGTACGGCGTGCCGTCGGCGCGGCGGTAGGGGTGGCCCAGGTAGAGGTGGCGCGGGCGGACCTCGTCGCGCAGGTACTCCAGGCTGGCGCGGTACGCGGCCGGGTCCTCGAACCCCGGGAAGCCGTTGGCGGCCCCGTGTACCTGGACGGCGTCGCCGACGAAGACGGCGCCCTGGCCGTCGACGACGTAGGCGACCGACCCGGGCGTGTGCCCGGGGATCGCGTGGACGGAGACCGTGACACCGCCGCCGAGGGAGAGCGTCTCGCCGCCCTTGACGAGCACGTCCGGCTCCATCTCGCCGGAGATGACGGCGTCGGCCGCGCCGGTCACCTTCGCCTCGCCATCGGGGTCGTCCAGGTACCGCCCGCGTCCGGCGAGGTACTCGTCCACGTGCGCACGGCGCGAGCGCAGCAGCGGCGCGTCCGCCTCGTGGATGACGACCCGCGCGCGCCGTCCGGTGAGCTCCCACAGGGCGCGGGCGCCGCCGACGTGGTCGATGTGGCCGTGGGTCAGCAGGACCCAGCGGACGTCCTCGATCCGGCGGCCGATGGCCTCCAGCGCCGGGGCCATGCCCTCGGCGGGGGAGGAGGCGATGCCGGTGTCGACGATCGCCGGCTCCGGCGCGTCGATGAAGAAGCTGTAGAGACCGAACCGGCCCCACGGCGAGACGAGGGGGTGGATTCTCACGTCGGGCATGGCTCTCCTACCGGCTTGCTGGGCGGGGTCGGCGGGGCGGGCGGGCGAGGAAGTCGCGGGTCTCCGCGTAGGCCCGGTGGTACTCCGGGATCCACGAGAAGTGCTGTACGAAGCCGTGCCCCGCGCCGGCGTACCGGCTGACGGTCGCGTCCACGCCGGCGTCGTCCAGCCTCCGGCCGTACAGCTCGCCCTCGTCACGCAGCGGGTCGAGCTCGCCGGTGATGATCAGCGCGGGCGGCAGCCCGGAGAGGTCCGCCCGCTTGATCGGCGAGACGCGGGGGTCCGCCGGGTCGGCGCCGCTGCCGATGTAGAAGGCGTTGAACGGCTTGAGCCCGGCCGTTTCGAGCCCGTAGCCGACGGCGTTCTCGCGCAGCGACGCGTACCGGTCGACGTCGAAGTCCAGGTCGAGCGACGGGTAGAACAGCACCTGGTGGGTGATCCGGTCGAAGCCGTCGTCGTGCGCCATGGCGGCGACCGCGGCGGCGAAGGTGCCGCCGGAGCTGTCGCCCGCGAGGGCCAGCGTGGTGCCGTCCCAGCCCAGCGCCTCACCGTTCCCGGCGGCCCACCGGACGGCGGCGTAGCAGTCGTCGAGCCCCGCCGGGAAGGCGTGCTCGGGCGCCCGCCGGTAGCCGACGGACACGACCTTGAGCCCGGTCTCCTTGGCCAGGTTCCGCGCGACGTGGTCGTGCGTCTCCAGGCTGCCGAGGAAGAACGCGCCGCCGTGGAAGTAGACCAGCAGGCCGTGCGCGTCGGCGTCGTCCGGCGTGTAGACCCGGACCGGGACCTCGCCGGCGTCGGTCCGCGCGGTGACGTCCTCGACGGCGTGCAGCGGCAGGCGGTCGGCGACGGCCGGGACCTCCGCCTCCTCGCCGGCGCGCATCGCCTCCGGGTTCAGCGGACCGGGCGGCGGCGCGGGCATGGCGGCGAGGGCCTTGGCGATCTCGGGGTGCAGCGGCATGGCGTCAGACCCCCGCTCCCCGCGAGGCGGGTCGCTGGGACGCGGGCTTCTGGCTCGGGAAGACCTCGTCGACCTCGTCCTCGGTCCAGCCCTGCCGCGAGACGCGCTGCAGCTCGTCGGTCACCGGCTTGCGGGCCGCCTGGTAGAGCGCGAGCGCCTCGCTCACCGAGCCGGCGTCGCGGAGGGAGTCGGCGAGGACGCCCGCGTCCAGGATCGCGGAGTTCGCGCCCTGGCCGTGGTGGTGCAGCATCGAGTGCGCCGCGTCGCCGAGCAGGACGACCGAGTCCGAGTGCCAGCGGTCGATCGGGTCGATGTCGTAGACCGCGCGGCAGTTGACCGCCGCCATGTCGAGGTCGCGGACGATGTTCACGATCCGCTCGTCGAAGCCCTCGACGGTCCTGAGCAGGTCGTCCTTGGTGACGTCCGGTGCCCAGGTGCCGTCCGGGCACAGCGCGGTGATGTCGAAGGACACCTGGCCGCGGTGGCGCAGCGGCAGCAGGTAGACCTTCGTGCCCCGGCCGATGTACATCCGCAGGTTGTCGTCGACGACCAGGCCGTAGGCGTCCTCGGCGCCGATGACGGCGCGGTAGGCGTGCTCGCCGGAGAACACCGGCTCCGCGGCGGAGAACAGCTGCTCGCGGACCACCGACTTGATGCCGTCGGCCCCGACGACGAGGTCCGCCTCGACGGTGGCGCCGTTGGCGAACGTCAGGACGCCCCCGTCGCCCTTGTCGTCGATCCGCTCCAGCCGGTGGCCGAGGCGGACCATGCCCTCGGGCAGCACCGAGAGCAGCGCCTCGATGAAGTCGCCGCGGTGGATCAGGTGGGTGGTCAGGCCGAAGGCGTCGATCTCCGGCCAGGCCTCCCGCATGATCGGCTCGCCGGTGCCGGTGAGGATCTCGAAGTAGTCGCTCGGGGAGCTGACCCGCTGGATCGCCTCGATGACGCCCCACCGGCGGAACCGGTCCATGGTGGACGGGCGCAGCCCGATGCCGGCCCCGACCTCGCGGATCCGGCTCGCCTGCTCGTAGACGGTGACGGTGGCGCCGAGGAGGCTCAGCGCCTTGGCCGCGGCCGCGCCGCCGTATCCCGCGCCGACGACGGCGACGTTCAGTTTCTTCAGGTCCGAGGACTGCATGGGTGGGGTCCTTGTCAGTGCTTGAGGGAGAGGAAGTCGGCGGGGTTGTCGACGAAGATCGTCTTGATGGCGGCGTCGTCGAGCCCGGCGGCGCGCAGGTCCGGGACGAGGTCCTCGAAGATGTAGTTCACGGTGTGGCCCTTGACGCCCGGCCAGCCGAGCGGGCTGCAGTTGGCGTCGGCCGAGGCGAGCACCTGCTGCAGGCGCCCCTCGCCGGCGATGAACCGGAGGAAGTGGTCGAGGCGCTCCCGGCGCGGGCGGGCCCAGAACGGCGGGTCGGGAAGCTCGGTCTCGTAGCCGAAGGTGTCGAACCCGATCCGGCCGCCCTGGTCGGCGATCCAGGTGTCGCGGGTCTTGTCCGCGTTGACGCCGTCGTCGACGTGCCCGAAGAGCACGCGGTCGAGGGGGAGCCCCTCCTCGCCGAAGATCGCGATGGCGTTCTCGGCGTCGATGGCCAGGTGCGTCAGGATGCCGGCGCCGGTGGCGAGGGAGGCGCGGGCGGCGGCGCGGTAGATGCGCTTGTCCAGCTCCGTCATGCGGCCGCCGCGGCTCACCCCGACCTTGATGACGCCGGCGCGGGCGCCGGTGCCGCCGATCCCCACGGTGATCTCGTGCACGAAGTGCCGCGCCAGGTAGTCGACGCTCGCCCTCGCGAAGAACGGCAGGGCGGTGTCGCCGCCGACGAAGCCCGTGCAGGCGACGATGTGGACGCCGGTCTTCGCCGACAGCGACCGGTAGTAGTCGACGTCGCGGCCGTTGCAGATGCCGGTGACGTCGACGAACGTCCCGCCGCCGTACTCGTGGAACCTCCGCAGCTTGGGGACGGTCTCGGCGTACCGCTCCTCCGGCGACTTCCACCACGTGGTGTCCAGCTCCGAGCCGGGCATGCCGTACCCGATGTGCTCGTGGACGGCGACGACTCCCAGCTCCTCGGCGGGAATCGGCCCCAGGACGGTGTTCACCCTCGACATTCGTCTCGCTCCAAACCTCAGGAAGATCAGCGCACGGTCAGCAGGTCGCGCGGGTTGCCGGCGAGGATGCGGTGCGCGTCCTCGCCGCCGAGCCCCAGCGACGCCGCCAGCGGGACGAACACCGCGGCGGCGTGGCTGTACGGCAGGTCGTAGGCGTGCTGGCCCTTCGCGACGCCGATCGCGCTGCCCGACAGCAGGATCCGGTCGCCGTGGCCGGCCTCGACGAGGTCGAGCACCAGGGCGGCGCGTTCGCGGTCGGTGACGTGGGCGGCGTCGTCGTTCAGGCCGACGTGGTCGATCGCGACGTAGGCGCCCCGGCGCGCGATCGCGAGGGGGGCGCCGGCCTCGACCGCGTCCCTGCGGTCGAGGCCCCCGACGACGACCCGGCCGGCCGGGAGGCCCTCGTCCAGGACGACGTCGAGGTCGTGCACGGCGTCGTTCCCGTACCGGACGGAGAGCGGGACGCCGGTGGCGAGGGCGGTGCGGGCCGCGCCGCGGAACAGGCTCTCGTCGGTCGCGGTCATGCCCGCGCGGGTCGCGGCGGTCGCCACGAGCCCGGCGGCGCCCCGCCGCTCCACGCGCGGGACCACCATGCCCTCGGTGATCTCCTTGGTGAACAGGTCGGCGAACTTCTCCGCGGGCCACGGCGTGGGCGGGTTCGTCTGCGGCGTGAGGAAGTAGCCGCCGAGCATCTCCTCGGGGCCCATGCCGGTGGACGCGACGATGTGTACCCCGGTCGACCGCGACAGCGCCTCGTACAGCCGCACGTCGCGGCCGTGGAACATGCCCGTGGCGTCGACGATCGTCCCGCCGCCGTGCGCGCGGAAGTCCGCCAGCTTCGCCGCGAGGACCTCGATGACCTCGGCGCGGTCGATGGTCACGTCGAAGGCGTGCTCGGCGCCCGGGACCACGGACAGCAGCGCCTCGTGGACGGCGACGATCCCCAGGTCGTCCGCCGGAACGGGGCCGAGGACGGTGTTGACGGTGCCGCTCCCGGCGGTGCCGTTCTGCGCGGGGCTTCTCTCGGCGGTCTGTGCGCCGGTCATGGCCACTTCCTTTCGTCGGCGTCGGGTTCGGCGCGGCGTGGCGCGCGGATATGACGGCCGTCACGCGATCGCTGTGAAGGGTGTCACTTCACTTTACGTGATGTCAAATGAGCTATCGCTCTGTAAGTATCTCGATCGTACCGGCAGGTAATCAGGCCGCGACCAGGCCCGGCGACTCGGTGCCGTCCGCCTCGGCGCCGTCCGTTCCGGCGGTGGCCTCGCGGTGGCCGAACAGGCCGACGAGCGTCAGCACGCCTGCCGCCGCCGCGCAGAGGCCCGCGACGAGGAAGGCGGTGTTGTAGGCGCTGCCGAGCGACTCGAAGGCGAGCTGGTGCAGCTGCCGCGGCATCGGCACCGGCCGCGCGCCCGGGCCGGCGCCCGGCACAACCGGCATCGAGTTGATCGCCATGGCGCCGCCGTCGTGCGCGATGCCGCCCGCGACCCCGGAGTACGGCGCCTGCAGGCCGGACGCCCCGACCGCCCGGCCGAGGCCGGACAGCAGCGCGTCGTTGGCCTTGTTGATCGCGAGCGCGGCGATGAGCACCGGGCCGAGCGCGAACCCGAAGTCGCGCAGCAGGTTGGTCGTCGCGCTGGCCATCCCGGCGAGCCGGACCGGGACCGTGTTGATCGCGACGGCGGTGATGGACCCGACCGTCAGCGCGAAGCCGCAGCCGAGCAGCGTCAGCGGGGCGATGAACCGCGTCCAGCCCATGTCGGCGACGTCGAACGTCGAGCACCAGATGCCCGCCGCGGCCATGAGCGCGAAGCCGCCGGACAGCACCCAGCGCGGCGAGACCCTGCGGATGAGGCGCGAGACGACCGGCACGAACAGGAAGGCGGGGCCCTGGATGAACAGGAACAGCACACCGATCTTGAGGGCGCTCTGGTGCTGGACGGCGCCGAGCCAGATGCTCATCGAGTAGCAGGTGGCGAGGAACGCGAACATCCCGACGACCGTGGCGATCGCGACGATCGCGTAGGCGCGGTTGGCGAACAGCCGCAGGTTCAGCAGCGGCACCGCGGCCCGCAGCTCGATCGCGACGAACGCGGCCAGCAGGACGACGCCGGCGGCGAACGCGCCGAGGATCTCCGGCCGGGTGAAGCCGCTCTCCGACCCCTGCGTGGCGGCGAACAGCAGGGCGATGAGGCCGAGCGCCAGCGTGACCTGCCCGGGCAGGTCGAGCCTGCGGCCCTCGGGCGCGGACGAGTCGGCCGCCGCGAAGGTGATCAGGAAGGACAGCACGGCGGCGCCGATGACGACGGCGTACGCGCCGCGCCAGCCGCCGTGCTCGGCGAAGGCGCCGCCGAGCAGCGGGGAGATCGCGGCGCCGATGGACAGGAAGCCGGCCCACAGCGCGATCGCCTTGGTGCGCTCCTCCTGGTTCGGCGCGACGGCCGCGATCATCGCGAGCGAGATCGGGTAGAGGATCGCGGCGCCGAGGCCGGCGACGACCTGCCCGGTCCACATGACCTGGACCGTGCCGGCCAGGCAGCAGACCAGCGAGCCGATCACGGTCAGGACGGCGCCGAGCTGGAGCAGCCGCCTGCGGCCGAACAGGTCGCCGATCACGCCGGTGGTCAGCTCCAGGACCACCATCGGGATGGCGAACGCGGCGGTGATCCAGGTGAGCTGCGACCCGGTGGTCGCGAACTCCTGCTGGAAGGTGCCGTTGAGGGCGCCGGGCAGCGAGTACGCCACCTGCGCCAGCAGGACCGCGAAGCAGCCGGCGACCACCGTCGGGATGGGGCCCGGCGTGCGCGCGCCGGACGACGGCCTCCGTGTCATGGGGACTCCTTGTGAGTTGGATCACTCGTCGATGCCTGCACAGTGTCATATTGATTTACATCGCGTCAAGTCAATGACCTGCACGTAAGCAGAGATGGCTCGATGTCAGGAGTGCTGACGCGTGCGCTAGGGTTGCCGGGTGGCGAGCCTGCGCGAAGCACAGAAGGAAATGACCCGGCGGATGATCCTGGACGCCGGGCTCGAGCTGTTCTCGGCCAAGGGCTACCTCGCCACGACCGTCGAGGACATCGCCGGCGCGGTCGGCACCACCCGGGTCACCTTCTACGCGCACTTCCCGTCGAAGAGCGAGCTGATGAAGGCGCTCATCGCCGAGCGCCTCAACGAGGTGCTGCTCCGCAGCCGGTCGCCCGAGCACGGGTCGACGGCCCTGGCCCTGGTCGAGGCCGTGAAGGACGGCAGCCGCGAGGCGCTCGCGGCGTGGCTCGCTCAGACCTCCGAGCGGTGGCCGGTCATCCACCCCATCATCCGGATCGGCCGCGACGCCGCCGCCGCGGAGCCGGAGCTGCGCAACCTCGTGGAGCGCTGGCTGGAGGAGGCGATCAGCGACGTCGAGGACGGCCTCACCGCCGCCGGTCGCTTCGAGCCGTACCAGCGGCACTTCCGCGGCGTCCTCGCGATGGCCCAGCTCGACTACGTGGCCCAGAACTGGGCCGGCGCCGACTGGAAGCTGGACCGCGAGCAGATGCTCGAGGAGCTGACCGACAGCTGGTTCGGCCTGCTCGGCGCCCGCTGACGTTCCGCGGGCGGGTCAGCGGGTCAGGTCGCGCTCCAGCGCGTCGGCCACGGTGCGCAGCGTGCCGGCGAGCGCGGGCAGCCGCTCCTTCTCGTACCGCGCGCTCGGCATCGACACCGAGAGCCCGGCGACGACCTCGCCGTCCGGGGCGCGCACGGGGACGCCGACCGCGACGACGCCCCGCTCCGACCGGCCCTGGTTGAGCGCGAACCCGTTGCGGCGCACCCGCGCCAGGTCCGCGCGCAGGGCGTCCAGGTCGGGCCGGTCGCCGGGACGCTCGTCGTAGCGGTCAGCCGCGTACAGCGCCTCCAGCCGGTCCGGCGGCAGCTCGGCGAGGAGCAGCAGCCCCGCGGTGGTGCGGTGGGCGGGGAACACCATGCCCTCGCGCGAGCCGACCCGCAGCGCCTGCCGCGACTCGACGCTGGCGACGAAGCGCACCGTGTCGCCGGTGCGGACGGTCAGGTTGGCGGACTCGTCGAGCATCTCGGCCAGCCGGTGCAGGTGCGGCAGCGCGGCGGCCCGCAGCCGCGCCGCCGCCGACTGCGAGTGCGCGGCGAGCTCCAGGACGGGCCCGACGCGGTAGGTGCGGTCGGCCTCGCGCACCGCGAAGTCGCGGTAGACGAGCATGGCGAGCAGCCGGTGCGCGGTCGAGTTCGCGACGCCGAGCCGCCGCGCGACCTCGCTGACCGTCAGCGGGCCTTCGAGCTGGAGCATCGTCGCGATGCGCAGCGCGTTGTCGACGCTCGCGATCGCGTACGGCGGCGGCGCCTTGAAGGGCTTGTCCACGCGGGCTCGATTCTGGAGAACAGAATTTCCTATTCTTCACAGCGTACCGGCACCACGATGGCGGGTATGACCAGCACTCCTGCCGACCCCCTCGCGGCCTCCCCGGCGGCCTCCCCGGCGGCCTCGCCCGCGCCGGCGCCCGCGGACTCGCCGGTGCGGCTGCGGGCCGTCGACGCTCCCGGGCAGCCCGAGGTCACCCCGGAGCTCGAGGACCTCTACCGCGGCTTCGAGGCCGAACTGCTCGTCCCGCTGTGGACGGAGATCGGCGGCCTGATGCCGCCGCATCCGCGCTCCAGCGCCGTCCCGCACGTGTGGAAGTGGGACCGGCTCGTCCGCCTCGCCGACCGGGCGGGGCGGATCGTGCCGGTCGGCCGCGGCGGCGAGCGCCGCGCGATCGCGCTCGCCAACCCGGGGCTCGGCGGCCGCCCGTTCGCGTCCCCGACCCTGTGGGCGGCGATCCAGTACCTCATGCCCGGCGAGGACGCGCCCGAGCACCGCCACACCCAGCACGCCTTCCGCTTCGTCGTCGAGGGCTCCGGAGTGTGGACGGTCGTCGGCGGCGACCCCGTGCCGATGAACCGCGGCGACTTCCTGCCGCAGGCCGGCTGGAACTGGCACGCCCACCACAACGCCACCGACCGGCCGATGGCCTGGATCGACGGCCTCGACATCCCGTTCCAGTACCTGACCGAGGCGCAGTTCTTCGAGTTCGGGCGCGACGAGATCTCCGACGCCGAGCGCATCACGCCCGAGCGGTCCCGCTCCGAGCGGCTCTGGGGCCACCCCGGGCTCCGCCCCGTCGGCGTCGCGCACACCACGCCCGGGTCGCCGCTGCTGTCGTACAAGTGGGAGCACACCGACCGCGCGCTCGCCGACCAGCTCGCGCTGGAGAAGGACGGGCACGCCGCCACGGTCGAGCCCGGCCACGCCGCCGTCCGCTACAGCAACCCCGCCGACGGCACCGACGTGCTCCCGACCCTGCGCGCCGAGTTCCACCGGGTGGCGCGGGGCGCCGAGACGGCCCCGGTCCGCGAGACCGGCTCCAGCGTCTACCAGGTCTTCGACGGGTCCGGCACGGTCTCGGTCGGCGACCGGACCTGGTCGGTGACGCGCGGGGACCTTTTCGTCGTGCCGTCGTGGGAACCGTTCTCGGTGCGGTCCGAGGCCGGGCCGTCCGACTCCGACTCCGGGGCCCTCGACCTGTTCCGCTTCGGCGACGCGCCCGTCTTCGAGGCCCTCAAGCTCCACCGAACCGCCACCCACCGAACCGCCGAGGACGACGTCTGATGAAGCTCTCCACCATCCGCACCGCCGCCGGGACCCGCGCCGTCCGCCTCGACGGCGACCGGCTCGTCGACCTCGGCTATCCCGACCTGGGCGCCCTCCTCGCCGAGCCGGACTGGCGGGACAAGGCGGTCGGCGGCTCCGGCGCGGTCCACGACCTCGACGGCGCCGACTTCGCGCCGGTCGTACCGAACCCGTCGAAGGTGATCTGCGTCGGCCACAACTACTCCAACCACATCAAGGAGATGGGGCGGGAGCTTCCGGCGTACCCGACGCTGTTCCCCAAGTTCGCCGACTCGCTGATCGGCGCGCACGACGACATCGTCAAGCCCGCCGAGACCGACGCCCTTGACTGGGAGGTGGAGCTCGCCGTCGTCATCGGCGCGGAGGTCCGCCGCGCCGACGACGCGCAGGCCGAGGCGGCGATCGCCGGGTTCACCGTCATGAACGACGTGTCCGTGCGCGACTGGCAGTTCCGCACCATCGAGTGGACGCAGGGCAAGATCTGGGACTCCTCCACCCCCGTCGGCCCGTACCTGGTCACGCCCGACGAGGTCGGCGGCGTGCGCCCGGCGCTGCGCGTGCGGACGGTGGTCGACGGCGCGGAGATGCAGTCCGACGACACCGGCACGCTGCTGTTCGACCCGGTCTTCCTGGTCAAGTACATCTCCACGATCATCACGCTGCGTCCTGGCGACCTCATCGCCACCGGCACCCCTGCCGGCGTGGGCCACGCCCGCGACCCGAAGGTGTACCTCACCGGCGGCGAGACGGTCGTGACCGAGGTCGACGGCATCGGCGCCTGCACCAACCGCGTCGTCAAGGACGCCTGATGGCCCGCACGTTCGCCGACGCCGTCCGCTGGGCGCGGGAGGGCACGCGGTTGTTCCTCGACGCCGCCGGCGGCCTGACCGAGGCGGAGTACGACGCCCCATGCCTGCTGCCCGGCTGGTCCCGCAAGCACCTCGTCGCGCACGTCGCGGCGAACGCCGACGCGCTCGGCAACCTGGTGCACTGGGCCGCCACCGGCGAGGAGACCCCGATGTACGCGTCGGCCGAGGAGCGGGCCGCCGGGATCGAGCGCGGCCCCCGGATGAGCGGCGCGGAGCTGACCGGCTGGCTGGCCCGGTCCTGCACCGAGCTGCGGACGGCGATGGACGCGCTCACCGAGCGCCAGTGGCGGGCCGAGGTCGTCACGGCGCAGGGCCGCACCGTCCCCGCGACCGAGGTGCCCTGGATGCGGTCGCGCGAGACCTTCGTCCACGCCGTCGACCTCGACCGCGGCGTCTCCTTCGCCGACCTGCCGGGCGGCTTCCTGGACGCCCTCGTCACCGACATCGCCGCCAAGCGGGGGCTGGACGCGCTCCCGGACGGGCCGCTCCCCGAGGTCGCCGCCTGGCTGGCCGGACGGCCGCACGCCCTCGCCGGCGCACCGGACCTGGGCCCCTGGCTCTGAGGCGCCCGAGAAGGAAGAGACCATGACCAACCCTGATGTGATCGTCGTCGGCGGCGGCATCGGCGGGCTGGGCGCCGCCTACGCGCTGACCCGCCGCGGCCTCGCCGTCCGCGTGCTCGAACGCGCCGCCGCCTTCGGCGAGGTCGGCGCCGGCATCCAGCTCGCCCCGAACTGCACGCGCATCCTCGACGACTACGGCCTGCTGGACGAGGCCAAGAGCCTCGGCGTCCTGCCCGACGCGATGATCATGCGCGACGCCGTCGACGGCACCGAGCTGACCCGCCTCGACCTGCGCGACCTGGAGCGCCGCTACGGCTTCCCGTACCTGGTCATCCACCGCAGCGACCTGCACGCCATGCTGCTGCGCGCCTGCGAGCGCGCCGGCGTCGACCTGCGGACGTCCCAGCAGGTGACCGCCTGCGCGAACACCGCCGGCGGCGCGAGCGTGACGCTCGCCGGCGGCCGCGTCGAGGAGGCGCGGGTCGTCATCGCGGCCGACGGGCTGCACTCGGTGGCGCGCAAGCTGCTCGTGGACGACGAGCCGGTGTCGTCGGCGTACGTCGCGTACCGCGGCACCACGCCGACCGCGAGCGGCCGCGCCGCGGAGGTCGACCTGTCCGAGGTCGTGGTGTACGTCGGCCCGCGCTGCCACTTCGTCCACTACGGGCTGCGCGGCGGCGAGCTGCTCAACCAGGTCGCCGTGTTCGAGTCGCCCAAGGCGCGCGCCGGCGAGGAGGACTGGGGCACGCCCGACGAGCTGGACGCGGCGTTCGCGGGGACCTGCGACTTCGTCCGCGGCGGCCTGCCCGACATGTGGCGCGACCGGTGGTGGCGGATGTACGACCGCGACCCCATCATGACCTGGGTGGACGGGAGCATCGCGCTGCTCGGCGACGCCGCGCACCCCCCGCTGCAGTACATCGCCCAGGGCGCGATCATGGCGATCGAGGACGGCTGGGTGCTCGGCGAGCAGGTCGCCCGCCACCTCGGCGACGGGGGCTGGCCGGCCGTCCTCGCCGCCTACCAGGCCGTCCGGCCCGAGCACTGCCGCCGCGTCGTCACCACGTCGCGCGCCTGGGGCGAGCTGTGGCATCTCGACGGGCTCGCCCGGCGGCAGCGGAACGTCCTGCTGCGGGAGCGCGACACCTACGACTACGCGTTCGTGGACTGGCTCTACGGCCCGACCGCGCTCGACCCCGCCGACGAGCCCCCGATGTTCACCCCGATCCCGCTGTCGTCCGCGAAGCCGGACGCGCTCACCGGGACCGGCGGCTGAGCCCGGTGCCGGGCCGGCGGGCGAGCCGCCCCGGCACCGCACCACCTGGAGAACGAGAGCGGCCCGGCGTCAGGCGGCCTTGAGGGGGACCGGCACCCGGTCGCGGAGCTCGTCGACCGTGATGCCGAAGGTCTCGCGGACCGACGCGCCGTCCGGGCCGACGTCGATGACGGCGACGTCGGTGTAGACCCGGCTGACGCAGCCGACGCCCGTCAGCGGGTAGGTGCACGCGGGCACCAGCTTCGACCGGCCCTCCTTGTCGAACAGCGTCATCATCACGAAGACCTGCTTGGCGCCGATCGCCAGGTCCATCGCGCCGCCGACGGCCGGGATGGCGTCGGGGGCGCCGGTGCTCCAGTTCGCGAGGTCGCCGGTGGCCGACACCTGGAACGCGCCCAGCACGCACACGTCGAGGTGGCCGCCGCGCATCATCGCGAACGAGTCCGCGTGGTGGAAGTACGACGCGCCGGGCAGCTCCGTCACCGGGACCTTGCCGGCGTTGGTGAGGTCCGGGTCGATCCCGTCGCCGGTCGCGGCCGGGCCCATGTTGAGCATGCCGTTCTCGGTGTGCAGCACGACGCCCGAGCCGTCCGGGAGGTGGTCGGCGACCTTCGTCGGGCGGCCGATGCCGAGGTTGACGTAGGAGCCCGCCGGGATGTCGCGGGCGACGACCGCGGCGAGCTCGTCCGGGGTGAGGGGCCCCGTGGTGGGGGACATGTCAGCGCGCTCCTTGGACGGTGTAGTGGCGGTCCTCGACGCGCACCACGCGGTCGACGTAGATGCCGGGCGTGACGACCGCCTCCGGGTCGAGCTCCCCGGCGGCGACGACGCCGCCGACCTGCACGATCGTGGTGGCCGCGGCCGTCGCCATGACGGGCCCGAAGTTGCGGGCGGTCTTGCGGTAGACGAGGTTGCCCATCGTGTCGGCGCGGTGCGCGCTGATCAGCGCGACGTCGCCCTTGATCGGGTACTCCAGGAGGTGGACGCGCCCGTCGATGGTCCGGGTCTCCTTGCCCTCGGCCAGCGGGGTGCCGGCGGCGGTCGGGCAGTAGAAGGCGCCGATGCCCGCGCCCGCCGCCCGCATCCGCTCCGCGAGGTTGCCCTGCGGGACGATCTCCAGCTCGATCTTCCCGGCCCGGTACAGCTCGTCGAAGACGTAGGAGTCGCTCTGCCGGGGGAACGAGCAGATCACCTTGCGGACGCGGCCGGCCTTGAGCAGCGCGGCCAGCCCGACGTCCCCGTTGCCGGCGTTGTTGGACACGATGGTGAGGTCCTTCGCGCCCTGCCGGATCAGCCCGTCGATGAGGTCGAACGGCATGCCCGCGAAGCCGAACCCGCCGACCAGGACGGTGCTGCCGTCCGCGATCCCGCGGACGGCCTCGTCCACGCTCTCGACGATCTCCGCGCGGCTCACGCCCCCGCCCCCTCGTTCTCCGGGCTCGTGTTCTCCAGGACGACGGCGAGCCCCTGGCCGACGCCGATGCAGATGGCGGCGACGCCCCAGCGCTCGCCGCGCTCGCGGAGCACCTTCGCGAGCGTGCCGAGGACGCGGGCGCCGCTGGCGCCGAGCGGGTGGCCGATCGCGATCGCGCCGCCCCGCGTGTTGACGATCTCCGGGTCGATGCCCCAGGCGTCGACGCAGACCAGCGACTGGACGGCGAACGCCTCGTTCAGCTCGACCGCGCCCACCTGGTCCCAGCCGATCCCGGCGCGCGCGAGGGCGCGGTTCGCCGCCTCGACGGGCGCGTACCCGAAGTCCTGCGGGTCGAGGGCGAACGCGCCGCGTCCGGCGATGCGCGCGAGGGGCTCCAGGCCGATCCGGCCGGCGGCCTCGGCGGAGCCGAGCAGCAGCGCGGACGCGCCGTCGCTCAGCGGCGACGCGTTCCCGGCGGTGATGGTGCCGTCCGGCCGGAAGCTCGGCTTGAGCGCGGACAGCTTCTCCAGCGAGGTGTCGGCGCGGATGCCCTCGTCGCGCTTCAGCCCTTCGGCCGGGACGACCAGGTCGTCGTAGAAGCCCTCGTCCCAGGCGGCGGCCGCGAGCCGGTGGGAGCGCAGCGCGAACGCGTCCTGCCGCTCCCGGCTGACGCCGTACTTCTCCTGGAGCAGCTCGTTGGCCTCGCCGAGGGAGACGGTCCATTCCTCCGGCATGCGCTTGTTCACCAGCCGCCAGCCGAGCGTGGTCGACACGGCGGTGACGTTCCCTGCGGGGAAGCCCTTCGCCGGCTTCGGCAGCACCCACGGCGCCCGGGTCATCGACTCGACCCCGCCGGCGAGCACCACGTCGGCGTCGCCGGTCTCGATCGTCCGGGACCCGATCATCGCGGCGTCGAGGCTGGAGCCGCACAGCCGGTTGACGGTCGTGCCGGGGACGCTCGTCGGCAGCCCGGCGAGCAGCGCCGCCATCCGGCCGACGTTGCGGTTCTCCTCGCCCGCGCCGTTCGCGTTGCCCCAGACGACCTCGCCGACCGCGGCCGGGTCCAGCCCGGGCGCCCGCTCCAGCAGCGCGGTGATCACGCCCGCCGCGAGGTCGTCGGGCCGGACGCCCGCCAGGGCGCCGTTGAACCGGCCGAACGGCGTCCGGACGGCCGAGTACAGATAGGTGCTCATGTCATCGAGGCTAGGTGGCCTCCCTTGATACAGTGAAGTATCAATATTCGCACCCATTGATATGCCATCGATATGGATCTACGCCAGCTGCGGTACTTCGTCGCCGTCGCCGAGGAGCTCCACTTCGGCCGCGCCGCCGACCGGCTCACCATGGCCCAGCCGCCGCTGTCGCAGGCGATCCGCCGCCTGGAGGCGGACCTCGGCGTCGAGCTCCTGCACCGCAGCACCCGCCGGGTCGACCTCACCGACGCGGGCCGCGGCTACCTCGCGCGCGCCCGCAAGATTCTCGGCGAGGTGGACGAGGCGGCGCACGAGGCCCGCCGGATCGCGGCCGGCGCCGTCGGCCACCTCACGATCGGCTGCGTCGGCTCCGCCACCTACAGCCTCCTGCCCGCCATCTCCCGCGGCCTGTCCCTCGAACTGTCCGGCGTCGACTTCTCCTTCCGGGGCGAGATGCTCGTCCCCGACCAGGCCGCCGCGCTCCGCACCGGCGAGATCGACCTCGCCTTGCTGCGCCCGCCGATCGCCGACCTGTCCCTGACCGTCCTGCCGCTGCGCCGCGACCGGCTCGTCGTCGCCGTCCCCGCCGACCACGCCCTGGCCGCGCTGCGGCAGGTGGACGTCGCCGACCTGGCGGACGCCGACCTCATCGTGCATTCCGCGGACCGCCGCTCCGTCATGTACGACGTGGTGCTCGGCCTCTTCCGGGACGCCGCCGTCGAACCCCGGATCCGCCATGAGGTCGGCGAGACCTCGACCCTGGTCACGCTCGTGGCGGGCGGTCTCGGCGCGGCCGTCGTCCCGGAACCGGTGACGGCCCTGGCCCTCGACGGCGTCGTCTTCCGCCCGCTGGCCCGTCCCGCCATCACCGTCGACCTCGCCATCGCCCACCGGACCGACCGCACCGAACCCCACCTCGCCCGAGCCGTCTCCGTCGTCCAGCGGATCGTGCGGGACGCGCCCGCGTGAGCACGCCAGAGCCGCCTGGTCACGGGTCCTTCGGGGCGAAGGGCCAGCGGAGCCCGACGCCCACGTGCAGGACGACGGCGGTGCCGAGGAAGCTGAGCGCGGCGGTGGTGACCCAGTCGTCCGCGGTCGCCCTCGTCCAGTGCCGGCCGCCCGCGTAGGCGCCGAGGGCGCGGTGCAGGACGAACGCGACCAGGGCGATGAGGGCGAGGGTGAGGACGCGGCAGGGCACGGCTCGCAGGCGGGCGGCGGGCCAGCCCTCGAACAGCACGGCCACGACGAGGACGGCGCCGATCACGCAGCCGCAGACGGCGCTGATCGCCGCCGGCCGCCACCCCGCGGCCTCGCGGAGCACCAGGTAGGTGACGGCTCCGGCGGCGATGACGAGGACGTTCCCGGCGAGCAGCCGCGGCGCCCGCCGCGCGACGGTGTTGACGGGCCAGCCGCGCAGGGCGATGAAGAACACCCCCTGCCAGACCCCGACCGCGGCGAGCGCCGCGCCGAAGTCGGCGGCGGGGACGGGGCCGCCGGGGTCGCGGAGCCCGGCGGCGGCCCGCTCCGCCGCCGGGACGGCCCTGTGGTTGACGAGCAGGAGGTACGCGCCCGTCCCGATCGCCCAGGTGGCCGCGAGCGCGGCGGCGCCGGAGGAGAGCCGGCCCATCCCGGCCAGCGGCCAGCGCTCGCAGACCAGCGTCAGCTGGAGCATGGCGGTGAACAGCGCGGCGGCCAGCGGCAGCGTCGCGGGGAACGTGGCCGCGGCGGCGGGCCCCGGCTCGGCCTGGAACACGCCCCGCAGGTCGGACCGCTCGACGACGGCCTGCCCCGCGATGGTCAGCACCACGGCGGCCGCCGCGAGCAGGACGGTGTCGAGCAGGCCCGTCCACGGGGTGGACAGCCGGGAGCCCGGCCAGTCGTGCCACCAGAACGCCATCATGGCGACGGCGGGCAGCGCGAACGTGGCCAGCGGGCCGAGGACCAGCAGCGAGGTCGCCGCGCTGCCGGTGCCGAGTGCCAGCGCGAAGAAGACCGCCGCGGTGAGCAGCGCGCCGCCGAGGCCCGACCAGGGCTGGGCGGCCAGCTGCCGCCGCCGTCGCGCGGCGGCGTGCGCGGGCAGCAGGTGCGCCGGGGTGGTCAGCGAGGGCCGCCGGG
>NZ_WBMR01000060.1 GCF_008923365.1 Actinomadura montaniterrae
GCCGGCGGGGACGCGGCGGGGCTCGGACGCGGGCGCGCGGCGGCGTTCGTCGCGCCCGCGCTGGTCCTCATCGCGGTGTTCCTCGTCTTCCCGGCGCTCTGGACGCTCTACCTCGGCACGACCGACTACCGGCTGACCGGGATCGCCGCCAGCGAGCCGAAGTTCGTCGGCGTGCGCAACTACGGCGACGTGCTCGGCGACGGCGACTTCCACCATTCGCTGTGGCTGACGCTGCAGTTCGTGCTCGGCTCGGCGGTGATCGGGCAGACCCTGCTCGGGTTCGCGATCGCGTGGGTGATGCGCGACCGGAAGGGCCTCGTCCGGCGGGTCGTGGAGGCGCTGGTGCTGCTGGCGTGGATCCTGCCGGGGTCGGTGATCGCCTTCCTGTGGATCGCGCTGCTGGACCGCGACGGCGGCACGCTGAACGCGCTGCTCGGCACGCCCGGCACGGCGTGGCTGATCGACCATCCGATGGCGTGCGTGATCGTGTTCAACGTCTGGCACGGCACCGCGTTCTCGATGATGCTGTACGGGGCCGCGCTCGGGAACGTTCCACCGTCGCATCTGGAGACCGCCAGGCTGGCCGGCGCGTCCACGCTCCAGACGCTGCGGGACGCGGTGCTGCCGCGCATCCGCGGGCACGTGCTGACGAGCCTGCTGCTGATCAGCCTGTGGACGTTCAACGACTTCACCCCGTTCCTCATCACGGCCGGCGGGCCGGACCGGCGGTCGGAGATCATGTCGGTGTACGTGTACCGGACCGCGCTCGGCGACGGCCGGCTCGGCTTCGGCGCCGCCATCTCGCTGATCATGATCCTGATCAACCTCGTGATCGCCCTGGTCTACCTGCGCGCGCTGCGCGAGCGGGGGCGCCGGGAGCGGGGCCGGCGCGAGCCGCGAGAGGCGGTGGCGGCGTGAACACGGTCGTCCGCGAGACGCTGCGCAGGATCGGCCTGGCCACGTTCGTGTCGGCCGTCCTCGGGTTCTTCGCGCTGCCGCTGCTGTGGCTCGCGTTCACGCCGTTCGACGCGAATCCCGGCATCGCGGCGTCCCTGCCCGACTTCACCCTGCACAACTTCAAGATCCTGATGGACAACCCGTACGCGCTGGAGTCGATGCGCAACTCGGTGCTGCTCGCCGCCGCGACGGCGCTGCTCGTGGTCGTGTGCGCGGCGCTCGCGGCGTACGCGCTGAGCCGCGTCCGGGTGCCGGGACGGGACGCGCTGCTGTACGTCCTGCTCCTGCTGTCGTCCATCATCACCGGGACGGCGGCGATGGTGCCGATCTTCCTGCTGGCCTTCAACCTGCACCTGATCGACTCGCGCCTCGGCGTGGTCCTGGTGCTGACCGGCGGGCTGCTTCCGGCCGCGATCTTCCTGCTCAAGGACTTCACCGACGCGACGCCGACATCCTACGAGGAGGCCGCGCGGGTGTTCGGCGCGTCGCCGCTGCAGATCCTGCGGCACGTGGTCGTCCCGGTGATCCGCCCCGGCCTCGCCACGGTCGGGGTGTGGACGGTCGCGCAGGTGTGGGGCGACTTCCTGATGCCGTTCCTGCTGCTGCGCAACCCGGACAAGGCGCCCGCGTCCGTGATCATGTACACGTTCTACACCGAGGGCGGCCAGCCCGACCTGCCCCTGATCTCCACGTTCTCGCTGCTGTACTCCCTGCCGGTCGTGGTCATGTATCTGTTCGTGAGCCGCCGGTACGGGTTCCGCTTCCACGGAGGGATCAAGCGCTGATGGCGGCCATCACCATTCGGGAGCTGACCAAGGTCTATCCGGGCGGCGTGCGGGCCCTGGACGCGCTCGACCTCGACGTGGCGGACGGCGAGTTCTTCGCGCTGCTCGGCCCGTCCGGCTGCGGCAAGACCACGCTGCTGCGGACCGTCGCCGGGCTGGAGTCGGCGACGTCCGGGACGGTCGCGCTCGGCGGCGCCGACGTCACCCGCCTGCCGCCGGGCCGCCGCGACGTCGGCATGGTGTTCCAGGACTACGCGCTCTTCCCGCACATGAGCGTCCTGGACAACATCGCCTACCCGCTGAAGATCAAGAAGCGGGGCAGGGGCGACCGGCACGCGCGCGCCGCCGAGGCCGCCGACTACCTGGGCCTGGAGGGGCTCGGGAAGCGGCGCCCCGGCGAGCTCTCGGGCGGCCAGCAGCAGCGCGTCGCGCTGGCCCGCGCGCTCGTCGCCGAACCGCGGATCTTCCTGCTGGACGAGCCGCTGTCCAACCTCGACGCGCGGCTGCGCCTGGAGGCCCGCACGTTCCTCAAGCGGCTGCAGAAGGAACTGGCCGTGACCACCGTGTTCGTCACCCACGACCAGGCGGAGGCGCTCGCGCTCGCCGACCGGATCGCGGTCATGGAGAAGGGCCGGATCCGGCAGCTCGGCACGCCCACCGAGGTGTTCCGGCGCCCCGCGAACCTGTTCGTCGCGTCGTTCATCGGCTCCACGCCCATGAACCTGCTGCCCGGCCGCGTCGAGGGGGAGCACGTCGTCGCGGCCGGCGCCCTCCTGCCCCTGCCGGACGAAGCGCGCGCGCTCACGGCGGGGGAGGAGATCGTCTGCGGGGTACGACCCGAGTACCTCGACTACACCGACCGGCCCGCCGACGGCGCGTTCGCCGGGCGGGTGTCGGTGGTCGAGCACCTGGGCGGCAGCGCCCTGGTGACGCTGGACGTGGAGGGCGAACCGGTGCATGTCGTCGTGGGGGAGGGGCGCGAGCCCGCGCCCGGCGACGAGGGCTGGGCGCTGCCCCGGCCCGGCCGCGTCCTGCTGTACCGGGACGGCGAGCTGGTGACCGCGCCCCGCGAGTCCGATGTGCCGGAACCGAGGATGGCCCCGACCGGGAAGGAGAACGGATGACCGTTCATCGGGGGAGATGGACCCTGGAAGACCGCCTCGAGCAGGGGCTGCGGGAACTGCCGTTCGACGTCCCGGCCGGGACGGCCGCGGTCACGGTGGAGCTGTCGTTCGACGGCGGCGTCATCGACCTCGGCTGCGGCGGGCCCGGCGGGTTCCGCGGCTGGTCCGGCGGCGCCCGCCGCGCCTACACGGTCGCCGCGGACTGGGCGACGCCCGGCTACCTGCCGGGCGAGCTGGAACCGGGCACCTGGCACGTCTGGCTCGGCCTGCACCGGATCCCGCCCGACGGCGTCCCGTACGAGGTCACGGTGACCACATCCTCGTCGCTGCCGCCGCGTCCGGAAGCGCCGGCGCCGCCGCCCCGTCCCGAGCGCCCGCCGCGCCGCGACCTGCCCGCGCCGTCCGGAATGCGGTGGCTCGCGGGAGACCTGCACTCGCACACCGTGCACAGCGACGGCACGCTCACCGTCCACGAGCTGGCCTGCCTCGCCGCGTCGCGCGGTCTGGACTACCTCGCGGTGACCGACCACAACACCGTCAGCCACCACCCCGAGCTGCCCGCCGCCGGCGCGCACGCGGGCGTCCTGCTGCTGCCCGGCCAGGAGGTCACCACCGACCTCGGGCACGCCAACGTGTTCGGCGACACCGGCTGGGTCGACTTCCGCCGCCCGAGCGCCGACTGGGCCGCGTTCGCGGACGCGCGCGGCGGCCTGATGTCGATCAACCATCCGCTCAGCGGCGACTGCGCGTGGCGCCGCCCGCTGCCGCCCGAGTCCCGGCCGCGGTTCGCCGAGATCTGGCACCCGTCCTGGTGGGACCGGCGCTGGGGCGCCCCGCTGGCCTGGGCGGACGTGTGGCGGCCGACGGGGGTCGTCCCGCTCGGCGGCAGCGACTTCCACGACCCTGAGCAGTTCAAGAACCTCGGCGAGCCCGTCACCTGGGCGCTCGCCGAGGAGGACCGGGTCCTCGACGCGCTCGCCGCCGGGCGGGTGGCGATCTCCGCGGGCCCGGACGCGCCGGTCCTGCTGCGCGTCGAGGACGAGCTGATCGCGCTGGACGCCGACGGCACCGTCCTGTGCCGGCCGGACGGGCGGCGCGTCGCCGTCCGGGGCGACAAGGTCCGGATCCCGGCCGAGGGACCGGGGATGCACCGCCTGGAATCGCATGAGAACGAGGTGATCGCACTGTGCGGCTGACCGACGGTGCGCGGATGGACGCCCCTGAGATCGTCGTCGTCCCCCACACCCACTGGGACCGCGAGTGGTACCTGCCGTTCCAGCGGTTCCGGCTGCGGCTGGTGTCGCTGATGGACGGCGTCGTCGACCGGATGGAGGCCGATCCGCGCTGGCGCTTCACCCTCGACGGCCAGATGGCCGCCGTCGACGACTACCTGGAGATCCGCCCCGAGCGGCGCGAGCGCGTCGCCGCGCTGGTCCGGGACGGGCGCCTCGCCGTCGGGCCGTGGCAGATCCTGCACGACGAGTTCCTCTGCTCGGGGGAGAACATCGTCCGGAACCTGGAGCTCGGCATGCGCCGCGCCGAGGAGCTCGGCGCGGCGATGATGGTCGGCTACCTGCCCGACCAGTTCGGACATTGCGCGCAGACGCCGCAGATCCTCCGGCTCGCGGGGATCGAGCACGCGTGCGTGTGGCGCGGCGTCCCCGACCGCGTCCGGACCAGGTCGTTCGCGTGGGAGGCGCCGGACGGCACCGCGATCCGCACCCAGTACCTGCCCGAGGGCGGCTACGGCAACGCCGCGTCGATGTTCGAGGACTTCGCGGACGGCGCGTCGCTGCTGCCCGGCCGCGCCGCCGGGTTCGCCGAGGCGATGGGCCGCTGGTACCCCGACGACGGGCCGCTGCTGGCGATGTACGGCGCCGACCACACCGCGCCCGCCGCCGACCTCGCCGACCGTGTCGGCGGCGCCGGCGTCGAGATGCGGCTGGACACCCTCGCCGGGTATTTCGCCGCGCAGGACCCGTCCACCGACGGCCTGCCGCGCGTGCGCGGGGAGCTGCGCTCGCACGCCCGCGCCAACATCCTGCCCGGCGTGATCTCGGTGCGGCCCCGGCTGAAGCAGCTGATGGGACGCGCCGAGCGGCTCGTCGAACGGTACGCCGAACCGCTCGCCGCGCTCTGGTACGCGGACGACGCGCAGCGGTTCCTGGACCTGGCGTGGCGGCGGCTCATCGAGGTCAGCTGCCACGACTCGGTCACCGGCTGCGGCAGCGACGAGACCGCCGAGCAGGTCGCCGCCCGGATGGCGGAGGCCGAGCAGCTCGGGCGGGCGGTCTGCGACCTCGTCACCGCCGAGCGTGCCGCGGCCGTCCCGCTCGGCGCGCACCTGGTCTTCAACCCGACCCCGGACGTCCGGACCGGGCTGGTGTTCCTCGACGTCCCCGACGACGGCGAGGCCGGGCTGGAGACGGGCGACGGACGCCCGGTGCCCGTCCAGGTCCTGGAGACGGCGCCGACCGTGCTGGACGACGCCGTCCACCCCGCGTCCGCCCTGCCCGTCCTGCTGGAACGCGTGTACGGGCGGGTGCTGTTCGGGCAGGAGATCCGCGACTGGTCGGTGTCGCGGGACGACCGGACGCTCACCTTCCACGTCACGGCCCGCGCGGCCACCCCGTTCGACATCGGCGACGTGCGGGCGGCGCTGGACGGCGCCGACGGCGAGTGGCGGGTCCGGATCCTGGCGGACCCGCGCCGGACGGTCGCCGCGCTCGTCGAGGCGCCGCCGCTGGGGCTCGTGACCGTCCGCCCCGGCGGGCCCATCGCGTCCCCGGACGCCCCGGTCTCCGCTGACGGGAACGCCCTGGACAACGGGCTGCTGCGCGCCGAGGTCCGCGACGACGGCACGGTCGGGCTGCGCACGCCCGGCGGCGTCGTGGTCGAGGGCATCGGCCGGATCGTGGACGGCGGAGACCTCGGCGACTCCTACAATTACGCCCCGCCCGCCGCCGACCGCCTCGTCGGCGACCCGGTGTCGGTGCGGGTGGAGCCGGTCTGGGACGGGCCGCTCGCCGCCGCGCTCGACATCGTCCGGACGTACCGCTGGCCCGCGTCCGGAGACGTCGCCGCCGACGCCCGGTCCGCGGCGGAGGAGGACGTCACCGTCGTCACCCGCGCCGAGCTGCGCGCCGGCGAGCTGTTCCTGCGGCTGCGCGTCACCTTCGACAACCGGTGCGCGGACCACCGCGTCCGGCTCCACACTCCGCTGCCCCGGCAGGCGGAGTCGTCGTTCGCCGAAGGGCAGTTCGCCATCGTCGAGCGCGGGCTGACCGCCGAGGGCGGGTTCGGGGAACGGCCGCTGCCGACCTACCCCGCGAACGGTTTCGCCGCCGCGGGCGGCCTGGCCGTCCTGCTGGAGCACGTCACCGAGTACGAGGTCACCGGCGGCGGGCGCGAGATGGCGCTCACGCTGATGCGTTCGATCGGCTACCTGTCCCGCGACCGCAACGCCTACCGCGACCAGCCCGCCGGCCCGCAGCTGCCGACGCCGGGCGCCCAGTCCCGCGGCGAGCGGACGGTCGGGCTGGCGATCATGCCCTACGACGGCGATCGGCCCGGCGACGACGTCGTCGCGGCCGCCGAACGCTACCGCCACGACCTGCTCGCCGCCGCCGGCTACGGCCCGGCGGACGCGCCCGCCCCGCCCTCCCGGGACGGCATCGCGATCACCGGCCCCGGCGTCGCCATGACCTCCCTGCGCCCCCGCGGCGACGGCTGGCTGGAGGCCCGGATGGTCGCCGAGACGGCGGAGCCCACCACCGCGGTGCTGCGCGGGACGTTCACCGAAGCCACCCGCGCCGACCTGCGCGGACGCCCCGGCCTGCCGCTCGACGTGCACGACGGCACCGCGACCCTCGCGCTGCGCCCCTGGGAGATCGCCACCGTCCGCCTCCGCCCGCGCTGAGTCGTCGTCATGGCGGCCGCCATGACGACGACCCGCCGCGACTCAGCGGGGGGCCGGGTGCGCGGCGGCCGCCGCCATCGCCGCGCCCACGATCCCGGCGTTGTTCACCAGCCGCGCCGGGACGATCGGCGCCCGCACGCCCTCGATCAGCGGGACGAACCGGTCCGCCTTCTTGCTCACCCCGCCGCCCACGATGATCAGCGACGGCGAGATCAGCGCCTCCAGGCGCGCCATGTACTCGCTCAGCCGCTTCGCCCACCGCTCCCAGCCGAGGTCGTGCTCCTCGCGGGCCTTCGCCGACGCCCGCACCTCGGCGTCCTTCCCGCGGATCTCGATGTGCCCGAACTCGGTGTTCGGCACCAGCACCCCGTCGGTGAACAGGGCGCTGCCGATGCCCGTCCCGAGCGTCAGCACCACCACCGTCCCCTTGCGGCCGCGGCCCGCGCCGAGCCGCATCTCCGCCACCCCGGCCGCGTCCGCGTCGTTGAGCAGGGTGATCTCCCGCCCGGTCGCGTCCGCGATCAGCGCCGCCGCGTCCAGCCCCACCCAGTGCTCGGACACGTTCGCCGCCGACAGCGTCACCCCGTCGATCACCACGCCCGGGTAGGTGACGCCGACCGGGCCGTCCCACCCGAAGTGCTCCACCACCTCCGCGAGCACCTTCGCGACCGCGTCCGGCCTGGACGGCTGCGGCGTCGCGACCCGGTACCGGTCCGCGGTGAACTCCCCGGTGGACAGGTCGACCGGCGCGCCCTTGATCCCCGACCCGCCGATGTCGATTCCCAGCATCCGCATCCTCATGACCTACCCCTGCCCCCGGCTCCTGACCGGTCTGTGCCCGCTCGACGGCCAGGGTAGGCCGTGAAGATCATGATTCGTCCGCGGGAAACCCTTATGCCTGGCGCGCGCCCCGGTCAGACTGGGGACGTGAATGACTTCGATCTCCTCGTCCTCGGTTCGGGGCCCGGCGGGCAGCGCGCGGCCATCGCCGCCGCCAAACTCGGCCGGAAGGTGGCCGTCGTCGATCGCCGCGAGATGCTCGGCGGGGTCTGCATCAACACCGGGACGATCCCGTCCAAGACCCTCCGCGAGGCCGTCCTCTACCTCACCGGCCTCAACCAGCGCGAGCTGTACGGCCAGAGCTACCGGGTCAAGGACGACATCACGGTCGCCGACCTCGGCATGCGGACCCAGCACGTCATCGGCCGCGAGATCGACGTGATCCGCAGCCAGCTGGCCCGCAACCACGTCACCGTGCTGCCCGGCACCGGCCGGTTCGTCGAGCCGAACGCCGTCGCGGTCTCCGGCGGGCGCGAGCCGGGCGGGCGGGAGCAGAAGGTCACCGCCGACAGGATCGTGATCGCGACCGGCACCCGCCCGGCGCGCCCGGAGAGCGTCGCGTTCGACGAGAAGACGATCATCGACTCGGACGGCATCATCAACCTGGACCACGTCCCCGAGACGATGGTCGTGGTCGGCGCCGGGGTGATCGGCATCGAGTACGCCTCGATGTTCGCCGCGCTCGGCACCAAGGTCACCGTGGTCGAGCGGCGCGACCGGATGCTCGAGTTCTGCGACCTGGAGATCGTCGAGGCCCTCAAGTACCACCTGCGCGACCTCGCGGTCACCTTCCGGTTCGGCGAGACCGTCGCGTCCGTGGAGCGGATGGCGCGCGGCGCGATCACCGTCCTGGAGAGCGGCAAGCGCATCCCCGCCGACACCGTGATGTACTCCGCCGGGCGCCAGGGCATGACCGACGACCTGCAGCTGGAGGCCGCCGGGCTCGCCGCCGACCACCGCGGCCGGATCAAGGTGGACGAGCACTACCGCACGGAGGTCCCGCACATCTACGCGGTCGGCGACGTGATCGGCTTCCCGTCCCTGGCCGCCACCTCGATGGAGCAGGGGCGCCTCGCGGCCCACCACGCGTGCGGCGAGCCGGTGTCCGACATCATCGACCTGCAGCCGATCGGGATCTACACCATCCCGGAGATCAGCTTCGTCGGCCGGACCGAGGACGCCCTGACCGAGGCCAAGGTGCCGTTCGAGGTCGGCGTGTCGCGCTACCGGGAGCTGGCCCGCGGCCAGATCATCGGGGACTCCTACGGGATGCTGAAGCTGCTGGTCTCCCCGGACGACCGCAGGCTCCTCGGCGTCCACGTCTTCGGCACCGGGGCCACCGAACTGGTGCACATCGGGCAGACGGTCATGGGCCTGGGCGGCACCGTCGACTACCTGGTCAACGCGGTGTTCAACTACCCGACCCTGGCCGAGTCCTACAAGGTCGCCGCCCTGGACGCGATGAACAAGATGCGCCACATGGCCCGGCTGAGCGAGTGATCACGACGGCCAGAGCAGGTTCTCCAGCTCGTCGTCGATGTCGATGAACTCGCTCTCCTCACCGGCCGGGACGGCCTGGTAGGTGCGGTGCAGGAAGTCGGCCAGGGGCGGGAGCGGCACCTCGAACAGGGCGTTGCCGAACGGCGACGACAACGCGATGTTCAGCGTGCCGTCGTCCCGGGCCGGCCAGACCTCGACGTCCCCGTCCCCGACCTTGCGCACGATCCCCACGGTGAGCAGCTCCCGTGCGAAGATCCACTCCACCGGCTCGTCGTCGCCCACGTAGAACGCCATCCGGATCGCGTACGGGTCGTCGGCCGCGTACTCCAGCCCGGCGAGCAGGGGGACGCTCGTGCGGTCGGGGACGACGAGACGAAGGCCCAGCTCCGCTGAGACTGTGGTACTGCTGTTCATGGCCATTCCCTCTTACGTCGGTCCCGCTGGCTCGCGGGGTGCTCCGGTGAGTGCTTCTCCCTCACTCGGATGTCCCCCCGATCTATGACGCCTAACTGCCGCGGCGCGGTCCGACATTCCAAGCCCCCCGGCCATTGTGATCCATCTCACTCTCGCAAAACCGCCTTCTGACCTGCGCAAAAGCGGATCTTCGCCAGAAGATCGACTTCTGTCGGCGGCCCGCTCGGGGCGGGTAGGCTCGCAGGGTGAGGCGGCGATCTCCCGGCCAAGGGTAAAACTGTGACAATTAATGACGAAAAGGATGCTCCACCGGGCGAACCCGGCCCCGTGAAGCGCTTCCGCGAGTCCATCCGGCGCAACCCGATCCTCAACACCGCATGGCGCGCGGGCGTCTTCGCCGTCGGCGCGACCGTCCTCGCCGGCGGCCTCGTCATGATGGTCACCCCGGGGCCCGGCATCGTCGGGATCATCCTCGGCCTGGCCATCCTCGCCACCGAGTTCGCCTGGGCCCAGACCGCCCTCCACCGCGCCAAGGCCGCCGCCGAACGCGCCAAGGAGAAGGCCCTCGACCCCCGCAAGCGCCGCCGCAACACCGTCCTCGGCGCCACCGGAGGCGTCCTCGCCGGCGCCCTCGTCGTCGGCTACCTCGCCGCCTACGGCTTCGCCCTGCCGTGGAACGTCGAGGACCTCACCTTCTGGAACTGATCATCGATCACCTAGCGTGATCCCATGGATCACGCCCGTCACCGGACGGCCCGCGAGCACTGGACGGCCTTCCGGGAGTCCCCGTTCCTCCCCGCCGTCGTCCTGCTGTTCATCCTCGCCGCCGCCGCGGGCCTGTTCGCCGGCTCCTACTGCTACGCGATGGCCAACCCCGCGCCCCGCCACATCCCCGTGGCCGTCACCGGCCACGGGGAGTCCGCCCACCTCGTCCAGGCCCTCGACGCCGGCCTCGACACCTCCCTGTCCGTCCGCCACTACGCCGCCTACGCCTCCGCCCGCGCCGCCGTCGAGGAGCAGCGCGAGTTCGCCATCCTCGTCCTCCAGGGCGACCGCGCCCAGCTGGACGTCGCGGCCGCCGCCGGCGCGTCCGTCTCCCGCCTCCTCGCCCAGGCCGCCCCGATCGCCGGCAAGAAGACCGGCGTGCCCCTCACCGTCCTCGACATCAAGCCGCTCCAGCCCACCGACCCCCAGGGCCTGGCGATCTTCTACATCTCCCTCGCCTCGGTGATCATCGGTTTCGTCGGCGCGATCCAGCTCAGCGTGCACGCCCGCGCCCTCAACGCCGGCGAGCGCATCTGCTTCATCGCCGCCTACGCCGTCCTCGGCGGCTTCGCGATCTGCGCCGTCGTCGACTGGCTCCTCGGCGTCCTCGACCTGCCCTTCCGCGAATCCTGGGGCATCTGCGCGCTCACCATGTTCACCAGCGGCATGGTCTTCACGATGTTCAACACCCTCGTCGGCCGCTGGGCCATGATCCCCACCTGGGGCCTGATGGTCCTGATCGGCAACCCGTCGTCCGGAGGCGCCGTCTCCTGGCCCCTCCTGCCGTCCCCGCTCGGCGTGATCGGCCGCTGGCTCCCGCCCGGCGCGTCCGTGAACGCCCAGCACACCGCCATCTACTTCCACGCCCACCAGCACGTCCTGCCGTTCATCGTCCTGGCCGCCTGGTCCCTCGCCGCCACCGCCGTCTTCCTCATCTGGCGCCACCGCCACCCCGGCGGCCGCGACACCACCCCCGCCCACGCCCGCTGACCGCGCCGCTCGAGGAGCGAGCACCCCCCGACATGCGCTAGAGTTTCCGACGTCGGAACACCCCACAACCCGTTCCGCCGGGGCGATTAGCTCAGTGGGAGAGCGCTTCGTTCACACCGAAGAGGTCACTGGTTCGAACCCAGTATCGCCCACCTCAAGTTTCCGCAGGTCAGGGCACGTTTCGTCGTTGATTCCGGCGGTTTCCCGCTGACCTCTTCGTAGATTCGGGAGCCAATCGGGGTGCCGCTTCGGGGATCCCGAAGAAGTCGCCCAAGCCGCGCCGGCCTCACCGACTGCGTCGGGGGCCGGCCGGGCCCAGCGCGCGTCCCATCGAGTTGAACGACTCACCTGCGCGCCATCGCTGCCAGATCTCATCCTGCTGAGTTGGCGAGAACCCGTGGTCCCGCACACGACCCCCCATCACCACAAGATCAACTTTTCGTATGACTGATCATTTGAGCCCAAGAAGGCTATTGAAGATCGTGGGTCGCCTCGTAGATCCGAATGGGGGTCTCCCCAAGGCCCGTCCATCGCTCGCGAGGGGTCACTCGTTCACGGCCGCGCTGATGGGCTCTGTGATGGGCTCGACCTCGGAGACTGCCGCTGCGACCTCGGGGACGGCGTCACCGAGGCCCATGTCGAGGTGTTCCATGTGGTAGGGATCCTGGTCGAGGAGTTCGGCGACGTGGTCGTCGTACAGCGTGTACAGCACTGAGCGGCCCTGGCGGGTGCTGGTCACCAGGCCGAGGTTGGGCAGGTCGACCAAGTCGCCCTCGACGAGACCGGCATCCTCACCCAGGGCGTTCCGCAGGCCAGCGAAATCCGCCCGCTGGCGGCGACGGGCCTGATCGAGGAGGAGCTACTAGGGCTGGCGGCGGGAGCTGAGCATCCCAGCGAGCCCCCCTCGTCCGCGCCATCGTCGACGCCGCGCGCCCGCGGCCTGGAGGTCCCCGTCGCGGTCGACTTCGCCTCCACCCCCGGCACCGGCTTCACCGCTACCATCGATGGCCGCCTGGTCGTAGTGGGCAGCCCCGCCCGGCTGCAGGCCGGCGGGCACCCCGCGACCGTGGTCACCGCGCAACTGGAGGAGTAGGGACACACCGCGGTGCTGGTCGAACTCGACGGCACCCCGGCCGGGGTGCCCAGGATCATCGACCGGCTCCGGCCGGACGCCACGACCACCGTCACCGCGCTGACCGATCTCACCGGCACCAGCCCAATTCTGGTCAACGGCGACAACCCGCGCGCCGCCGCGTCACTTGGCCGCCGAAACCGACATCGGCGACGTCCGCGTGGGACCGCTCCCGCACGACAAGGTCACCGCCGTCCTCGAATTGCAGGAGCAGGGCCGCACGGGGCTGGTCGTCGCTGACGGCGTCAACGACGCGCCCGCGCTGGCCGCCACGCACACAGGCATCGCGATGGGCCGCGCCGGGCCCGGCCTCGCGCTGGAGACCGCCGACGCCGTCATCGCCCGCGACGAACTGGCCGCCGTCCTCGCCGTTATCAACCTCTCGCGGCGGGCCTGGCGGCTTGTGGTGCGGAACCTGGCCATCGCCGCTGCGTTCGTCACTCGCCGGCATCCTGCCGCTGCCCCGGCGTCGCCGGACACGAAGGCTCCACCATCATCGTCGGCTTTAACGGGCTGCGGCTTCTCGCCGAAGGGGCCTGACGCCGCGCTGTCCGCCCACGCCCAGCCCCTTTGCCCTGCCCTGCTTGCCTTGATCGCCTCTGTTCCCCCTGCCCGCCCGAGCCCGAAAGGACCGGACCGGTGAACGAGCACTCCTCGGGCACAGCCATCCCCAGCGACGACATCGCCATCATCGGGCTCGGACTGACCCTGAGGAAATGGACCGACACCGACGTGCCCGCCACGGCCGAGTTGCTCGACGAGCCACCGCCCGCACCTACCTCGACACCGCTCGCAACTTCCGCGCCGAAGGGAGCCGCGTGCAAATGGCCATCACCACCGACGGCCACACCCCAAGGCGAGATCCTGCTGCTCGAGGCCCACAACCACAACTGGGACACCGGCGGGACCTCGGAACTCGCCACGCCCCATAAACGTTCCCGAGATGTCCGTCGGCTCGGACGGTCACGAGGTCTCCGGTGGCTCTGCTTTCGTTGGTCTGTAACCCTCCACCAGAGATCGCACTGCTCAACGATCAACACGCACCGTCACACACCGTCATGCACCGGACTTCGGCAAGAGCCCTGGTCGTTGCCAACGGACGTCTTGGCGGCGGTGAGCAGGTCTGTTGCCAGTGCGCGCCGGGCGGGATGGGGGACTGCCAGTGCTGTGGGCACGAGGATCGGCGGGGTCGGCTCGATGAAGGAGACCGCCGCCGAGTCCGTGCGAACGGCGCTGGTGGGGAGCAGCGCCCAGCAGTGACCTGCGGCGATGGGGCCGGCGAGGATGTCCTGGGCGTGGGTGAGGGTGGGGCCGGGGGTGGGTGTGAAACCGGCGGCCTGGCAGGCGCCGGTGATCAGGTCGTGGGTGCCGGGGTCCTCCTCGCGCGGGGCGAGGGCGAGGGGCAGGTCGACCAGGGTCGCGAGATCGGCGGCGGTGGCCGCTCGCTGCGCGGGGACGGCGAGCAGGAGCGGCTCGTCCCACAGGTGGTGGGTGGCCACACCGGAGGTGCCGCGCGGCGGGGCCGAGACGAACGCGGCGTCCAGGTCCTCGGAGGCGACCGCGGCGAGTTTGGCCGGCACCGACGGCATGGTCGTCAGTTCGATCGTGACGTCGGGGCGGGCGGTGCGGAAAGCGGCGAGGATGTCCTCCAGGCGCCTGCCGAGTCCGCGTGCGCTGCCGACGCGCAGGGTGCCGGTGCCGCCGGCGGCCAAGTCGGCGGCTGCCTTCGCGGCGCGGTCGACGCCTCGGAGCGCGCGGCGGGCGTGGGGTAGGAAAGCCTCGCCGTCGGCGGTGAGCCTGATCTGGCGGCGCGAGCGGTCGAACAGGGCGAGTCCCAGTTCGCGTTCGAGGGCGGCGATCTGCTTGCTCACGGCCGGCTGGACGATGTGCAGCGACTCCGCGGCCCTGCCGAAGTGGCCGATCTCGGCGACGGCGACGAAGTAGCGAAGCTGGCGGACCTCCATTCGTGACCTCCACTGATTCCCATCGGTGATTGTTCCACGGTGGATTCGCTGATTGATGGCCGCGCTCGGGCACCGCTGCACTGGACCGTACATGTGTTCGGCGAGGTGCGACGGAGGAGATCTGGTGCAAGCAGCAGCGCCCGCCCCGGAGGCTGACCCGAGACGATGGCGGGCGTTCGCGGTCTGTCTGATGGCCGGGTTCATGACGCTGCTCGATGTCAGCGTGGTGAACGTCGCGCTACCGTCGGTGCAGGCCGGATTGCGGACCTCGCCGGCGCAGCTGTCGTGGGTGGTCGCCGGCTACACGCTGGCGTTCGGCTTGGCCCTGGTTCCTGCGGGCAGACTCGGTGACGGTTTCGGGCGGCGCCGCGTGTTCCTGCTCGGCCTGGCCGCGTTCACGCTGGTCAGTGCGGTGTGCGGACTGTCAGCGTCGGGAGGCTGGCTCGTGGGGGCCCGGCTAGGCCAGGGCGCTGCGGGCGGGTTGCTGACCCCCCAGATCATCGGGTTGATGCAGCAGCTGTTCCGAGGGCGCGAACGCGGCACCGCCGCCGGGTTCTACGGCTCGATGGTCGCCGCTGCGACCGCGGTCGGCCCGCTGATCGGCGGTTCGCTGATCCAGATCGCCGGCTCGGCGGGTGGCTGGCGCTGGGTCTTCTTCGTGAACCTGCCGATCGGCGTGGTGACGTTCGCTCTCGGGGTCCGGCTCCTTCCCCGCGATCGTGGGCGTGAGCGCGGAGCCCGGCTCGACCTGGTCGGAGTCGTCCTGCTCGGCGCTGGGATCACCGCGGTCATCCTGCCGCTGATCCAGGCCGAAGGGGCAGGACGGTCGGTGCCGTGGACGCGGGTCGGGCTCGGCGTCGTCCTGCTGGCATGCTTCGTCGCCTGGGAACGGGACTACGGCCGCAGGAAAGGCACGCCGTTGGTCGACCTGCACCTGCTGCACCATCGGCCTTACGCGATCGGGGCCATCATCGGGGTCGTCTACTTCGCCGGCTACACCGGCCTGGTGTTCGTGCTGTCGCTGTACTTCCAACAGGGCCTGGGGTACTCCGCACTCGCCGCGGGTGCGGCCGGAGCACCATTCTCGATCGGATCGTCGGCCAGCGCCGCGCTCAGCGGCCGTGTGACGTACCGCTTCGGCCGTCCGCTGGTCGTCGCCGGCACCCTCACCGTGGTGCTCGCCCTGACGGCCGTCGGCCTGCTGATCCGCCTCGACGGCGGGACTTGGACGTGGGCGGTTCTCGCCGGACCGCTCCTCATCGCCGGCGTCGGCAGCGGAATGGTCATCGGGCCGAACCTGACCCTCGCCCTCCAGCACGTCCCACCGGCCCAGGGCGGCACCACGGCAGCGGTCCTGCAGACCGGACAGCGGCTCGGCTCGGCGTTCGGCCTTGCGGTCGTCGCATCGACGTTCCTCGGTGCGCTCGCCACATCCCACCGCGATTTCTCCCTCGCCGCAGGCCGAGGCGTGTTCGCCTCGGTCGCCCTCGTGGGGGCCGCGCTGCTGGCCGCCGTCGCGGATGTACTCGGCTCCACGCACCGACACTGACGAAAGCCGCCTCATCCACAAGACACCCGCCCCACTGTCGATGAAATACCGTCTCGGCACCCCGGCCGCACGGACTAAGACACTCCGGCCACCGAAATCGCCGAACCTTCCGCCGACCTCCAGACCGACGACGAGTGGAAAGCGCCCCGGGGCGCCACCACCCATGTGTTCGCTCTGCCGCTACAGATGGCAGTCAGCGCGCCGTTGGCGACGGAAAACGTCGGTAGTTGCACGGTGCCTGCAGCGTCAGAAGCTCCTGCGGCCCATCCGCCGCGGCGGCTGACCGGTTGCAAGCCCGCCCGACACGGGACCGGTCGAACCCGCACATTCGGGTAGAGCGGCTGCTGGGCGCCGCGGCCGGTGACCGGGCATACGTCGTCGGCCGCCGCCACGCCGCAGCTCACGACAGCAGCCCTAGTGTCTTTCAAGATCGCTATTGCCGGATTTCGCTGTATCTCGGCTGCCAACCCTCAGCAGCCTCCCGCAACGGCTCACGCCCCGACACCCGATCGACCTCATGTGCCCGCCCAGCCAACCGCCGCGCCGCACGCCGATCACTCTCGCTCACGATCCGTCGTCGGTATCTTTCGGGGCGCACTCGGCGCAGTCGGTCGTACCGTGCGCGCGACACAGATCCAGCCACTCGATCAACTCGGCCGCGACCTCATGGACACCGACCGACCCCGTCGGCCGACCGGTCTCCGGATCGAAGGCAGGCATGGTGAAGCCGTCCCGCTGCACCACCCCAACTGACTTCAACGCGCCAAAGATCAAGCTATCCGCAGACATGCCCACATCGTCCCGGAACCACAGCCCGGTAGCTCCGGAACTACCAGTCCCTGCCAGACCGGAGCACCCGACGCTTCTAAGCGGGACTTTCGTTCGCCTGCTACGTCACCCGCTCGTGTCGTGACCGGATCGAACGCGCGCTCAGGCCGGGATTGCGCCGAGCCGCAGCCGAAGGCAACGAGCGCGGACTGGGGCGTGCCCACAGCGCCCGGTCGGCCAGGTCGGCGGAGACCCGCGCCGCCGCCGCCCGTTCCTCGCAGGCACCCTGGTGATCATCTCGGGCTTCATCACGGGGCCGCCTCGGCCACGTCGGGTTCGTTGAGTTCGGGTGCCAAGCGCCGCAGCCAGGCGAGCGAGCGGTGCGTCGTGCTGCGCAACGTGCCGCCACTGCAGCCGGGGGTTCGTGCCACCTCCGCTTCCGGCAGGTCTTCCATGAAGCGCAGGCCCAGCATCATCCGCTGCCGGGGTGCGATGCGGGCCAGGGTACGCCGTACGGTGAGCTTCAGGTCGACCGTCGACATGTCGTCGTTCGCGCCCTTCTCGGGAAGCGAGGCCACCGCGGTCTCGCGTCGGCGCCACTGAGCCGCTAGGTGCTGACCTCCTGGTGGTACATCACGCGCCGTACGTACGCCTTCGGGTTGTCAATGTCGCTCCAGCGCCCGGCCGTCTTGGCGAGCGCGATCTGCAGGACGCCCTCGGCCGCGTGCTGATCGCCCCCGGTGAGCAGGTACGCCAGGCGCATCAGCGCGACCGACCTGGTCTCAACGAACTGGCGAAAATGCCGCTCTGCGGGTCGGCCCTGAGACGCCTTCGGAGGATCGCGGCCATGCCTGCACCTCAAGGTTTCAGACCAGCCCATCGGTACCGACCCGCCATCCCTGTGGACGTGGGTGGCGGTGATCGGCTTCCGCGTCCGGCGGCGGCCCGCACGGCGCGCCGGTGACTGCTCAGGTGGTGGGGATCGAGGACTGGATTCCCGTGACGAACAGGTCGAGGCCGGCGTTGAATGCGAGGTCGCGGCGGGTGCGGGGCCATTGAGGGGAGCCGGCCTTGCGGGCCTGCTCCTCGATGGTGAAGCCGTTGACGTAGGCCAGGACGGTGTCGACGGCGTGCATGGCCGTCTCGGTGGGGGCTCCGGCGGCGGTCAGGGCGGTGATGAGGTCGCCGAATGCGGCGGTGGCCTGTTCGCCGGGGTCGGCGACGGTGGCGATCAGGCGGGCGCCGTCGCGGTGGGCGAGCATGGTCGCGCGGGTCGCTCGGGCCAGTCCGCGCAGCCGCTCCTGCCAGGGCGCGCCTGGCGCGGTGAACGGCTCGTCCTGCGCGGCATCGAGGTGGACGGCGACCAGGTGGGCGACCATGGCGTCCAGCAGGGCCTGCTTGCTCGGGTAGTGCCGGTACAGGGCGCTGGCGCGCACGCCGAGGCGATCGGCCAGGGTGCGCATGGTGAGGCCGTCGAGCCCGACGTCGTCGAGAAGGTCGATCGCCGCCTGCAGCACCTCATCGCGCCGACTCATCGATCTCCTTCCTTGACAGCCCGCACCGTCCCGTGAACACTGTACACGTGAACGGCGTTCACGTGAACGACGTTCACTTTGGAGGACACCAATGACGTCCACGAAACAGGCGCGCGACTTCGACCAAGCCCGGGTCCGCTCCGCCGACGGGACCACGATCGGCTACCGGATCTACGGCCGCGGCCCGGCGCTGGTCCTGATGCACGGTGGGATGCTCGCCGCGCAGAACCTCACCGGCCTCGCCCACGCCCTCTCCGACGCCCGCACCGTCGTCGTGCCGGACCGGCGCGGCCGCGGCACCAGCGGTCCGCACGGCCCGGACTTCCATGTCACGCGCGAGGTGCAGGACCTGCAGGCCATCGTCCGAGCGACGGGCGCGCGCGATGTGTTCGGGCTGAGCACCGGCGCGCTCGTCACGCTGCGCACGGCCCTGGCCACCCCCGCGCTCGACCGGATCGCCCTGTACGAGCCACCCCTGTCAGTGGACGGTTCGGCACCGGTGGACTGGCAGCCGCGCTACGAACGCGAAATCGCCGCCGGACGGCTCGTCTCCGCACTGGTCACCATTTTCAAGGGCCTGCGGACAGAACCGTTCGCGAACCGCATCCCACGACCCGTCCTGGTCGCGCTGCTGGCGGCCGGCGCGCGCCTGCAACGCCCGGGCGCCGACGAGGCCCCCATCGCCGACCTCATCCCCACCATGAGCTACGACCTGCGCATCATCCGCGACATGGCCGACACCGCCGCCGACTACAAGGCACTACAGGCACAGGTCCTGCTGATGGGCGGCTCCAAGAGCCCCGCCTACTTCACCACCGCGCTCGACGAACTCACCGCCGTCCTCCCGCACTCCGGGCGCGTCACCCTCAACGGCCTCGGCCACTCAGGACCCGAAAACGACGAAGACCCCACCGCCGTCGCAGCACAACTGCGCACGTTCTTCACACCCGAGAAGCCCGCGCAAGACCGCACCACCGGCTCCACCCCCAAACCGCCGCCATGACCACACCCTCCGGCACCCAGATTCCGGACGCGTGATTGCGGCGGCGCGGTCCGCTTAACGCCCGACCGCCGCCGCCCCCGCGCCGCAGATGCCAGCCAGAAGGCCGGCCACGCCGAACCATCGTCCGCCTATCTCGATCTCGCCGGCATTGCCGTGACACCCAGGCCGACCTACCCGCCCAGGAGCGCAGAAATGAATCGCATCCAGCGCCGATACAGGCAAGTGGTCTCAACCGTCGTCGCCGCCTCGATGCTTGGCATCGCGGCCCCTGCAGCGAGCGCGGACAGCTCTCTGCCCACGGCCCGGCTGGAGCGGACGCTGTATCTGATCGCAAACCCCAACGGAGGGGCACAGGCGGACTCGCATAGAGACATCATCTTGGACGGCGGGTACTATCATTGGCATTTCGGGCTCGCCGTGACAGACGGCAGCTCGCCATTCTATGTCGAACGATCAGAGGGCGGCCGTGATATCTACCTGGAGCAAGGCACATATGCATGGTGGTGTACCATATATCAAGGCGGATATATTTATGATGCCCTCCATCGCCCTCTAGGCAGCTACTATGCAGAGTGCTCCTTGGCCGGTTGGCCGGCGGCCCGTTTCGAAACAAACTGGTTCTATCTTCCACATAGCGGAGAGTACAAGATGGCCAGTTACCTGGATCCCTTCTAGGCGCGGCGGGGCCGCACGGCCGACACTGGCGGCCACCACGGAAACCGATCCACGCGCTACGTCGGCGGTCTATTTCGCACGTGCCGGGCAGCAGGCCACCATGGACGCGGCTTGTCGCATCGCCGCCCTCGCCCATGGCGACCGCGTGGCCTGGGAGGGCACCGCCAACTTCCACGAACTCGTCCGCCGCGCCCTTGACGGCGTTGACCCGCTCGCCGCGATCCCGGGCATCCTGGACGCGGTGCGCCTGGACACAGCGAGCGGTACGCGACCGTCCTCGCCCCCGACTGGCATATCCCAACTTAGAGGTCATAACCAAATGTGTATGTAGCACGACATGTAGTGATGGTGTGGTGTTGGTGGGTGCGTAAGGGTGAGCAACCCCCGTGGATCGTGCCTGACAGCCTGTGGGAGCGGATCGAGCCGCTGCTACCGAGGGTGGAGCGCCGTAAGCGCCATGCCGGGCGTAAGCGGCTGGACGACCGCAGGGTGTTGTGCGGGATCTTGTTCGTGCTGCACGGCAGACCTGCCGCCGCGAGCTCCTGGACCGCATGTTGATCTTGAAGCAGCGGTACCTGCTCCATGCACTCCGTGAGTTCGAGACCTTCTACAACCAGCATCGGCCTCACCAGGGCATCGCCAGCGCCCGCCCGCTTACGCCACTGCCTCCACCGATTACCGAACCCGACAAGATCGCCCACCTGAACGTTCGAAGAACCCAGCGTCTGGGCGGAACCCTCAACGCGTGCGAACATGCCGCTTGACCTGCACGGACGTAATCTCCGGCAAGTGCAACGTCCACGCAGTCCCGGAGTGCCTTGCTGAAGTCCGCCGCCGTTGCGCCCTGGCGGTTGTCGCGGGCACTCGCCGAGGCCCCGGCAACCGCCGGACGGCGGGCGTCGGCGCTCCTCAGTCCAGTATGAAGGCGCCGCCCGCGGGCGTCGCCAGGTCAGCCCCGAGGGCGGCTGCCGGCGTCCAGGACCCGGGCCTGCCGACGCCACGGGCCAGCAGTTCGGTGACGGTGGCGGTGACGTCGGCCGTGAAGTCCATACCGTCGCCGGCGCGGAGCCATCCCTCGTGCCGGGTGCCGTCCGCCCACTCGACGACGGCGTGCCCCCAGGAGTGCTTGCGCGGACGGGGCGCGGCCTTGATCCGTACCTGGCCGAGCCGGTCGACGGCGAGGCGTCGCAGCGCCGGAACGGACAACAATCGGCCCAGCAGCGGGAGCAGGGCACGGAGCAGCGGAGCGGTCGGCACGAGACCGGAAGTGGCGGTGACGAACGCTGCCCCGCTCACCGTATGCGCCGCGACGAGCTCGCCGGACGCGACACCTGCCGACTTCGCCGACTCCCCGTCCGGAAAAGCGAGTCGCTGCGGGTCCGCGCCGAGGCGCGACGTCACCAGCCGCCCGTTCTCGTACCGCCGCCCACCGGTGGTGAGCACGTCCACCATGCTGGCAGCCAAGGCGGCACCGAGCACTCCCGCCTCGACGGCCACTGAGCCCACCGCGTCGACCAGCACCCGGTGCGGCGCGGGCCGCCCTTCGCACAGCTTCGCCACCACCGCCTCCGTCGCCAGCACGCCGAATCCGGCGCCGGTGACCAGGGTGCTGCCCGCCCGCACCGCTTCATCGTGCAGGGCGAGCAGCCCCTGCACGGCGACCAGGTCGCTGGCCTGGTCGACGTAGTGGCCGCCGGGCATGCAGGCACGGGCGATCACCGGTGCCGTGGCGGCGAAAGCGCCCATCGTGTTCACCACCACCCGCGGGCGTTCCCGCACGATCTCCTCCGCGATCCGCTCGGCCGAGTGGGCGACGACCACCTTCGCATCCCCGGGCAGACCGGCTCCGGCCCCGGCAGCGACCATCCGCTCCCGGCTGCGCCCGACCGGCACGACCGTCAGCCCCCGCGCAGCCAGTCGCGCGGTCACACCTCGGCCGACACGGCCGGTAGCCCCGACGACCCACACCTCGTCGTTCGTCCTGACCTCGCTGGTCTCGGTCATGTGAATGTCACCCTGCCTCTTCCGGGCCGCACCGGGGACGAGCATCCCCAGTGATGACACAGTGTGTCATGAGTGCAAGCTAGCATCGATGGCACAGTGCGCCATCACCTGTTACCGTCGGGCTGTGGCGAGGTGGGATCCGGGAGCGGAGGAGCGCCTGAAGCGGGCGGCTCTGGAGCTGTACCTGGAGCGCGGCTACGACAACGTGACGGTGACCCATATCGCCGAGCGGGCCGGACTCACCCGGCGTTCCTACTTCCGCTACTTTCCGGACAAGCGCGAGGTCCTGTTCGCCGGCTCGGAGCGCCTGCCCCCGGTCCTGGCGGAGGCGGTCCGGGCGGCGGACCCGGACGCTGCCCCGCTCGCCGCCGTCCTCGACGCGCTGGCGCGAGTGGATGCCGAGCTCGTCGAGCAGGTGGACGGCGCGACGGAGCGCCGGGCGGTGATCGACGCCAGCCCCGAGTTGCAGGAACGCGAACGGACCAAGACCGCTGCGATCACCGCTGCGATCCGCGACGCCCTGAAGCAACGTCAGGTGAACGCCGAGACGGCCGAACTGGTCGCGCAGCTCGCCACGGTGGCCTTCCAGAACGCCTTCCGGCACTGGATCGAGGCCGAAGGGCGTGCGAGTTTCGGCAGCTGCCTGCACACGGTGACCGATGAACTGCGAGCCGCTCTCGCCGGGACGTGAGAGGGACGTCTGCCCGAACCTCGACCAGAGCCCCACCCAGGACGCCGGGCAGGGTCCCTGAGCGGGGGTCGGCCCGCCTAGCCGCCGGCCGAGACCGCCCTGCCCCGTCAGCCGGGTCGTGCCCTGGCCCGGGCCTCGCAGCCGCGTGGCCCGTCGCCCAGAGGGCGGACACCACATGACTCAGGAACCGTGAAGTGGTTCAACGCCGACAAGCCGCGCGCTCTAACAACGCGCGTCGGCAGCAGACCGCAGACGGGCAGGACCGCGCAAGCGGCCCTGCCCGTCCTGCTTTCTCGGGGCGTCGGTGTGGCCGTACCTCGTGGGGTGCGTGCGGCGCGTAGGGTGTGGCCACACCCTGGCGGCGAGAGGTGCCGGCCCCCATGAGGCTCGAACTCACCAACTACGAGGCCCTGCACGGCTGGGGCGTCGTCAACAACAGCGCCGCTTGGCATGCCCAGCGCAACCGCAAGCCTTCCGCGGCCGAACAGGCGGTCGGGGACATCCTCTTCACCGCTTACGACCGCCGGACCGACACCACGACCACGGTCGACTTCAGCGACGACGAGCGAGCGAGTCTCGCCGAGTTGGTCAGCGACCACATCGCAGCGTGGGCGAAGCGCGGCCAGGAGAACGCCGCAGCACCTCACCTGCGCTCGCTGATCGCGAAGCTGAGCGGCTGACATGCCTACACACGGCAGCCCGCAACGAAAGTTCCGACTCGCCGACGATGTCCTGTGGGCCGAGTACGACCAGGCGTGCCGCGACATCAACGGCAGCACGGACCGCAGCGACGACATCCGCAAACACGTCGAGGCCGTCGTCGCCGAATGGAAGAAGCGACACCGCGCGAGATGATGCTCCAAAGGGAGCGGCTGGGTTGGTTTCCATCGAAGCGCTGCGGTCCGGGGTCGTCGTCCCAGGCCTGCGCCGGGGTGACGCGGCCGGGCAGCATCGAGCGCGGGGAGGATGACAGGCGTGAACACCCCTGCCGCTCCTAGATGGTGATCTTGGGTGCGAGGCAGGGTGATGTGGTCGTTGAACGCTCATGCTGCGGCGCCGAACGACAAGCCCTCCCAGCGAGTTCCGGCTGTGGTACGAGCATTCGCGTCCGAAGGACACCGATCTCGACCCTGTGCCGCTCGGAAACTCGGCTTCGTGCTGCGACCTGGGGTTTCGCTGCAGGATCAGTGCCGTGGCTGGGACCATCTCGAGGTGTTGTTGTCGCTGATCTACCGGTTGCTCCGGTGTCTGCTCGGCTTGCTGGTGATGCTGCTTCGCAGGTGCGTGGCCGACCACAGTGCGATCACCTCGACCGGCTCTGGGCGGCGGCGTTGTCCCGGCTGGTTCTCCGCCGCCGGTGGGCTGAGGTCTTCCCGGCCACCCCGGCCACGGTCCTGCGCTGGCACCGCCGCCTGGTCGCCCGGAAGTGGACCTACACTGACCGGCGCCGACCGGGACGGCCGCCTACCGGCGTTTCGATCAAGACGCTGATTGTTGGGATGGCGCGAGAGAACCCGACCTGGGGGGCACAGACGCATCCGGGTGAGCTGGCCCGGCTCGGGTGCACGATCGCCGCGTCCACCGTCCGGGAGATCCTTCACGCCGCGGCATCGCCCCCGCACCCCGCCGGGCGGGCCCGGCGTGGCGGCAGTTCCTGACCGCCCAGGCTCACGCGATCTCCAGCGGGCTCACCCGCCGGCGTCGCGGGCCGCGCGGACCCACCGGGGCGCTCAGCGGCTTGCAGCACCGGCGCCTTTGCGCTCCGCAGCCGGGCCATCGTCGTTTGCGGGTATCGTCCGGATTCCTTTCAGAGATGGCAGGCCGCGAGTCCGCCATGGTGACGCGCCCTTCGATGCCGACCCGTCCGGCGCTGTCATGCGGATGCGCCATGATCCTTTGCGCATGTCGCATGACAAGGTGACGTTGGAGTGCTGGAGGCATCACGCGATTCAGCGGATATGACGCGGCCGCATGCCGCACTACCTGGCCAACCGGGCGCTGGGACTCGGCCTCGCCGTGACGTACACATTCCGGGCCTGGACCAGCTCGCCGCCCGGGGGGCTTGCGCCGAGCATGAGTGCGCCCTGTGGGGAAGCCTGTTGCGATCCTTTGGTCGCTGCCACCGCCCCACCTCGGTTCCGACCCGACATCACGACGCCGCAGCGGACCGGCTGGCCGAGCTCAGGCGCCTGGTGGCGGCACTCGGCCGCGTTGAGCGGCATGGTACATCTACGCGAGCGTGAGCATGCTCTCTATGGTCGCTCTGCCCCCGCGGGACCGAGGCGATCACGTCATCCTCAGCGCGCCCACCTCTGATGCGCTGCTCGGCCTGATGCGACGTGCCGAGCGGACGCCGCCGCCCGCGGCCGCCCAAGCCGCTGATTACCGGCTCTTTCTCCACCGTGTCGCTCCATCGGAACCCTTGACCTGAAGCTCAGCTTTCGGTACGAAATGTGCCGTACCGAACACCCTGAGTGTCGTGCCGGGTGGGAAATGGGGAGCGGATCGCATGCTGGCGTTGCGGCGGGTGGGGTTGTTCGTGGTGCTACCGCTGGTGTTGATCGCCGTCGCGGCGTTCAGCTGGTACCGGCTCAGCGATACGAGCAGGGGCTACCAGGACAAGCTCGCCGGCTACTGCCAGGGGCTCATACCCGAGGCCGAGTCCGCCGATTTCACCGACCACGAGGAAAAGGCCCTGCGGCATGACGAACACCACGTGGACGACGATGGACTGCGCTGGGAGTCGTGTGATGTCGGCGACCTGCGGCTCACCATCGGCGACGTCGGTGAGACGCTCGTGAATTCCGGCATCCGCAATGGATTCTTCACTCTGCTGCTCGAGGGGCTGGACGACAACGACGAGACTCCGATGGCGATCGGCGGCGGTTGGGAGGGCTACACCGACCTGCGCAACACCGGAGTGGTGATGGGCTGCACCAACCGGCACGCCTCCGTGGTGGTCTCCGCGGTCTCCGACGGGTCGCTCATGGATGCCCGAGCGCGTCAGGTCGCCCGGCTCGTAACCGCCACCGCCGCACGGGCCGCCCACCGTGGCGGCTGTGACGCCAAGTCCGGCGGTCCGATACCACCCCTGTCGCAACCAGCCAAGGAGATGTCGCCGGAGACGATCGGGGGCACCTGCGCCGGCATCCCGGTCAAGACGGTCGTTGAGACCGGCGAGGTCAACTGGATCAAGGAAAGCGCCGGCAGCGGAAACGCACCGGTCGAGGGGTGCACTCTTGGCAGGACCGTGGCCTTCTCCTCGGCCGCCTACCATTTCCAGGCCAACTACGGCCCGTACGCGCAGGCGCTGCGGACCGCCCCGAGCGGCTCCGGGGAAAGCACCCTCTTTCGCACCGGCGCCGATTTCGGCCGCTCCCGCGACCACGCTTGGGCGACCGCACGCTGTTCGGGACACGGCGCACGGGCGCTGTTCTCCGTCAGCGCCACCGAATACGCGGACCCGACGGCGCGGTTCCTGACGACGTCGCTGCGCGCCTTCGCCGAACACGCCGTCCAACGGCACGGCTGCACGGGCCTGCGGCTGCCTCGGTGACCAGTCGTACACCAGCCGGCGCGGCGTGCGATGGGCCTGGCCTTCGGCGGCAAGGCTGCGGCACAGCAAGTGGCGCGGGTCAGGTGGCGGCCGCAGGTGTAGGTGATCCGCTCGGGGGTGGGAAGGGAGACAGAGACGGTCGGCGTCCCCCGGGCGGACTCCGTACCGCCGGTGCAGGCAGAGACGGGGCAGTGCAGCAGGACCTTTTTCGGTGCTGCCCGCGCCGGTGGCCTTGAAGGCGAGGACGTGCCTGTGGCGGCCGCCGGGCAGGCTTCCGGTCTAGTAGGCGTCGCCCGTGCCGCGCACCGCCGAGGTGTCGGGCTTCGGAGCGACCAGATATCAGTCGAAGACCGCCATCCCGGGAACGCGCCGGCCGATCTCGGGCACCCGAGCGCCATCGGCCACGAGCCGCACCAGTTCGGCCAGATCGTCGGCGGCCACGAACTCGTTGACATAGGGCACGAGTGTCTTGAGCGTCCCGACCGTGGTAAAGGGCGGGAACACGGCAGACTCTCCCGAGGTCCATCCCACGGATTGGAGACTCCCGCCGGGAGCAAGGAGGCTCCATGCCGTGACCAGGTCGACCTCGCCGACCGACTCGACGACGATGTCGCCGGGCTCCTTGACGTCGTCCGAGCTCACGACCACCTCGTCAGCGCCCGCGCTGGCGAGGCCGTCGCCTCCCCGGGGGGAGCCGACCGAGGCGATGACGTGTGCCGGCACGGGCGGCGAGTTGCACGGCGTTGCGTCCCACGCCGCCCGAGGCGCCGGTCACCAGCAGGTGCTTTCCCGGTGCGACCGCCGCGCTCCGCGGCGAACGGAGCGTGGCCAGGCCCGCAGTCGGCAGTCGGCCAGCCCGACGCCGTCCGGGATCTGGCCAACGCCGACACAGCGACGGCGACCCGGTCCGCGAACGCACCGTCCGTGAAGAGGACGACACGGGTTCCGGCCGATGGCCCGGCGCCGTCCGCCGCCTCCCGCACGATGACCCCGGCCGCGTCGAGGCCCAGGGGCGCTCTGACCGGAACGCGTCCATTGCGCACGTTGTTGGGGTTCGCATAATTGGGGGAGGTGTGCAGCACGTTGGCGAGCACTTACCCCGGGTCGGCGACCGGGTCGGCGACCTCCCCGAATCCGATTCTCGCGGGGGTGTACGGGGCGACGATGAGAGCACGCGTGGACATGGGCGCCGCTGGGGCTGGCGGCGACGATGACAGTTAAGACCTTAGTGGATAGTTTCTTAGTAGACTATATAACGAAGTTGCGCTTTGACTTCGGCTCGCCCGTGGTCGCAGCCGGACCTTGCTTGGGCCCACCGGCTTGACCGGGTGTGCGGTGGCCGTCCGGACGCCGTCCCGGACGGTGTCCTCCGGTGCACTGTCGTCGTTGCGAGTGAAGGGCCGCCATGAAACGTCTGATCGCGCCGGGTACGAGATGGGTCTGCTGCATGTTCGTTCTCGGTGCGCTGCTGGCCGGCGCCGCGGGGACGGCGTTGATCAATCCCTGCCGCTTTGTCGGCTTGGGGGACAGGATCTGGCTCTGGTGTGTGCTGGCGGTCGCCGGGTTCGGGTTGATCGGCATGGCGAGTGTTCTGCTGGCGAAGGCGCGGCATGGCATCTGGCGCCGGCTGCTGGTGGCCTGCGCCGGCTGTACGGCACTGGCGGGCGTCGCGTGCATCTCCTGGAGTTACCTCATCACGTTTCTCATCGATTATTCGAATGAACAGCGGGTTGCGACGGTTTCCCCTGACGGGAAATTCGCAGTCATTCTGAACTATGATTTTCCCCAATATCCCCACCCTGCTGATCGACCTGACGGTCTCTACCTGCAAACAAGAGAGGGGTTTTTCAGTAAGAGGGCCTATCTCGGCTGTTTGTCCGACAGTGGAGCCCACTGGCTGGACGCGGTGTGGTTTGCTGGTGCGAACACCATCGTCATCCGCCAGGAAGGTGGCGAGGGAAAAACGGAACGCTCGGTCTCGTTTGATCCGGTCAAGGTCCGGGTCGACCAGCCCATGGGCGACAGTTGCCCGCCCACGCTCTACACCGGTTGACCAGGCCGAAGAAAAACCGGGTCCGCCGGGGTGGCGCACCTGGGTCGCTGGTAAGAAAATGATGCCCTCGGGTCCGGGAGGAATCCACAATTGTCTTACAGTTACTGCATAGTCATCCAATAATGATGGGAGTCACGGTTATGCCCACGCGTGCCCTGGAGAGCAAGGTTGTGCTCGTCACCGGTGGAAGCAGGGAGAATCGGCCGAGCCCTTGCGGGACGCCTCGGGCACGACGGCGTCGTTGTCGCCGTCGTGTTCGCCCACGACCTGGCAGCGGCGAGCGGAGCCCTCGAGCGGATCCGAAAGGGTGGCGGCCGCGGTTTCCCATCCGAGCCGAACTGGGCGGACCGGGTGATGCGGCCGCGCTATGGGAGCCTTCGACGCGCAGATCGAGCAGCATTCACCCCAGGGGGCGTCGCGTCCTACCCCAGGTCGCCCACACCGCAGCCGAGAAGACCGCCGCACTGCTCCTGCATGCCGCAGGCATCGTGCCTGGCACCAACCGCCGCCGCGGCAAAGGCCCGACCCGCCGCAAGCGGTGTGTCCCGCACAACGGACAGACGCGGCTGCCCTGCGGGCAGTACGATCTCGGTGACGTCGACCGGAAAGCCCGGCGTCGATGTCTGACGCCGGAAGTGGTCGGCGGCGGGATCCGTCCAGTGGGGGGTGTCGGCGGCGCGCCGCACCTGGTCGGTGCGCCCCTCGTTCGGTGACAGCAGCGCGGTCATTGTCAGTTCCAGTGCGGCGGAGAGCTTGCTGACGACGATGGCGGTCGGGTTGCTCTCGTCCGTTCGATTTTGCTGATCATCGCTGGGATACCCCGGAGGCGTCCGCGAGCCGGGCGAGTGACCAGCCGCGCCGGCTCCGCTCTCCGCCTTGATCCCCGCCGGCTCACCGGGTACGGGGGACGGCTGGTCACGGGAGGGGGCGCCGGGCCCTCATCGCCGTGCTGGCCGTGCGGACATTCGTCCAGTAGTCGCGCTGATGGTCGTGCGCACGCGCGCAGCACATCGGCTCCTCCTGCGCCTTGATTGCCGCATGCGAGATGCAGAACGGTGGCGATGCGGTCCAGCGCTGATCGGTGAGGTGTAGGGCGGACGCAGATGGTGAGGGTGGGTCGTGTCGGCGGCGAACGACGGCTCAGGGGAGAGTTCGAGCCCGTGGGTGCGGGCGTGCTTCGGGACGAGATCGGCCCGCATGGTGGTCAGTCGCAACGAGAGGGCGGGCCCCTGGAGGAATCGTGAATCGCCAGCGATCGTCTCCGGGCAGCAGCCCGCTCAGATGATCGCGCTGCCGTCGTAGGACGGCCCGCCGATCGTGCAGCAGCGGTTCCAGGTCGCGCAGTAGTTCGGTGGACAGTCAAGGCCTGCTGGCCCAGGTGGCCAACGAAAGCGGCTTGCTATCGGGCCAAGGAGAGCACTACTCGCCAGTCGTAGTTGCGGGTTGTCTCCGTTCGCGGACTGTGATGGTGTGTCCGCTTCCACAGCGATTGGACACGCCAAGGCGCGAGAGTGCCTACTCGGATAGGGAATCTGCGGTGACTTTCACAGTAAGAACCTCGAAATGCACCACGAGGATGATCCTTCATGTGTAGGCCTCGCCTCGAAGAACCGAGATCCAAGGAGCACGTTGTTCGGGAAACTTGTAGCCGCCGGAGTTGCCGGAACTGCGACACTTACCGCCGGAGTGCTGTTAGCTTCACCGGCTCACGCCGACTACGCCTGCACCGTCCATACGCTCAAAATCCAGTTCGTCTCGGGTACTCCACGGTCCGTCTGTGAGAAAGGAACGGGTGTTACCTACAGCATGCCCGACCGTAAGGTCGTCGCGATAACCGCTGGAGACGACAGTGGGTGGCTCGCGAGGAGGAGTAACGGGAAGCACTTCGCATTCCGCAGCAACGAGGTTCTGGTCTTCGGGTCGGGCGTGAGCTTCAAATCCCTGCACTTCAATTGATCCACAACGTGAGCGGTCAGCACGCCTAGTCGGCGTCTGCTTCGATGGACCAAGCCCGGCCCGCTGTAATGAGCGGGCCGGGCTTCTTCTAGGTCGTGAGGCGGCGGTCATGAGGTCGGTCATGGCGATGTGGATCATGGCGGCGGAGCTGGCCGGCAGGGTTTTGTAGTCGCGGGTCAAGCGGCAGCGCAGCATGAGCCAGCCCAGGGTGCGCTCGACGACCCAGCGGTGCGACAGTGGAGTGGAGCCGCGGGTGCCCGGTCGGCGTTGGGCGATCTGCATGCCGATGCCGAGCGCGGCGGTGTGTTCGACCAGGTATTGGCGATTGCTGCCGTCCGCCCAGGTGGCGCGGAGGCTCGGATGGCGGCGATCTGGTTGATGAGGGTGGTGCCGGCGGTCGAGTCCTGGACGGAGGCGCGGTGACCAGGACGGCCAGCAGTAGTCCGAGGGTGTCGACCACGATGCCGCATTGCGGCCGACGATCTTCTTGGCGGCGTTGACACCCTGGTCGGCGGTAGGAACACTGGTGGAGGTCTTGACGCATTGGGCGTCGATCGCAGCGGCTGAGGGCTTGGCGGCGTGACCCTGGTGCACGTCGCCGCGTCTCTGGGCGGACCCGTCGGCACGGCGTTGCCCTGTGGTGCCGGCACCCGAACGCCGCTACCCCAACGACATGTCCGACGCCCGCTGGGAGCTGATCGAACTTACGTTGGCCGCCTGTCGTGACCGGCGCCGCGCCGGAGCACTGGACGCCGCCCACCCGAACACCACCTGCGCACGATCATGGACGCCATCCTCTACGTCGACCGCACCGAAATCCCCTGGCGCTATCTGCCGCACGACTAACGGCCCTGGCAAACCGTCTACGGCTACTCCCGCGGCGCAACGACGATGTCTTCAACCTACTGACCGGGCTGCTGCACCGCTGGTGCGCGTCCGGGGGGTCGTGCCACCGAGTCCTCCGCCGGCATCATCGACGCCTGTCGGCGTACGGGTTCTCATCCTTATCAGTTTCATCATGTTCAAGGTCACTGGCCAGCTTCGCGGTGGTGACCTCATGGCGGGGTTTGATCACGTATGGCGACGTCTGCTGATTTTGCTGTCTGGCCCATGCACAGGACGTTCTACGAACGAACGTGCTCCAACTACCCGGCGTTCCCGTTGGTTCTCAACCGGATAGGCGGGTAAACCGGTCTAACATCTTGCCGTGATCAAATACGCCGCAGCGTGGCCAGGGACACGGCTCCAGGTGGCCTCGATCGTTGCGGGCTGGGCGACGATAACGGCGACGACGTGGTTAGCCAACGTCTGCAACACAGAGCCGGACGCAGATTACCGATACCGGCTCTGGTTTTGGGTAACGCTGGCCGAGGTACCTGCGCTCGGGGCTCTCTGGGCTCTGGTGGTGATCGACGCTCGACGTAACCGCGGTGTGGACGCTAGGCCCAGCTTGGTTCGCGTTCTCGGCCTGATGCTCGGCACGGGTGCGTGGCTCCTGGGCGGACTCTGGTTCTTCCTGAGGGGTGTCCTGTTCGGCGGGGTCTCGCTCCCACACGGGATTCACTGCAGTCTGCCCGGGGTCCAAGGTCAGTCTCACTGTCTTCCGGTGCCTTTGGGTGAAGCCTTAGGCCTGATCCTCGGCCTCTCATCGACCCCCGCTCTGGTGGTCTTGATCAACATTGGGCGCCGTTCGCCTGTAGCCGCATGGCTGTCACCGGCCTTGATCGTGGGTCTGTTTGTGATTGCTCGCTTGCTATGGGGCCCCCGGTACGGTTAGCACCTCGCCCGTGCCCTGGTGATGCTGACCGGGGGGCGGTTGCCAAGGATGAACTCGGTGATGGAGCGGTGGGTTGCAGACCTGCCGCCGCGACCTCCTGGACCGCACGTTGATCTGGAACCAGCGGCACCTGCTCCACGGCCTCCGGGAGTTCGAGACCTTCTACAACCAGCGTCGGCCTCACCAGGGCATCGCCAACGCCCGCCCGCCGACGCCACTGCCTCTACCGATCAGCGAACCCGACGAGATCGCCCACCTGAACGTCCGAAGAATCCAGCGTCTGGGCGGAACTCTCAACGAGTACGAACATGCCGCTTGACCTGGACGGACGAGGTTTTCCGGCAGGGACAAGGTCAGGAGCCGAGAGCGGTGGTGAGAGCAGTCAAAGCAGCTGGCCAAGCGTGGCCTGGTGGCGTCGCGTAGCCGAGAACGAGGGCGTCCGGGGTCGGTGCGCTGGTGTAGCGGCTCATGTTGTTCACCGCCACGCCCGCTCGGTCAAGGCGGGCGAGCACGTCGTGGGCGCCCTCAGGCAGCGGCACCACCGCATGCAGGCCGGCCGCGACGCCCGCGGCCCGGCGCGGGGGCACACACTCTGCGAGGGCACGGGCGAGTTCGTCTCGGCGCCGCCGGTAGCGCAGGCGTGCTCGCCGTACGTGCCGGTCATAGTCGCCGCGGTTGATGAGTTCGGCGAGGACCAGGTGGTCGAGCACGTTGGAATGACGGTCGGCGAGAACCTTCTCCGCCAGGATGGGGTCGAGCAGGCGCGGCGGCACGACCAGCCAGCCCAGGCGCAGTCCCGGCGCGAGGGTCTTGCTGGCCGATCCGGCGTAGAGAACGTGGTCCGAGGCGAGGCCCTGCAGAGCACCGACGGGCTGGCGGTCATAGCGGAACTCGCCGTCGTAGTCGTCCTCGAGAACGAGACCGCCGGTGCGGCGGCACCATTCGAGCACGGCGGCGCGCCGTTCCGCGGACAGTTGCGCCCCCGTCGGGAACTGATGCGCTGGCGTGAGCACGGCCATGTCCGCCTCGAGCGCCACAAGCAGGTCAGTGCGGGCGCCGTGGTCGTCGACGGGGAGGTCCAGCAGGGTCAGGCCATTTCGGACCAGCGATTGGGACACCTCCGGCAGGCCGGGAGATTCGACCGCGACCCTCATGGCGCCGGACCGCGCGAGCACGGCGCCCACCAGCGCGACCGCCTGCCGGTACCCGGTGCACAGCACCACGCGGTCTGGGTCGGCGTCCACGCCGCGGACGCGGGCAAGATAGGCGGCAAGCGCACGGCGGGCAGTCTGCGGGCCCCGCGGGTCACCGTAGCTGAGGGCGTCGGACGGCCCCGCGCCCAACACGCGCCGCGTCGCCGCCAGCCATGCGGCACGCGGGAAGATGCCGAGATCCGGCCGGCCGGGGCGCAGATCGTACCGCGGGCCGGCCTGCTCGTCGTTCGTTACGGGTGCCGTGGTGCGGCTCGGGGTTCCCGCGACGTACGTGCCCCCGCCGCGACGGCTCGTCAGATACCCCTCAGCGACGAGCTGGGTGTAGACATCGGCGATGGTGTTGCGGGCGACCCCGAGCTCTACCGCGAGCTGACGGGAGGAAGGCAGACGTGTTCCCGCCTCAAGTCGGCCGCCGCGTACTGCGGTTCGCAGCGCATGCTCCAGCCCGGCACGCAGGCCGGTTCCGCAGGTCCGCTCCACGTGCAGGTGCAAGTCCACGCCCTGCTTGGCCCAAGAGCTCATATCCTGATTGGACCATGAGCACAGGCCATGCTCGCTCCTAGCGTCCTTCCTAGTCGATCGACTGGGGAGGTACGCGGTGAAGAGCCCTCGGGCGTGGATACTTGCACTGATGCTGGTGCCGGCTGCCGCGAACGGGCTGGGGCGGTTCGCGTACGGACTGCTCGTTCCGGCCATGCAGAACGATCTCGGCTGGTCCAGCCTCACTTCCGGCTCGCTGAGCGCCGCCAACTCTGTCGGCTATCTGATCGGCGCGATCATCGCCGACCGTGCCCTGACGGTATTCGGCGAGCGCAACGCCGTTCTCGGCCCGCTCGCCGTAGCCACGCTGACCGTCCTTGCGTGCGGCGCGACCGGCGACGTCATAGCGCTGGCAGTCCTCCGGCTGGTAGCGGGGGCTGCAGGCGCTGTCGCCTTCGTGGCGGGTGCCGCAGTGTTGACGAGGCTCACCGCCGAACGCGAGACACGTGCCTTGGGCTTGTATTTCGCCGGGCCCGGGCTGGGTATTGCGGCCTCTGCTCTCCTCGTCACACCTATCGCGGTCGCCGGCCACTGGCGGACGGGCTGGCTATTGGACAGCGTGTTGTGTGCGGCGTGCCTGGCGCTGGTCGCTCCAGTGCTTGCACGGATGCCGCTAGCGCAGCCAGTGCTGAGCGGCCCGCGATCGTGGGAACGCCGTCGCGTCGGCGCGCTCCTCGCCTCCTACGGGCTGTTCGGCGCGGGCTACATCACCTACATGACCTTCTCCGTCGCCTATCTGCGCGCCAACGGGCGAACGCCGAGCCAACTCGAATGGTTTTGGTTCGCCCTCGGTGTGGCCGGCATCGTGATCGGTCTGACGCTGGCCGCGCCCTTGAGCCGGATCCGCGGAGGCAGAGGCATCGCAGTGACAGTTGCGACGACCGCGCTGGCCTCAGGCCTTCCCCTTCTATCGAGCAGCAGCACGGCCGAGTTGGCCTCCGCCGCACTGTTCGGCAGCTTCTTCTCAGTCAGCGCCACCGTCACCGCAGCCGCCCGCCGGAGCCTGCCACCCACCCAGTGGCCGCCCGCAATCGCTGGCCTCACCGCCGCCTTCGGGATCGGGCAGTGCGCTGGCCCGGTCATTAGCGGAGCAGTGGCCGACGGCCCGCACGGGCTGCGGGCTGGCCTGCTCACCGGCACAGTGCTGCTGGCGGCGAGCGGGGCGTGCGCCCTGTTCCACCCGTCCCTCTCTTCCCTCGCAGCTGAGCCGGCCACCGAGACAAATCCGCGGTGATGCTTCCATCTCGCGGGAGCATGGATTCTCGATACGCCCGACTCCCTCCATCAAGCGTGTCCACGGGTTGGCTAGGGTGCACAACAGAATGACGCTCCTATGTCTGCGCAACCGGTGGCCGGAGTGCCGTCGAGCGAATGATCATCTGGTGAACCTCGCGCGCGACGTTAGCGCTTGAGGCAGGGGACGGTCTCCTACTTGGTCTTGCCCTCGGCCGTGCGGCGGGCGACGTGGTCTTTGGTGCACTGGTCCATCCGGACGCGGGTCAGCACGATCGTCCAGAGGGCGTTGTTGGTCTGGCGATTGCCGCCGCGGTTGAAGCGGTGCCAGCCGCTGGTGAGGCTGCTGCCGGGTGGGCAGGGGCAGTGGCGTGGGCCCGGCCATATGGGCTAGCTGGCCTCGCTGCGCAAATGCTGCGGGTTGTCGCCCGCCGTAACCAGCAGCGTGACCGCGATGCCCGGCCCGATGGCGTCCAGCTCCAGCAACGCGGGCGCGCAGCGGTGGACGAGCACGTCGATCACGGCGTCGACGTCGGCCCGCTCCTCGTTGAGCATCTTGCAACAGCGCGCCAGGCGGCGCAGCGCCTTCTTCACGCTGGCGTCCGGGCCGTCAGTGCCGAGGCGTAGCCGCAAGCAGTGTTCGATGAGGTCACTCTTTCTGACGTTGCGGGACCGGTCGCGCAACTCATCAGATGCGGAGACAGGGACGGAACGTATGGCGTTGATCGCCGAGGTGCGGGCCTTGATGGCTCCGCGTTTGACGACCTGGAGGGTCCGCAGAGCCTGAGCCTCCACGTCGCCGTCGCGGTGCTTGGGTGCGGTGTCGAGCTAGTCGGCCAGAGCGCTCTGGCCGCGCGCAGGCCGTCGACGTCGACCGCGAAGCCGCGCAGCTCCTCGCCGCGCGAGTGCGCCACTCCAGCGATGTGGTGTGGCCCTCGCCGGTCGTCGGCACCGTGACGTCGCCGAGTCTGCGGCCCCGCTCGCCCAGGGCGACCGCAATGTTGATGTCCCTGATGGGTGTCGACGCCCACCCAGACCTCCCAAGCCGTGCGGGTCGTTGATGGTCACGTCGCCTCTTCTCCTGTCGCTCACGGAGTCGGTGACGGGCGGAGCTGCTGAACATCACTGGTATAGGCCGTGCTGGCTAGCGCGGTTAAACTCCTACCAAGTCACTACGTGGCCCATTTCGGGCACCACTGCGCCGCCCCAAGTTCCTTGGACGGCGGGGCAACGACTGGACACCGGGGCAGCGTGGAGGCAGGGGCCAGCACGAGGCGAGCGGCGTGTCGTTCACCGGCTCATCCCACCACCAGGACGTTCTTCATTCGGACCGCTTCTGGTGATCCGCCGCCCGGCCGACAACTCATGCGAAAGGCACAGAAAGTCTGTGCGCGAGCCTGCGTCAAGTGGGCAGCGGAAGCTGAGCGCCCCGCCGCCGAAGCCGACAGCTCATTTTCAAGGCACTGACCTAGGCACGCCTCTATAAAAGAGTCGGCCCTTACGGCGAAGCGATTCTACAACCACCAGTGTATGTGATGCGAAATGTGGTGATGGCCGGTATGGTGTGGGGTGCGCAAGGGTGAGCGATCCCCATGGATCGTGCCGGCAGCCTGTGGGATTGGACCGAGCCGCTGCTGCCGAAGGTGGAGCGCCGTGAACGTCACGTCGGGCGTAAGAGCCACAACCCGGCAAGCACAAGAAGCTGTTCACGACACCACGCCCAGGTCCGCACGCGGGCGAGCAGGGTACGGCGACGCTCAAAGGCTGGCGCATCCTGAGGAAAGCTCGCTGCTCGCCCGGCCGCGTGACCATCGCCGTCCCCCGGCCGCCATCGCCCACCGGAACACTTCGAACGCCGCCGCCAGGGAATCGAGATCTCGAACGCCGGCTAAAGACACCGCCTGGCGAGAAGATGACCAGCAAGCCTGGGACCGGCAACGGCCCTCGCGCCATGGCCACCCCCGCAACCTTACTCTCGGCCTGTTCGGCACCGACAGCGTCATCCAGATCAAGTAGGCCGCGCAAACGATCGACCGGAACTTTCTACGAGCTCTCCGCTACTCACCTAGCGTCAGGGGCAGAGTTCACCCAACGACTTTGAAATCACCTTGGCACTGTCGAGGCTCGCAATCCAACAAGTCCAGGGCACTATCGTCTGGCGCCAACCTGAGCGCAAGACTCGACAGCACGATCTTGCGTTATTCTGCAGAAAGCCCCATGATCACGTGGGATGCGCTCTTAAAATCGACTGAAGTCGGCCGGTGAGATCCAGGTTCTTCGGCGATGGTGGACTTTCATGTGCTCAAATGCGGCATCCGCGATCGCAGCAAGCTCTTCGGCTTCAAGATAAACGAATTGACGGAATAGTCTGCGGAACTTTCGGTATTGCTGGCACAGGGCAAGTGCTTCCAGGGCTTCCGCTATCATGGGCGATACATAGTATTGACATCCCTGGGGATGTTCATTGGTGATGGCGTGTTCGCTCGATACCGAGCATTCCTTGACTAGTTCGGCCAGATTGAAGAGTCGAGGATATCTTTCCATGGCCTCCCATCTGCCCAATGGCACCTCGTCGAAGTCCGGCGGTGGTTTCGTGCCGACCTGTCGCATCAGTTGCGCCAGCAGGGCGAGCAGACCGGGAATGCTGCCCGCATGTTCCCGTGCTGCGATCTGCCAGGTCGACTGCACGCTGGACCCGGCTTGCGCGAGCAAGGTGTCCTCATGGGTCTGTGACATATAGTCAAGTTCGGCTGCGACAAAGTCGACTCTGGCGGAACTGAAAGCCGTTTCTATATAGTCAGGGCAAAGAAGACGTTGATAACGTAGCACTTCCCATTCTATGGGGTCCGGTGATCCACCGGCGAGCGACGTGATCAGTCCGCAAATGGGACGACGAGTAAAGAAATCCCTCTTCCATTCGGACATGAAACTCCAGACAAGGCCATGCGATGCCCTTTGATTATACAGCTGCTTTGATGGGTCGATGAGTCCCTTTTCTGCATGCAGCTTCGCGTAGGGTGAAGAACGTGGGCGGCTTTGGCGATGTTGCTGGCTCGTCAGGGGCAGCAACGTAGCTTGTGCAGGAGCCGCCATGCTTTGTGAGCTGGGCGTTGGCGCGTTCACCCTGCCCGCGCAGCCGCGCGTGCGCACGATTGGCGGTCTTTTGAGACTCGGGCCTGCCGCGTCCCCGGTGCGGCGTGAGGACGTGCGCGCCGGCTCCTGATAGGTCTTGTCTGCCAGCACGGGCAGGCGAGTACCGGTCAGCGCGCGGACGATGCCCCAGATCCTTGCGGCCGCCAGGTCGTGCACCGCCCCGCTCAACGGCCTCGACACCCACGGCAGTTCGCCGTTCGGATCGGCGACGACCTGCAAATTCCTTCCGTGCTTGCGATGCTTTCCGGAGTAGAAGGGTCGGTCGACAGCCACCCGATCAATCGCAAATGAGCGTGCCGTGCAGGATCAGGTACCCCAGCCGGTCACGGCATGCCCGGGACAACACGGCGCCCAGGTTGGGCGAGCGGTCTGCCCAGCGCGTCGAGGGTCCGTTGACATAGCGCCAGGCGGTGGACGTCGACACAGCGAACCCAGCGCTCATGGTGTGGGCTCACCGGAGCCGGGCTCAAAAGGAAGGGCGGTGCCGACCTGATGCAGGGAGTGGGAGAGCCGTTCGGCGGCGTCGTCGACCTGAGCCGCCGCGTCCTCGGCTGCAACATGCCAGCGTTGGGGAAATCAGGTGAGCACTTGTGCACAGTGCGCGTTCCAGCCGCCATGGCCGGTGCGGTCAACGGCCTGCAGGATCAGGTTCCGGGCGGCTTGCTCCCACAGGCTCCGCTGGTCGGCGACAGCGGCCGGACCCAGCGGGTAGGCCTCAAACCCATCGGCGAAAATCTCCAGCCACGCGCGCCACTCGCACAGCGCCCGCGACGACGCGGCCGAATGCTTCTTCCGGCGTGGTGATCGAGTCCCGCGGGCAGCGCCAGCTGCCGACCGGGCTGCGGTCGAAGTCCCCCTCGTCGCGGGCCCATCGCCAGCCCACGGCCCAATGGCCGTAACGCTCGACGAGGACGTATGACGTGGCGTCCGCCAAGAGTTTGCCCTCGCAGTCGCCCCAGGTGTTCATCTCAGGGTCGGTAAAGGAGACCTCGGGGCGGCGAGGCACACACGGGGCCAGCCCAGCATGCGGCGCGGAGCTGGGGTGGATCCACAGGTCGGCGTCGCGCCCGTAGATGCCGATCGTGACGGTGGACTCGGTCGCGGAGAACGAGGTGCGGTGCTATTCGGCCGCGCTGCGCGCGGCGGTCATGACGCGACCGCGCAGCCGCACCGCCTTGCGCCGATCGCCCTCGCCTGCGGGGCGTCGGTGGTCAGGTAGGCCAGGAACGGCGGGGCCGGTGCGGCGGCTGGGCAGCCCGGCTCGGGTTCGGCATCGAGGGCGCGCCACAGGTCCGCGCGTTCGGTGCTGGAGGCTGCGACCGGCCGGATCGTGCCGCAGGCCGAACGCCTCGCCGATTCTCACCCCGCAGTCCAGCAGCAGCGCGAACAGCAGCCGGTCGCGCAGGTGGTCGCAGGCGATGGTCAGCGACCGATCATTCGGTAGTTGGGCCCTCATTAGAGGTCAAATCATGGTTGCGCGGTGGAGGGATCGATCCTTCCCGACTGGGAAGGTAGGCGATGCCGCCGTCACAGCTCGGTCAGGGGAGCTGGAACTGTGAACTTGCGATCGATCAGCCGGGTGCCTCTTGGGCAATGGATCAGTTGGCTGCGGGGCTGAGCAGATCGCGGTAGTCGGCGCATCGCACGGTGCGGCCTGGTCGGCCGTCGAAGATGTTCAGTTCGGCCTGGTTGATGCCGGGGATCGCCTGCGCGGTGCAGGCGATCTGCGCCTGCCAGACGCGGGGCCATTTCTCCGGCCGGATGGTGGTCTGCAGGGCCAATGTGATGGTGTCGGAGTCGCCTGTTTCGCCGACGGCCCTTGGTGGGGCCTCGGGTGGATCGATCTCGTGCAAGGACGGGTCGGGCAGTCCGGTGACGATTCCGACACCGGGCAGTGTGCTGCTGAGCCCCGCGCTGCGTTCTTTGTCGGTGACGCCGTACCCGAGCTGCCACAACGGCATCAGCGGAGCACCCGGTAGTCCAGGCCGGACCACCGGCACGAGCTTGCCGTTCCTGACGAAGTAGACGGTGTTGTTGACGACCGGGCCCCGCGCGGTGGGAAGCGACCCCACCTTGGTGGCGTCGGATGGCTGGAGGCCGCACCCGCACACCATGGCCAGGACGATGAGCACCGTGAGCGCGTTCCTGCTCCTCATGATGTTGCTTCCAGGGGCAGCCAGAGGGTGAACACCGCACCCGCCTCACGTCCGGCGGACACCTCCAGCGTGCCGCCGTGCAGCAAGGCGTTCTCTCGCGCGATCGCCAGGCCCAGTCCGCTGCCCTCGCTCGCCGAGCGGGCCGCGCCGGCCTTGACGAACCGGTCGAAGATCAGCGGCAGCAGGTCGTCGGGGACACCCGGTCCGGCGTCCGCGACCGACAACTGGAACCCGGGCACGCCGTCGCGCCGCAGGCGGCGGGCCTCCAGGCGCACCGGCGGCCGTCCGTGCCGGAACGCGTTGCCGACAAGGTTGGCCACGATGACGTCGAATCGGCGCGGATCCACGCGCGCGACCAGGTCGTCGGGGACCGTGACCGTAACCTGGTCGGACCAGCCGCGCGCGCCGAGAGCGGCCGCGACGGTGTCGGCCACGACCACCTCGTCCGTGACGAGCGCGGCCGCGCCCGCGTCGATCGGCTGATCTCGATCAGGTGCTCCACCAGAGTGCCGAGCCGGCGCGTCTCGGTCACCACCAGCCGCGCCGCCGCCGGGTCCGGGTCGGTCTCCAGCACGTCGGTGAGCGCGGTCATCGAGGTGAGCGGGGTGCGCAGTTCGTGCGAGACATCCGCCACGAACCGGTGCGCCGCCGCTTCCACCGCGCGAAGCCCGGTTACCGTGGTCTCCAGAGCGATCGCCGCCTGGTTGAACGCGCGACCCAAGTCGGCCAGCTCGTCGTGACCCCGGACCTCCACCCGCGTCGTCAACTCGCCCTCGGCGAGCGCCCGCGCCCCCGCGCCGAGACGCCGCACCGGGCGCAGCAGCCCGTGCGCGGCCGCCAGCGCCAGCCCCAGCCCGAACAGCAGCGCGGCGGCATCCGCCGTAGCCATCGCTCGGGTGAACGACCGCAGGTCGGCGGCCTCCCGGTCCAGGTCGACGCTGACCAGGACGATCGGCGGGGTGGTGCGCCGCGCGTCGGCCACGCGGTATCCGGCCACGGATGTCCCGACCAGCATGTACAGCCCGCCCGCGTACCGCACCCGCTGGACGACCATGGCCCGCGCGGCCCGCGCGGCGAAAGCGCCCGGCACTGGCACATGCAGGCACCCGGGAGAGGGCGAAAGCGCCGGCCGGGTCAGCGGCGGCGTCACCACGCAGGCCCGCTGGCGGCCGTCGGCGCTGCGCAGCGCCGCCTCCAGGGTCCCCGCCAGCGTCCGGCCCGCGTCCACCGGCATCCGCACGGGCACCAGCCGCGCGACGGTCTGCCGCACCTGGGACGTCACCGCGTCCTGAGTGCGTTCGAGCGTCGCGTTCCGCATCAACGGATACCCGACCCCGGACGCCAGCGCCGAGGAGAGCAGCGCCACGGCGGCGAACGCGGCCGCCGCCCGCATCCGCAGGCTCGTCATGCCGACCGATCGCCCACCACGTAGAGAACGCTCATCACCGGGCAAGTATCCAACGACCGTGATCGTGTAGCGGCTATGTCCCGAAATCCAGACATCTTCCGGAATCACGCTCGCCCGATGGCTTGCGCAGATCACCGGCTCGTGGCCTCCTGTGGGGCTTCGATATCGGATTCTGCGTTCGACCTGGGGCTCCGTGTCGCTTCAGACGTGGTGATCGCTGGAGTGGGAGGTCGTTGTCCCAGGGAACGATGTGGACGACGGCCGTTGAAATGATCGGCGTTGATCCTGAGCATGGCTTCCAGATGGCGTCGGGAGAAGATCAGTAACCGGTTGGTGCACTCGCGGCGGAGGCTGCCGATCAACCCTGCGCTCGCCTCCGGGTCCATCAGCGGATTCTGAGCCTGGCGCGTCACCCACGCGCCCGTCGGGTTGCGGGTGGAGCCCAGCATGTGGACCCGGCGGGTAGCGATCTCCACCACGAACATCCGCTGGAGGAAGGCGGTATCGACGGTGAAGAAATCGCAGGCCAGGACGCCGGAGGCCTGGGCGCGCAGAAACGCGGCCCAGGGCGCGTCGGTCCGTCGCGGTGCCGGCTCCACACCGGCGCGGCGCAGGATCCGCCACACCGTGACCGCCGACGCCCGGTAACCGAGCCCGACCAACTCACCGTGGAGGCGGGGATGGCCCCACCCCGAGTTCTCGCCGGCCAGTTGCAGCACCAGCCGGCGGATCTCCTGCTGGACCGGTGGCCGGCGGGGCGACCAGCTCACGGTGCCACCGCAGTAACGTCGCGGGCGTCACCATGAACGTGCTCCCACGTGCCGCGGGCAGCATCCGCGACAACGCGGCGAGTAGGACCCGATCTGAAGCCCACCGGGTTCGATGAGGTCCGTGATGTACCCCGAGTTTTGTGGGGTCGGGATGCTGGAATCTCTCGCGATCAGTTGGGCTGAGTGGTGTCTTTCGTACTCGATGGGGCTGAGCATCCCTTGCGGCACTGTGGCGGCGTCGGCGGTTGTGGACGATCTCCAGGTACTCGAAGATCGCGTTGGCCGGCTCGATTCGGGTGCGCCACCGCTGCCGGTTGAGCAGCTCGACCTGCATCCGGCCCCAGAACGACTCGATGACCGCGTTGTCGAAGCAGTCGCCGATCGATTTCATCGAGGCGACCAGTCCGGAGGCCTTGGCACGCTGGGTGAACATCCAGGAGGTGAACTGGGCGGACTGCACTCCGTGATCGGAGTGGATCAAGGTCCCGGGCTCGGGTCGGCGGTTCTGGATGGCCATGCCCAGGGCGTTGGTGACCGGCGTGGCGGTCTGTGCCGAGTCGGTGGAGCAGCCGGCCATTTTGCGGGAGAAGGCGTCCAGGGCCACGCAGCAGTAGACCTTGCCCTCGCGGGTCGGGTGTTCGGTGATGTCGGTGACCCGCAACTGGTCGGGTCGGTCGCGGACGAACCGACAACCGACCGGGTCGGCTGCTGTCGGTGTCTGGTGGATCGGGCGGCGCCGCCGGGAGGCGGGCAGGCCACGGAGGCCGGCGCGGCGCATCAGCGTCGTCTGCGGCCCCGTGGCCGACCTGGGTGCCCAGGCCGAGGGTGAGTTCGGTGTGCACGCGCTGTCCGCCGTAGGTGCCGCGGGAGTCGGTGTGCACCCGGCGGATCTGTTCGGTCAGCCAGGCGTGCCGGATCGATCGCATCGAGGGGTGGCCGCTTGCGCCACATGTGGAGACCCGGACTCAGAGACGCCCAGAACGCGGCAGCAGACCTTGATGGGCAGCCCCTCACCGGCTATCACCGCGATGGCTTCGAAGCGTCTTCTTGGGGGCTCGGTCGAGGGGTAGCCTGCAGTTCCTCGCCGTCGTGAACGTTGTCAACCTTGCACGGCCAGCTGAGCCGCCCGTGCCGTCGCCCCGACCTCGTGCGGGCCGACAGGACCTACTCCTCGCGCGCCAGCCGCGCGTGCCTGTGGCGACGCGGATCGGACGCACGATTTCCGTGCCGGCCGAGCAAGAGCAGCGCTGCCGCGGCCAGGGACGCCGCCGTGGCCAACCACCCGGCTTCGACCTCGGGCACTAAAGCGCCGAACGCCCTCGACCGCGCCATCAACTGCCCATCCTGCTCCGCACCTGACCCAAGAACCAGGCCCTAGCCGGATGGCCAGCCTTGATCAAATAAATTTCATCCGGGTGCCAACCTTTGCCGCCTCTTAGGTGTGTGTAACGAGTGATAAGGAGGCGGATGGTGCGATACGACGGTTTGCCTGAGTTTGTTGTGGCTCGAGGCCCGGCGCTGCTGCGGTCGGCGTTCCTGCTCACCGGTGACCGGCATCTCGCTGAGGACCTCGTGCAGACGACCTTGGTCAAGCTCGCGCCCCGGTGGCAGCGGGTATCGAGCGGCGGTGACCCCGAGTCCTACGTCCGCAAGATCCTCTACAACGAGCACCTCAACTGGTGGAAGCGGCGGGGCAGACACGGCTACCCGACCGCGGCGCCGCCCGAGCCCGCGGGTCATCCGGACATCGCCGACCGCGCCGTACGGTCGATGCTCCTCGGCCAGGCGCTCGGGAGGCTGACCGCCAAGCAGCGCGCGATGATCGTGCTGCGCTTCTACGAGGACCGCTCCGAGATCGAGACCGCGCGGCTGCTGGGCTGCTCGATCGGCACCGTGAAAAGCCAGACCCACCGTGCCCTGGCTCGGCTGCGCGCCCTCGAACCCGGCCTTGTCTATCTCCTGACCGACATCGAGATCTCGGAGGTGGCACGATGAGCCCGCACCTGCACGAGGCACTGCACGAGCTGGCCGAGGGGGCGCCGCGCGAGGTGAGCGCCGACCGGGTCCTCGCCGGTGTGCACCGCCGCAGGCGCGTCCGCCTCATCACTGTCCCCTCCGTTGCCGCCGCCATTGCCGCCGCGATCCTCATCGGCGCGACGCTCGTCGGGCGCGGCACCGAGCCTGCCGAACCCATCGAACAGCCGGCCCCGCCTCTGGTCACCGAGCCCGGCAAGATCCTTAACCCCCCGGGTGTACTGCCCGGCCCACTGCCGTCGGGCATGGTCGAGCCGATCATGTTCGCCTTCCTGGACCACTGCAGGAAGCAGAGCCTCGAGGAGACCACGAGCGTCTCGGGCGACTGTGCCCAGTGGCGGGTGGTCGGCCGCTCTGGGAAGCAGTGGCGGCTCGCGGACGGGATCGGCTCCATGGTGGTAAAGCCCGACGATTACATGAGCGGCGACGCGGGGATGGCGATCAGCCCGGACGGCCTGCGCCTGGCGTACTACCGGGCAGCGGACCGGCGCCTCGTTGTCCGTGACCTGTCAACGGGCAAGGCGACTCTGATCGGACAGCGAACAACCGGTCCGCAGCTGGCCAGGGCGCCCGGCAGCCTGCTGTTCTCCAATGACGGAACGCGGCTCGCGGTCACCTCGGGCGAGCCCGGCCAGCGTCGCACGCTGCTGGCCGATGTCAGCAGCGGCGCCCTCACGGCCCTTCCCTCCGGCGACCTGATCGGTTTCGACCAGGACGCGTCGACGATCGTTCTCGGGAACGTCTGGAGCCGGAAGGAAAAGCCTCTTGTGTTCGCCGCCCCGGACGGCGCCGTGCGAGTTCGGATAAGCCTCGATTCCGGGGTCAAGCTGACCGGCGTCCCCGGCAACCTGCTCTCACCTGACGGACGCACTCTGGTCACTCCCTCGCCCACCCTGGACAAAGCCGTGCTCGTAGACGCGCACACAGGCAAGGTCACTTCCGTGCGCCCGGTGCGCGGAGGAGTCGGAGCCGTTTTGGCCTGGGCGGGACCGACGAAGTACTTCAGCGTGAGGAGCCCGGCCGGTGCCTTCGAACCGCGCGGTAGGAACGACATCCCCACCGAGGAGAAGCGCGGCGCCATCGTCGACCTGGCCACTGGCAAGTTCACCTATAGGGGGCCCACCTTCAAATTCCAGGCGTGGCAGTCCACAGTGGCCTTTGGAGGCTTCCTCTCCTGAATGTCTGCTGAATGAATTCCGCGCGAGCGTCGGCATCGCACCGCAGCCCCGCACTGGCGGAAGACGATGTGTGCCGGCTTCGCCGGGAACGGAGGCCCGGTCAGCAAGGCCGGTCCTGTGCTTTCTGAAAACTAGGTCCGCACAGGTGAGAGACGTAGTGCCTGGCATGCGGTGGCACCTGACTTGGACGGTTTCGGGGTGGGGCACGACGCCGCTGTGTCGCGGGATGATGGGTGGCTGTGCTGTTGCGATTGGCCTACTTGACCGGTGACGAACACCTTCGCGGCCCTCCGCCTTCTCCCGCTGACTGATCGGGAGAAGGAAACCGGGATTCTGGTGTTGCGGCATCAGGTGGCCGTGTTGGAGCGCCAGTTGTCGTACTGGTCACGGTCAGGAATGCGTTGGCGTACCGTGCGGACATGGCGTCGGCTTCCTTCCGTGACAACGACCTCATCGCTTCGGCTCTGGCTGCGAGCGAAGTCCCGCACAGGCGGCCCTTTGGCCCTGGTGGACCGGGGCGGACGCTGCCCCGCAGGCGATGCCCATGCGCCGGTCTGGGGTCGTGCGGACATGGCCGAACTCACCGACCATCCAACAGGAACGCGCTATGCCGCGGGGATTGCGTACGGGTCACGGTGTGGGTGACGCGGTGCGGGCATGTGAGGGGCCGTTACTTCTCACCGGTCACTGGGGGACCGGTCGCACTGATCCGCCCACGACCATCCGGTCGCTGATGTTCGAACTCGACGGCGCCGAGCTCCCACCAGAGGCGCAGACAGCTCTGGACCGGCAGGCCGTCGATCGCCCGAAGTCGTAACAACCCATTGGGTCGTCGCTGCGAACATCCCTCGTCGCCGACGCGCCGAACATCTCTGTGCGCCCCACCCCTCAGTCATCGTGATTCAGCGGCACCCAACCGAATCGCCGCAAGAGTCCAGCCGTTCTTGAAGAGTGCTCTCATAGAGTTGCTATAGATGACTCGGGAAGGAAATACACGGAACCCTTTTTCAGCAGCCGTGCGGGGTCTGCTGATCACATGGTGGTCGCGGTCGGTGTGGCTGCCCCGGAACGTCAAGGAGCCCCTGGTAGGACGGTTGATCTCTCACAATCCCTCGTCCGCACCAGAGGCCCCGCATGCTTTTGTATCGTGCTTCGCTGCCGTTGTCGCGCCAGACTCTGACCTACGCCACCGGCGTCGTCCGCCGGCACCGCAAGAAGATCGGCAGCAAGGGCCGGGCGTTGCCGCCCGGCCTGCAG
>NZ_WBMR01000061.1 GCF_008923365.1 Actinomadura montaniterrae
GCCGGACGCCGCGGCGCCGACGATCGAGGAGATGCGGGCCCATCTGGAGCGGGCGGGGCTCGGCCGGCAGAAGTGGCCGGAGGAGCTGCACGCCGTCGAGGACTTCCCGCGCACCGCCAGCGGCAAGATCCAGAAGTTCCTGCTCCGCCGGGACATTGCGATGCGCGCATAGTGAGAATAGTATTCTCGCTATCGGTAAAGGAGGATCTCAATGACGACGCGCGCGCTGCCGTATCCGCTGTTCGACGCCGACAACCACCTGTACGAGACGCAGGACGCCCTGACCCGGTACCTGCCGAAGCAGTACGCGGGCGCCATCCGCTACGTCCAGGTGGACGGACGCACCAAGATCGCGATCCGCGGCCAGATCAGCGAGTACATCCCCAACCCCACCTTCGACGTCGTCGCCCGCCCGGGCGCGATGGAGGACTACTTCCGGCACGGCAACCCCGAGGGCAAGAGCAAGCGGGAGATCTTCGGCGAGCCGATGCGCTCCGTCCCCGCGTTCCGCGAGCCGGGCCCGCGCCTGGAGCTGATGGACGAGCTGGGCATCCAGCGCACGCTGATGTTCCCCACGCTCGCCAGCCTCATCGAGGAGCGGATGCGCGACGACCCCGACCTCATCCACGTGGTCGTCCACGCCCTCAACCAGTGGCTGCACGAGACCTGGTCCTTCAACTACAAGGACCGCATCTACACCACCCCGGTCATCAGCCTGCCCGTCGTGGAGAAGGCGATCGCCGAGCTGGACTGGTGCCTGGAGCGCGGCGCGAAGGTCGTGCTGATCCGGCCCGCGCCCGTCCCCGGGTACCGGGGCCCGCGCTCGTTCGCGCTCCCCGAGTTCGACCCGTTCTGGAAGCGGATCGTCGACGAGGGCGTGCTGGTCGGGATGCACTCCTCCGACAGCGGCTACAGCCGGTACGCCAACGACTGGGAGGGCCACGGCGCGGAGATGCTGCCGTTCAAGACCAACGCGTTCCGGATGCTGGCCGAGTGGCGGCCGGTCACCGACGCGGTGGGGTCCATGGCCTGCCACGGCCTGCTGTCGCGGTTCCCCGAGCTGAAGATCGCGGTCATCGAGAACGGCTCGTCCTGGCTGCCGCCGCTGCTCGACCAGCTCGCCGACGTGCACAAGAAGGCGCCGGAGGCGTTCACCGAGGACCCGGTCGAGGCCGTCAAGCGCAACATCCACGTCAGCCCGTTCTGGGAGGAGGACATGGCCGAGCTCGCCGGCCTCATCGGGGTCGAGCGGGTGCTGTTCGGCTCGGACTACCCGCACCCGGAGGGGCTCGCCGACCCGGTCAGCTACGTCGACGCGCTCGGCAGGCTGTCCGAGGCCGACCAGGCGAAGATCATGGGCGGCAACCTCGCCCGCCTGATGTCCGTATGACGCGTCCGCATCCGGCGATGAACGATCCCGCGAAGACGGATCTCACGCGGACCGCGTCCGGCATCCCGCTCCAGCCGGTCTACGGGCCGGCGGACGCGGGGGCCGAGCCGCCCGAGCCGGGTCGCTTCCCGTTCACCCGCGGCAACTACGCCTCCGGCTACCGGGGCCGGCTCTGGACGTTCCGGCAGTACTCCGGGTTCGGCACCGCGGAGGAGTCCAACCGCCGCTACCGCTACCTGCTCGACCAGGGCGGCACCGGGCTCTCCGTGGCGCTGGACCTGCCCACCCAGTGCGGCTACGACTCCGACGATCCGGAGGTGGCCGACGAGGTCGGCCGCGTCGGCGTCGCCGTCGACACCCTCGCCGACGCCGAGATCCTGTTCGACGGCATCCCGCTGGACGCGATCAGCACCAGCTTCACCATCAACGGGACGGCCGCGATCCTGCTGGCGTTCTACGTGGCCGCGGCCGAGCGCAGGGGGGTGCCGCGCGCGAAGCTCACCGGCACCATCCAGAACGACATCCTCAAGGAGTACGCCTCGCGCGGCACCTGGATCTGGCCGCCCGAGCCGTCGCTGCGGCTGATCGCCGACACCATCGAGTTCTGCGCCGCGGAGGTGCCGCGGTTCAACGCGATCTCGGTGGCGGGCGCGCACTTCCGCGACGCCGGCGCCAACGCCGTCCAGGAGATGGCGTTCACGCTCGCCGACGGGGTGACCTACTGCGACACCGTCGTCGAGCGCGGCCGCATGACGATCGAGGAGTTCGCGCCGCAGGTGTCGTTCTTCTTCTACACGCACGGCGACTTCTTCGAGGAGATCGCCAAGTACCGGGCGGGACGGCGGCGCTGGGCGACCATCGTCCGGGAGCGCTACGGCGCGACCACCGACAAGGCGTCGATGTTCCGGTTCGGCTGCGTGGCGGGAGGCGCGTCCCTGTACGCGCCGCAGGCGCGCAACAACGTCGTGCGGGTCGCCTACGAGGCGATGGCGTCGGTGCTCGGCGGCGTCCAGTCGATGTTCACCGCCGCGTGGGACGAGCCGTTCGCGCTGCCCAGCGAGGAGTCGGCGACGCTGGCGCTGCGCACCCAGCAGATCCTCGCCCACGAGACGGGCGTCGCCCGGGTCGCCGACCCGCTCGGCGGCTCCTACTTCGTGGAGGCGCTCACCGACGCGACCGAGGCGCGCATCGTCGAGATCATGGACGACCTCGACCGGCACGGCGGGATGGTCCGCGCGATCGAGGACGGCTACCTGCAGGGCCTCATCGCCGACGAGGCGTACCGGCTCCAGCGCGATGTCGAGTCGGGCGCGCGCCCGGTCGTCGGCGTCAACCGGTTCGCCTCCGACGAGCCGGCGCCCGAGATCGCGACCTACGAGCTGGACGCGGCCGGCCGGGACCGGCAGCTGAAGCGGCTGGCGCGGGTGAAGGCGGAGCGCGATCCCGCCGGCGTCCGCGCCCGGCTCGCCGACCTGTCCCGTGCCGCCGAAGGCGAGGACAACCTGATGGGACCCCTGATCGACTGCGCCGGCGCCTACTGCACGGTCGGCGAGATGGTCGCCGCGCTGAAGGCGGTCTGGGGCGAGTTCCAGCAGCCGGTGGTGTTCTGATGCCGGCCCGCGTCCTGATCGCCAAGCCCGGCCTCGACGGCCACGACCGCGGCGCGAAGGTCGTCGCCCGCGCGCTGCGCGACGCAGGCTTCGAGGTGGTGTTCACCGGCATCCGGCAGCGCGTCGAGGACATCGTCGCGATCGCGCTGCAGGAGGACGTCGCGGTCGTCGGCCTCAGCATCCTGTCCGGCGCGCACCTGGCGCTCACCGCCCGCACCGTCGAGGGCCTGCGCGCCGCCGGCGCCGGCGACATCACCGTCATCGTCGGCGGGACCGTCCCGGCGGCCGACGTCCCGCGCCTGCGCGAGGCGGGCGCCGCCGCGGTGTTCCCGACCGGCACCCCGCTCGACGAGCTCGTGGACGGGGTGCGCGCGCTGACCGCCGCCCCCGCCTCGACGGAGCGGGGATGACCCCCTGACCCTCCGCGCACGGCGCGCGCGGAGGCGCACGCGGCCGGGCCGGCACCCGGCCGCGTGCGCGTTGACCTGACCTGGCGACCTTGGAGGAGCCGTGCGGATCGGTGTGATGAGCGGGCCGGAGCGCGGGGACTCCGCCCGCAAGGCGAAGCGGATGGTGGAGGACGCCCGGTGGGCCGAGTCCGCCGGGCTGGACACCGTGTGGGTGCCGCAGGTCCCGACGGACTTCGACGCGCTGCTGGCGGTGGCGCTGATGGGCACGGCGACGGACCGGATCGAGATCGGGACCGCGGTGGTCCCGCTGCAGGCGCAGCATCCGATCGCGCTGGCGCGGCAGGCGCTGTCCGCGCAGGCCGCCACGGGCGGGCGGCTCGCGCTCGGCGTCGGCCCGTCCCACCACTGGATCGTGCGGGACATGCTCGGGCTGCCCTACGAGCGGCCCGCCGGGTACACCCGCGACTACCTCGACGTCCTCGACGCCGCGTTCGCCGGGCCGGGCCCGGTCGAGGTGGAGAACAAGACGTTCACCGTGCACAACCCGCTGGGCCTCGGGCCGGTGGGCCCGCTGCCGGTGCTGGTCGCCGCGCTCGGCCCGGTGATGCTGAAGCTCGCGGGGGAGCGCGCCGACGGGACCGTGCTGTGGATGGCGGACGAGAAGGCCGTCGGCGAGCACGTCGTCCCGCGCATCACGGCGGCGGCCGAGGCCGCCGGACGTCCCGCGCCGCGGATCGTCGCGGGCGTCCCGGTGTGCCTGTGCAGGCCGTCGGAGGTGGACGCGGCGCGCGAGCGCGCCAACCGCATCCTCGGCGAGGCGGAGATCTCCCCGAACTACCAGCGGCTGCTGGAGTACGGCGCCGCCCGCGACGTCGGCGACATCTGCGCGGCCGGCGACGAGGCGGCCATCAGGGCGCGGCTGCGCCGGTTCGCCGACGCCGGCGTCACCGACCTGTCGGTGCGGCTGCTGCCGATCGGCGAGGGCCGGGACGAGCTGGTCGCCTCCAAGGAGCGGACCAAGGAGATGCTCGCCGGGCTGGCGGCGGAGCTGAGATGAGCGCCGGGCCGCTGGCGGGCGTCCGCGTGCTGGAGGTCGGCCACATCCTCGCCGGCCCCTACGCCACGATGATGCTCGCCGACCTCGGCGCCGAGGTCACCAAGATCGAGCCACCGGGCGGGGACCTGTCGCGGCAGGTGAGCGACGCCTACTTCGCCAGCCTCAACCGCGGCAAGCGCAGCGTCCGGCTGGACCTGACCGCCGAGGACGGGCAGGCCCGGCTGGGCGAACTGGTCGCGGAGGCGCACGCCCTCCTGGTCAACCTCAAGCCGTCCGCGATCCACCGGCTCGGGCTCACCTACGAGGCGCTGCGGCGGCACAACGAGCGGATCGTCTGCGTCGCGCTCACCGGCTTCGGCCTGCACGCCGGCGACCATCCCGCCTTCGACTACGTCGTCCAGGCCGCGACCGGGGTCGCCGCGCTGACCGGCGATCCGTCGGGGCCGCCGACGCTGCCGGGCTACTCGTCGGCCGACAACTCGGCGGGGCTGACCGCCGCGCTGGGGCTGCTCGCCCAGATCGTGTCGGGACGCGGCGGCCAGGTGGAGGTGTCGCTGCGCGATGTGATGCTGTCCCAGCTCAACTACCGCGCGTCCGCCTACCTCAACGAGGGTGCCGAGCCGCGCCGCCTGCCGTTCGGGGCGCACTCGTACTACGTTCCGGCGCAGCTCTTCCCGACCGCCGACGGACATCTCGCGCTGTTCATCACGCATGACGGCTTCTGGAAGGCGTTCTGCGGTGAGACGGGCGTCGAGGGTTTCCCGACGATGGCGGAGCGGGTGGCCCGGCGCGAGGAGGTCCTCGCCGTGGTGACGGGCGTCCTCGCCACGGACACCGCCGCGGGCTGGGAGGCCCGGCTGCGCCCCCTCGGCATCCCGGCCGCCGCCGTCCGGACGCTGCCGGAGGCGCTGCTGGCCGCCCCCGACGTCATCGTGAAGGCGGGGGAGTACCGGCTGGTCGGCAGCCCGATCAAGGTCGCCGGATACGAGCCCCGCTACGGCGCGCCGCCCCGGCTGGGGGAGCACGGCGACCCGGCGAACACTTCCTCGGTGACATGAGCGGGCGGTCAACGCGCGGCGAGCGGACCGCGCTCGCCTTCGAGGAGCGCGAGTACAGCGCCGCGCGGCTCGACGCGCTCGCCGGCGGGCTGGCCCTGACGCTGGCGCGGCGGGGCGTGCGGCCCGGCGACCGCGTCGCGCTCATGTGCTCGAACCGGCCCGAGTTCGTCGTCGCCGTCCGGGCGATCTGGCGGCTCGGGGCGGCGGTCGTGCTGTTCAGCCCGGCCTGGAGGCGCGGCGAGGTCGAGCACGCCCTGAAGATCACCGAGCCGGCGCACGCGGTGGGCGACCACCCGCTCCTCGCCGAGCTCATGCCGGTGCTGCACCTGGACGAGGAGCCGATCGAGCCGTCGTCCGCGACCTTCCCCGAGCCCGCGCCCGGCGCCGACGCCGTCCTGGTGTTCAGTTCCGGGACGACCGGCCTGCCGAAGGCCGTCCGGCACACGCACGCCTCGTTCCGCGCCGCCGTCCGGGACTGGCGCGCGACCCTGGAGCTGACCGGGCGCGACCGGATCCAGATCGCCACGCCGCCCTCGCACATCCTCGGCCTGCTCAACATCGAGACGGCGCTGGAGACCGGCGCCTGGATGCGGCTGCACCGCCGCTTCGACCTGGACGTGCTGCTGCGCACCATCGAGACCGACCGGATCACCGTGGAGATGGCCGTCGCGCCGATCGCGCTGGCGATCGCGTCGCACCCGAAGCTGGAGTCGTTCGACCTGTCGTCGCTGCGCTACATCATGTGGGGCGCGACACCGGTGACCCCGGAGGTCGCCGAGACCGTGACTCGGCGGACGGGCGTCGGCTGGGTGCCCGCCTACGGCGCGAGCGAGCTGCCCGTCATCGCCTGCAATCCCGTCCGGGGCGCGCGCCTGGACAGCGTGGGACGCGCCGCACCGGGAGTGACGCTGCGGGTGGTGTCGCTGGAGACCGGTGCGGTGGCCGGGCCGGGGGAGACCGGCGAGATCCAGGCCCGGTCGGCGTCGCTCATGGCCGGCTACCTGCCCGCGGACGCGACCGCGGCCGCCTTCGACGACGGCTGGTACCGCACCGGCGACGTCGGCCACATCGACGCCGGCGGCTGGGTCCGCCTCACCGACCGCGCCAAGGAAATGATCAAGGTGCGCGGGTTCCAGGTCGCGCCCGCCGAGGTCGAAGCCGTGCTGCACGGCCACCCCGGCGTCGCCGACTGCGCCGTGTACGGGATCCCGGACGCGGCGGACGGGGAGGCGGTCGTCGCGGCGGTCGCCCCGGCCGGGTCCGCCGAGCCGGTCGGGCCCGCCGAGCTGATCGCGCTGGTCGGCGACCGGCTGGCCTCCTACAAGCGGCCGAAGGAGGTCGTGTTCGTCGGGGAGATCCCGCGCCTGCCGTCGGGCAAGGTGCTGCGCCGGGTCCTCAAGGAACGGCACGGACGCGCGCCCGGCGCCTGAACGGCGGCGGGCGGCCGGTCAGTCCTCCGGCGCCAGCTTCTCCAGCACCGGCATCGGCACATGGTTCGCCCATCCCGTCCCGGGCCAGTTGAACCAGCCGGAGGACGCGTGGGTGCCGCCGTCCGGGTGCAGGGTGCTCCCGGTGACGTAGGACGACAGGCCCGACGCGAGGAACACCACGCACCCCGAGACGTCGGCGGCCCGGCCCACCCGTCCCATGGGGAACGCGACCCGGATCCCGGCCGGGTCGGACAGGGCGTGGTCGCCTGCCGACAGCTTCGCGAGGTTCGCCGTCGGTGCGTAGTCGGGCGCGACGTTGTTGACGCGGATGCCGTCCGGTGCCAGCTCGACGGCGAGCGTCCGCCCGAACTGCTCGACCGCGGCCTTCGCCGCCGCGTAGACCGCGAAACCGGGCGCGGCCCGGTGCGCCTCGATGGTCGTGATGTTGACGATGCTGCCGCCGCGCCCGCCCGCCCGCATCCGCCCGGCGGCGAGCGAACAGGCATGCAGGACGTGGGTCAGGTTCGCGCGCAGCAGCGCGTCCCAGCCCTTCGGCGTGGTGTCGGTGAAGGGCGCCCGGAACGTCCCGCCGACGACGTTGACGAGCGTGTCGAGGCGTCCCCAGCGGTCGTCCACGGCCGCGAACAGCGCGGCGAGCGCGTCGGGGTCGCGGACGTCGCCCTGCCGGACGATCGCGTCGCGGCCCTGCTCCTCCAGCGAGCCCCGCAGCGCGGTGACCGCGTCGCCGTCGACGTCGAGCACCGCGGGGCGGACGCCGTTGGCGGCCAGGTCCGCCGTGACGGCCTCGCCGAGGCCGCCCGCACCGCCCGTGATCACCGCGACGGTGCCGGCGAGGCCGCCGCGCTCCTCGAACCAGCCCATGCGGCTACCGCCCGTCCCGCAGATAGGTGGCGCCGAACGAGTCCAGGAACTCCAGCGTGGCCGGGAGCGAGGCGGTCCGGCTCGACACCAGGACCCAGGTGACGCCCGCCTTCTCGATCTCGCCAAGGGCCTCTCGGTGCCGGTCGGCGTCGGCGGCGGGCGTCTCGATCCCCGCGCCCTGGTAGGAGTGCAGCACGTCGATGCGGTCGTCGCGGCCGGCCGCGGCCGCCGCGTCCCGCATCTCGGCGATGGCCGCCGCGAGGTCGTCGAGCGTGCCGAGGGCGGGGGTGCGGGCGGTGGTGCTCAGCTGCGCGCCGCCGGTCATCGGCATCCAGCCCTGCGCCCGCTCCGCGACGCGGCGGCGGCTCAGCCGGGAGTTCCCGCCGATCCAGACCGGGATCGGGTCCTGGACGGGCCGAGGCCGCGCGATGACGTCGCGGGCGCTGAAATGCCGGCCCTGGTAGCCGAACGGCTCCCCGCTCCAGTGCAGCGGGAGCACGTCCAGCGTCTCGTCGAACAGGGCGTTGCGCTCGTCGATGTCGACGCCGAGGGCGTGGAACTCGCTCTTCTGGTAGCCGGTGCCGAGCCCGAGGATCAGCCGGCCGCCCGAGAGCTTGTCGAGCGTCGCGGCGGCCTTGGCGAGCAGGAACGGGTTGCGGTAGGGCGCGACGGCCAGGTGGGTGAGCAGCCGCAGCCGCTCGGTCGCCGCGGCGGCGTACCCGAGCGCGACGAACGGGTCGAGCGTCTGGTGCCCGCCCGAGGCGAGCCACCGGGCGCCCGGCACCGGATGCTCGCTGAGCGACAGCCCGTCGAAGCCGGCGCGCTCCGCCGCGACCGCCACGTCGCGCAGCGGCCCGGCGTCGAGGACGTCGCCGTCGAGGCCGCCGGTCTCGGGATAGTGGAAGATGAACCGCATCGGCACCTCACGGGTGTTGGACGAAGGGGAAGATGCGCGTGAAGTCCGCGCCGGGCTCGGCGTCGGCGAACCGCTCCCAGATCGACGCCGTCACCGCGCCGACCGCGGTGGGGCCGCCCTGGTCCTCCACCGAGCGCAGGTAGAGGCGGACGTCCTTGCTCATGAGGGAGTTGGTGAACCCGGAGGCGTAGCGGCCGGTGAGCACGTGCTCGGGGAACTTGTCGCTGGTCGCGGCGCTGCGGCCGCTCGCCGCGTTCAGCACGGTGAGCATCGTGCCCATGTCGAGCCCGGCCGCCACCCCGAACGCGACCGCCTCGCTGGTCGCGGCGAGCGCGGTCGCCGACAGGAAGTTGTTCGCCAGCTTCAGGGCCTGGGCGAGCCCCGGCCGGTCGCCGACCCGGTGGCGGCGGTCGCTCAGCCCGGCGAGGACCGGCCCGACGCGCTCGCAGGCGTCGTCCGTCCCTGAGTACATGACCGCGAGCGTGCGGGCGCGGGCTCCCGCGACACCGCCCGACACGGGCGCGTCGACGTAGCCGATCCCGCTCTCCGCCAGCAGCGCGGCGACGTCACGGGCGGCGCTCACGCCGATCGTGGAGGTGTCGACGACGTGGGCGGCGCGGCGGCCGGGCGTCCCGGCGATCTCCCGGGCCACCTGCTCGGAGGCCGTCCCGTCCGGCAGGCTGAACACCACGACGTCGCTCTTCTCGGCGACCTGCCCTGCGTCGCCGACATGGGTCGCGCCCGGCGGGCAGCGCTCCGGCCCGGCGGCGTCGTGCGCGACGACCGCCAGGCCCGCTCCGACGAGGTTCGCCGCCAGCGCGGCGCCCATGTTGCCGAGGCCGACGAACCCGACGGCCGTCACCGTCCCGCCCCGTCCCGCGCGGCCCGCTCGCGTTCGGCGCGGACCTGCTTGACGCTCCTCCGCGCGGCGACGCCTGCCGGGGCGCCGCAGTAGCCGGTGACCTGGAACAGCAGTTCGTCGATCTCCGCGTCGGTCACGCCCGCGCGGTGCGCGCTGCCCGCGTGCAGGCGGAACTCCTCCATCCGCCCGAGCGCGGCGGTCATCGCCAGCACCAGCAGGCTCCGGTCGCGGTTGGTCAGCGCTCCGCCCCGCGCCCACGCGCCCCACGCCACCGCCGTCACGTAGTCCTGGAACTCCGCCGCGACCGGGTCCGGGTCGGCGGCCGAGGCGTCGACGTAGGCGTCGCCGAGCACGGTGCGGCGCACCGCGCGCGCCGCGCCCGGCTTCTCGCTGTCTTCCATGGGGTCCTCTCCGGGCGGAGCCCTCAGGGGCGCAGGGACAGGCTGATCGTCTTGGTCTGGGCGTACTCGTGGAGGGCCTCGATGCCCTTCTCGCGTCCGTATCCGCTGGCCTTGAAGCCGCCGAACGGCGTCTCGACGCCGAGCGCGCCGCCGTTCACCGCCACCTGCCCCGCGTCGATCCGCTCGGCGACCCGCAGCCCGCGGGCCGCGTCGCCACTCCAGACCGCCGCGACGAGCCCGTAGTCGGTGTCGTTGGCGAGCGCGACCGCCTCGGCTTCGTCCGCGAACGGCATCGTGACGAGGACGGGCCCGAACACCTCCTCGCGGGCGATCCTGAGGCCGGGTGTCACCCCGGCGTAGACGGTCGGGCGGATGAACCGCCCGCCCGCACCGGGCCCGTCGTCGTAGGCGGACCCGCCGGTCACCGGGACCGCGCCCTGGCGCTTCGCGTCGGCGAAGTGCCCGAGGACCTTGCGGAACTGCGCCTCGGTGATCATCGGGCCGAAGTCGATGCCCGGCCGGAGCCGCTCGACCGCCTCCACGACACCGGCGACCACCGCGTCATGGGCGGACGCCTCGACGAGGAGGCGGGTCGTGGCGGAGCACACCTGCCCGGCATTGAACGCGACCGCCGACACCGCGGCGGCGATCGCCCGGTCGGTGTCGGCGTCGGCGAACACCACCAGCGGCGACTTGCCGCCGAGTTCGAGCGTCATCGGGACGAGCCGGTCGGCGGCGATCCCGGCCAGGAGCCGTCCGGTGGCGACCGAGCCGGTGAAGGTCACGCGCCGCACTCCGGGATGGGCGGCGAGCGGCGCGCCCGCGTCGGGGCCGGTGCCCGTCACCACGTTCAGCAGCCCGTCCGGGAGCCCGGCCTCGCCGGCGAGGCGCGCCAGGCACAGCGTCGACACGGAGGTGAACTCCGACGGCTTGGCGACCAGCGCGTTCCCAGCGGCGAGCGCTGGGGCGAGGGCCCGGCACGCCTGGTTCAGGGGCAGGTTCCACGGGGTGATCGCCGCGACGACGCCGTACGGTTCGAGCCGCGTGTACGTGTGGTTCCCCGCGCCGAGGTCGATGGTGCGGCCGTGGTGGGCGCGCAGGATCCCGGCGTAGTAGCGGAAGTAGTCGGCCGACATGCCGACCTCCATGCGGAGCTGCGCCTCGGTCTTCCCGGTGCACGCCCGCTCCACTTCCATGAGCTCGCCGGCGCCGCTTTCGATGGCGCCGGCGGCGCGGTGCAGCACGTCGGCGCGCTCCGCGCCGGACCGTTCCGCCCAGCCCGGCTGCGCGGCGGCCGCCGCCGCCACGGCGCGGTCCGCGTCGGCTGCCGAGCCCGCGGCGATCTCGTCGCCCGGCAGCCGCGTCGAGGGGTCGACGGTGGGCAGGTAGCCGCCGTCCGCCGGTTCCGCGGGCCGGCCGCCGATCCAGTGCTGGTGACGAACGCCCATGTCAGTCCTCGTAGACGACGGTGACGTGCTCGGTCGTCGGCTCGCCCTGGCAGGTGAGGACCCAGCCTTCGGCGACCTCGTCGTCCTCCAGCGCGTTGTTGACGCGCATCTTGGCCTCTCCTTCGGTGACCTGGGCCATGCACGTGGCGCAGTTGCCCGCTTCGCAGGAGAACGGCGGCACGAGCCCGGCTCTGCGCGCGCTCTGGAGCAGCGTCTCGCCGGCGCGCTGCGGGACGGTCTTCTTCTTGCCGCCCTGGGAGATCGTGACCGTGCCCTCCTTCTCCGGGCCCGCCGGCGCCTCGTCCGCCGCGGCGAACCGCTCGATGAAGATGCGGCCTTCCTCCACCCCCAGCGACAGCAGGGTGCTCTCCACGAGGTCCATGAACGGCGCCGGGCCGCAGATGTAGAAGTCGGCGTCCTGGTCTGCGCCGGTGAAGGCGCGGACCCGGTCGCCGGTGACGAGGCCGCGCTCGGCGTCGAGGTGGCGCTCGATCTCGAAGCGCCCGGGATGCCGGCCCGCCAGATCGGCGAGCTCGTCCCCGAAGATCACCGAGTCGCCGTCCCGGTCGGCCGCCAGCACCCGGACGCGCCGCTCGGTGGTGGCCAGCGCGCTCTTGACGAGGGACGCGATCGGCGTGATGCCGCTGCCCCCGCAGAACGCCACCAGCGGGGCCGCGGTCTCGCGCAGGCAGAACGCGCCCGCCGGGCGGGTGACCTCGACCAGGTCGCCGGGCCGGAGGTTGTCGAGCATCCAGTTGGAGACCAGGCCGCCCGGCACCCGCTTCACCGTCGTCCGCAGCTCGGTGTCGGTGTCCGGCGAGCTGGACATCGAGTAGCTGCGCAGGGTCCCGCAGGCCTTGAACGTGAGGAACTGGCCCGCGCGGTAGGAGAACGGCGCGTCGAGCGCGTAGGTCCGCGCGTCGGCCGTCTCGTCGATGACCCGGGTGACCCGGACCGGATGGAAGCCATGGTCGTGCGCCATATATGGAATCTAGCTTCTCTGTCATAGAGAATGCAATTCTCCAGCCGGGATCGCGAGCGTCGGGCACCGCGTGCGGAGGAAGTCGTGCGGGTATCCGAGGTCGACGCGGGTGGCCTCGTCCAGCCGCGCCGCCTGCTCGCCGTCCAGCCGGACGTCCAGCGCGCCGAGGTTGTCGCGGATCTGCGCGGGCCTGCTGGCGCCCAGCACCGGCGTGACGCCCTGCCTCAGCAGCCAGGCGAGCGCGACGCGCGCGGTCGTGGTGCCGATCTCCGCCGCCACGGCCGCGGCGGCGTCCACCGCCCGCCGCAGCCCCGGGTACAGCGCCTTCGCCCGGCCGCCCGGCTCCTTGCCCGCGAGGAGGCCGCGCGCGAGCGGGCTCCACCCGCTCACGGACAGCCCGAGCGACGCCGCCATCGGCAGGAGTTCGCGCTCCACCGTGCGGGCCGCCAGCGAGTACTCCACCTGCAGCGCGCAGAAGGCGCTCCACCCGCGCAGCTCGGCGATGGCCTGCGACCGCGCGATCACCCATGCGGGCGTGTTGCTGACGCCGATCGCCAGGACCTTGCCCGCCCGGACGAGGTCGTCGAGTCCGCGCAGGGTCTCCTCGGCCGGCGTGCACTGGTCCCACGCGTGCACCCACAGCAGGTCGACGTGGTCGGTGCCGAGCCGCCGCAGGCTCGTCTCGACGCTGCGGCGCATGCTCTTGCGGTGGCCGCCGCCGGAGTTGGCGTCGTCGCCGGCCGGCAGCGCGAACTTGGTCGCGACCACCACCGCGTCGCGCTCGGCGGCGATCAGCCGGCCGACGATCGTCTCGCTCTCGCCGCCGGAGTAGACGCCGGCGGTGTCGACGAAGTTGCCGCCCGCCGCCCGGTACGCGGCGTAGATGGCGCGGTAGGCGTCCTCGCCCGCGCCGGCCGTCCGGCCGCCGGAGCCGAACGTCATGGTGCCGAGGCACAGCTCGCTGACCCGCATGCCGGAGCGGCCGAGGAGCCGGTGCCGCATGCCCGCCTCCCGTCCGGGCTCAGGCATCGTCATCGACCACCCAGTGGACCATCCGGTGCAGCGGGTACATCGCGTCGTGCGGGTTGCCGAGGCTGCTCTTGAGCGCGCTGCCGAGCTTCACCACCCGCTGGACGCCGGCGGTGGCGAGCCGGTCGCGCAGCTCGGCCTTCAGGTGCGCCGGGTAGACGCCGACGGTCTGCGTCGCCACCGTCGCGTGCTCGGCGGCGTCGAGCACGTCGAGGACCGGTACGACGTTGACCGTCTTGTTCGTCGGATGGAAGTCGACCGGCTCGGGGGAGCGCACGACGAGGCCCCGGCCGTCGTGGCCGCCCCAGACCCGGTAGTCCGGCTCCAGGAAGCGCAGCCCCTCGACGGCCTCGCGGATGTCGGCGGGCGGCCGCGGGCCGACCGCGGAGCCGAACTCGCGGTCCACGCCCATCCGCTCGCACAGCAGCGCGCAGAAGCGATCGACCTGGTCGAGGGTGCCCTCGACGAAGACCTGCCGGGGCGCCACGCAGGCGTCCTGGTTGTAGACGGTCGCGTCGGCGGCGGCGAGGTCGGCCGCCTCCCGCAGCCGCTCTTCCGATGCGAACGCCTCCCGGCCGACGACCGCCATCGACACCTTCGGGTCGAACGAGATCAGCTGGAATCCCGGGGCGACGTACTTCGCGGCGTTGGCGATCGCCTCGCCGCCGCCCCAGGCGACGAGCTTGTCGAAGTACTGCGACCGGTACAGGACGTTCTCGACCCGCGCGTCGCCGCCCCGCCAGTACACCGCCGACATGGAGCGGAGCACCGGGTGGTCCGGCGCGATGTCGGCCATGGTGCGCAGGACCGCGACCGTCGTGAACGGGTCGCCCGACGGCATCTTGAACACGTTGACCGCCTTGACCAGCGCGGCGTCGGCGACCGACATCATCGCGCCGCTCGGCGAGTTGCCCGCGAGCATGTGCACCAGGCGGGGCGGGAACGCCCGCACCCGGCTGACGTTGCCGGCCGGGTCGGTGTGCTCCACCCAGCCGTCCAGGACGTCCAGGCTCCCGAACGTCCGGCGCAGCCGGTACTCCAGCGCCTCCCTGGTCAGGAACTGGCCGGGACGGCGGTAGGTGTTCTCGACGACGCGCCGCGGGAGCGGGCTGACCCGCAGCGTCATCTCCAGCGACTCCTGCAGGTACGGGTTCGTCTCCAGGACGAACCGCCGTCCCGTCTCCACCAGCAGGTCGATGATCTCCGAGATCGGGACGTCGAAGGCGGGGCCCGGCCGCGTCCGCGGCTCGAACAGCTCGTCCAGCCGCAGCGCGGGTGTGGCGAACGGGACGCCGAAGTCCCGCGACATGTACTCGGCGTCCTCGCCCCAGACCAGCCGGCCCCGGACGAAGTGCGGCACCCGGATCGTCGTCCGCGCGCCGGCGGTGGTGCTCGTGCTCATGACCCGCTCCTCACGCGTCGACGAAGCCGCGGACGTAGGCGTCGATGGTGCCGGCGCACGTGATCTTGTCGCCGTCGGGCAGGTCGGAGTACCGGGTGATCTCGTCGAACACGGTGGGGCCGGGACCGCCGCACGGGCAGCCGGTGAGGTCGGCGCGGATCCGGTCGCCGGAGATCGTGCCGCCCCACCGCCCGTCGACGGTCATGTCGAAGAAGGCGGCACGGCCTTCCACCTGCCCGTCCGAGACCTCCGCGAACGACTCGCCGTCCCGGTCCAGCACGAACAGCGTGAGCTGCGGCGGGACGTGGTAGCGGCCCTCCGGGCACTTCGGCATCCGGACGTTCAGCTCCTGCATCGAGTAGTAGTGCAGGAGCCGCTCGGGCGCGACGTTCAGGGTGCGGGAGATGCGCGACCGGTAGTCCGGTGGCAGCGCCAGGCCCTTCAGGCCGCCTCCGGAGCTCAGCGCGTTGTCCCCGGTGAGGTCGCCCTCCGCGAGGCCGCGCTCGGCCAGGGCCTCGCAGAGCCGGAAGGCCAGCGGGAACGTCGTGGTGAAGAACATGCGCTCCGCGCGGTGCGCGATGACCTGGTCCGCGATCCGGCCCAGGCGCTCGGTCACCTCGGCCTGCCGCCGCGCCGCCTCCGCCTCGAAGGCGGCGACCTCGTCGGGCCGCGCGGTGCCGTCGGCCATGGCCCGCCGCATCGCGGTGAGCCGCGCCATGTAGCGGTGGTGGCCCTCCGGCGCGGCCTTCTCGGCGACCGCGATGCCGTCGGGCCGGTGGTACGCGCCGACGACCATGTCGCGGAAGATCCGGTGCGAGGTGACGCTGGTCGGCGGGCCGAGGGGCAGGACGTGCCAGGTGCGCTCGGGCGGCATGCCGAGCGCCGTCAGGCACTCGACGAAGTTCCGCAGCGAGACGTCGCGGTCCCGCTTGGTCTTGTTGAGGAAGGAGTTCTTGCCGCTCGTGCCGCTGGAGCTGGACGCGAGATGCCCGGCGGCCTCCAGCCGGGCGATCCAGCCGTCGACGTCCTCGACGCCGGAGACGTCCACGTTCTCGACCCTGTACGTGGACAGCGAGTCCAGCCAGCGGTTCATCTGCGCCCACCGGCCCTTGGCGACCAGCGACTCCGGATAGCTCTTGTAGGTGGTGTGCGGGAAGAGCAGCGGGACCATGTCCTCGGGGGACCGTATCGCCGCGATGCCCTCCGCCTCTGCGCGCTGCGCGAGCACGGGGACCTGCGTGCGGCGCTCCTGGAAGCGCGCGTCCAGTTCCTCGGCATCGCCCCGCCGACCTGCTGCCACGGGCATGACGCCTCCTCGGCTGTAGGGGTCCGGTGGAAAAAACCATACTGATGAGTCTAGTTTTTGGCCAGACCCCGTTCTGGCAGACTTCCGTGCATGTCGCCATCGGACGCTTCCGGCGCCCCGCCGCCGCGGACGCGGTCCCGCCGCGGCGGGCGGCCCACGCTGGAGGAGGCGGCGGAACTGGACCGCGCCGTCCGCGACGCCGCGCTGAGCCTGTTCCTGGAGCACGGCTACGAGGGCACGTCGATGGACGCCATCGCGCGCGTCGCCGGCACCACCAAGGCGTCGCTCTACGCCCGGTTCAAAGGCAAGGAGGAGGTCTTCGCCTCCGTCCTGCGGCAGGCCGTCCCCGACCCCGACTGGCCCGGGACCGAGCCCGCCGCCCCGGACCTCGACGACCTGGAGGGCGCGCTGACGGCCATCGCGCGCACCGCGCTGCGCCGGGCGCTGGACCCGTCGATGGTCAGGCTGAGCAGGATCGCCGTCGCGCACGCGTCGCGGTTCCCCGACCTGGCGAGCCGCGCCTACGCGGCCGGTCACTTCCCGCGCAGGCCGCTCCTCGTCGAGCTGCTCCGGCGGCACGCCGCCACCGGGGCGATCCAGGCCGACGAGCCCGAGATCCTGGCCGAGCACTTCATCGCCATGGTCTCGGGCATGCCGGCGCGGCTCGCCTCGTTCGGCGTCGAGCGCGACGAGGCCACCTGGGAGCATCACACGCAGGTCGCCGTGCGGCTGTTCCTGCGCGGCCTGCGGCCCGGCTGATCCCCGGCGCGCCCCGGGTCAGGGGAGGGACTCCGAACGCTGGACGGTCCCGGTGATGCCGCCCGCGTCCTGGGCGGCCAGCAGCACCGCCGCCCTCCCCATGGCCTCCGGCGGCTCGACCATCTCGTCCGGGATCTCCGTGCCGCCCCCTCCGGCGATCCAGCCTTCGGTGATGACGACACGGGACGGCGCCAGGCAGTTCACCGCGATGTTGTCGGGCCTGAGGTCGGCGGCCAGGCCGAGGTAGAGGCGTTCGACGGCGGCCTTGGAGACCCAGTAGGCGTTCGCGCCGCGGCCGGTCATCCCGACCCCCGACGTCGTCACCGCCACCAGCGAGCCGCCCCCGCGCGCCCTGATGTGCGGGATGACGGCCCTGGTCACCAGGAAGACGCCGGTCAGGTTGACGTCGAGGCACCGCTGCCAGCGCCGCAGCGGCGTCGACTCGACCGGGCCGAGCCAGAGGACCCCGGCGTTGGCGATCAGGATGTCGATGCCGCCGAACGCGTCCGCGGTCGCCGCCACCGCCGCCGCGACCGAGTCCTCGCTGGTGACGTCGCAGGGCACGGCGAAGGCGCGGCCGCCCGCCGCGGTGATCCGGCCGGCGACCGAGTGGATCGTGCCGGGCAGCCGCCCCTCGCGTTCGGACCGCGCGGCGACGGCGACCCCGGCGCCCGCCTCCGCGAGCGCCAGCGCCACCGTCCGCCCGATGCCGCGGCTGGCGCCGGCGACGAACGCGACCTTGCCGGTGAGGGGTCCGGTCACTTCGGCGGGAACCGCAGCGCGCCGTCGAGGCGGATGACCTCGCCGTTGAGGTAGTCGTTCTCGCAGATGTGCTGGACGAGCGCGGCGTACTCCGGGGTGCGGCCCATGCGCTTCGGGTGCGGCACCTGCGGCCCCCAGTACGCCTCCAGCTGGTCGCCCGCCTTGCCGTAGGCCGGGGTCAGGAACGTCCCCGGCGCGATGGTGACGACGCGGATGCCGAGCGGCGACAGATCGCGCGCGGCGACGACGGTCATGCCGACGACCCCGCCCTTGGCGGCGGCGTAGGGGATCTGGCCGATCTGCCCCTCGTAGGCGGCGATGGAGGCGGTGTTGACGATGACGCCGCGGGCGCCGTCCTCCGAGGCGGGCTCCTGCTTCCCGATCGCGGCGGCGGCCAGGCGCATCACGTTGAAGACGCCGGTCAGGTACACCTCGATGGTCGTGCGGAAGCCGGCGAGGTCCAGGGGAGAGCCGTCCTTGCCGACGAGCCGGCCGCCGCTGGCCGGCCCGCCGTGGGCGTCCACGGAGATGCGCAGCGGTCCCGCCGCCTCCGCCTCGGCCAGCGCCGCGAGGACGGAGTCCTCGTCGGTGGCGTCGGTCCGCACGTAGCGGACGCCGAGCTCGTCCTCCAGCGCCTTGCCCTTGTCGTCGGCGAGGTCGGCGACGACCACCTCGGCCCCGGCCGCGCGGAGGCGGCGGACGGTGGCCTCGCCGAGCCCGCCGGCGCCGCCGACGACGATCGCGGAACTGCCCTCGATCTGCATCGCGTTACCCTCTCTTGCAAGTAGGAATCTTGATGAGAGAGAATAGCATTCTCATGAACATCACCATGATCGCGGAGATGGCGGCCTCGGCCGGCGACCGGACGGCGGTGACGGCGGACGGCCGCTCGCTGACCGCCGCCGGCCTGCTGCGCCTCGCCCGGGCGGCCGCCCACCGGTTCCGGCGCCACCCCGCCGTCCTCTACCTGGCGGCGAACCACCTCGCCTACCCGGTCGCGCTGTTCGGCGCCGCCGTCGCGGGCGTGCCCTTCGTCCCCCTCAACTACCGGCTCGGCGAGCGGCAGCTGGACGAGCTGCGGTCCCGGCACCCCGGCGCGCTCGTGCTCCGGCCTGACGACCTCGACGCCTTCATGGCGGAGACCGAGGGGGCCGCGTCCGAGGACCCGTCCGGCTCCGGCCCGGAGCCGGCGGCCGAGGACGACCCGGACCCCGTCGCGGTCCTGCTCTACACCAGCGGGACGACCGCCGCGCCGAAGTCGGCCGTCCTGCGCCACCGGCACCTGCTCGCCTACGTGCTGAACACCCTGGAGTTCGGCTCCGCCGCGGAGGACGACGCCGCGCTCGTCGCGGTCCCGCCGTACCACGTCGCCGGCCTGGCGAACCTGCTGTCGAACCTCTACACCGGGCGCCGGGTGGTCTACATGCCGGCCTTCGACGCGGGGGAGTGGCTGGAGACCGTCCGGCGCGAGCGCATCACGAACGCGCTGGTCGTGCCGACGATGCTGGCGCGGATCGTCGCGGAGGTGAAGGGCGACGACGCCGGCACGCCCACGCTGCGCAACCTCGCCTACGGCGGCGCGCGGACCCCGCTGCCCGTGCTGGAACGGGCGCTGCGGATCTTCCCGGACACGGGTTTCGTCAACGCGTACGGCCTGACGGAGACGGCGTCCTCCATCGCCGTCCTCGGCCCCGACGACCACCGCGAGGCGCTCGCCGCGACCGACCCGGCGGTCCGCGCGCGCCTCGGGTCGGTCGGCCGCGCCCTGCCCGGCGTCGAGTTCCAGATCCGCTCCGACGACGGCGAACCCCTGGAGGCGGGCCGGACCGGGCTGGTGTTCGTCCGGGGCGAGCAGATCTCCGGCGAGTACGGGGGGAAGAGCTCCCTCGACGCCGGCGGCTGGTTCGCCACCCGGGACCGCGGACGCCTCGACGCCGACGGCTACCTGTTCATCGAGGGCCGCGCCGACGACACCATCATCCGCGGCGGGGAGAACATCGCCCCGGCCGAGATCGAGGACGTCCTGCTGGCGCATCCCGGGATCGCCGAGGCCGCGGTGCTCGGCGTGCCCGACCCCGAGTGGGGGCAGCGCCTCGTCGCGGTCGTCGTCGGCGAGGGCGAGCCGGAGGAGATCAGGCGCTGGGTCCGGGAGCGGCTGCGGTCCTCCAAGACGCCCGACGACATCGTCTTCCGCGCCGAGCTCCCGAAGACCGACACCGGAAAGCTGCTGCGCCGCGTCCTGCTGGCCGAGATGGACACAACGTTGGAGAACACCCGTGCCTGAAGCCGTCATCACCGCCGCCCTGCGCACCCCCGTGGGCACCGCCTTCAAGGGGACCCTGCGCGACACCACCGCCTACGACCTGGCGCACCACGTGGTCTCCGCCGCCGCGTCGGGGCTCGACCCCGAGCAGGTCGACGACGTGATCCTCGGCGAGGGCCTGTACGGCGGCGGCGTCCTCGCCCGCCACGCCGCGATCACCGCCGGGCTCACCTCCGTCGCCGGGCAGGCCTGCAACCGGCACTGCGCCGCCGGGCAGGCCGCCGTGCAGGACGCCGCCGCGAGCATCCGCGCGGGCATGGACGAGCTCGTCATCGCCGGCGGGGTGAACTCGGCGTCCACGTCGCCGAAGTCCCGCTTCCGGGCCGGGGACGAGTGGGTCGACCCGTGGAACCCGCCCACCCACCCCGACCGCCCGGACGCCCCGAACCTGGACATGTCCATCACCGTCGGCTGGAACGCGGCCGTCAAGGCGGGCGTGTCCCGCGAGGAGATGGACGCATGGGCGCTGCGCTCGCACCGCAACGCGGTCCGCGCCATCGACGAGGGCCGGTTCAAGGACGAGATCGTTCCCATCGAGACGCCGCACGGCACGTTCTCCGTCGACGAGCATCCGCGGCGCGACACGTCCATGGAGAAGCTCGCCGCGCTCAAGCCGCTGCACCCGGAGATCGAGGGCTTCAGCATCACCGCCGGGAACGCTTGCGGCAGCAACGACGGCGCCGCCGCGCTGGTGGTCGCCAGCGACGGGCTCGCCGCCCGGCAGGGCCTGCCCGTGCTCGGCACCGTCCGGTCGTGGGCGTCGGTCGGCGTCGACCCCGCCATCACCGGCCTCGCCCCGACGAAGGCGATCCCGAAGGCGCTGGCGCGCGCCGGGCTCAAGCCCGACGACGTCGAGGTGTTCGAGATCAACGAGGCGTTCGCGTCGATGTGCGTCGCGACGGTCGGCATGCTCGGGCTCGACCCGGAGCGGGTGAACGTCAACGGCAGCGGCTGCTCGCTCGGCCACCCGGTCGCCGCCACCGGCGCCCGCATGCTGGTCACGCTGGTACACGAGCTGCGGCGCCGCGGCGGCGGCATCGGCGTCGCCGCGATGTGCGCGGGCGGCGGCATGGGCTCGGCCACGGTCATCGAGGTCCCGGCGCCGTGACCGTGCGAGCGGGAGCGCGGTGAACGTCCCCGAGCTGGTCGCCGAGGCGCGCGGCGGTTCGGTCCGGGCCGCCGGGCGGCTGCTCACCCTGGTCGAGGGCGCGCGCCGCGAGGAGGTCCTCGACGCCCTCGGGCCGGCCGCCGCGCGGGTCGTCGGCGTGACGGGACCGCCCGGCGCCGGCAAGTCGACGACGGTCGCCGCGCTCGTCGGCGCGTACCGGGACGGCGGGCGCCGCGTGGCGGTGCTCGCCGTCGACCCGTCCTCGCCGTTCAGCGGCGGCGCGCTGCTCGGCGACCGGATCCGGATGTCCGCGCACGCCGCCGACCCCGGCGTGCTCATCCGCTCGGTGGCGGCCCGCGGGCATCTCGGCGGGCTGGCGACGGCCGTGCCCGCGGCGGTCCGGGTGCTGGCCGCGCTCGGCTACGACCCGGTCATCGTGGAGACGGTCGGCGTCGGGCAGTCGGAGATCGAGGTCGCCGCCGTCGCCGACCCGGTCGTGGTGGTGCTCGCCCCCGGCGCGGGCGACGCCGTGCAGGCCGCGAAGGCCGGCCTGCTGGAGGTCGCGGACGTCCTGGTCGTCAACAAGGCCGACCGCGACGGCGCGGAACGGACCGTCCGGGACCTACGCGCCGAGACCGCCGCCCCGGTCCTGACCCTCGTCGCGACGAAGGGGGAGGGGCTGCCGCGGCTCGTCGAGGCGGTCGAGGCGCACGCCCGGGCGGACGATCCGGCCCGCCGGGCGGAGCGCGCCCGCGCCCAGATCCTCTCCCTGGCGCAGAGCCGCCTGCGCGCCCACCCGGCCCTCACGGACCTGGCGGCCGACGTCGCCGCCGGCCGCCGCGACCCGTACGCCGCCGCCCGGGAGCTCGTCGGCCTTCCTCCCGGGCGGGCGGGCTGACGGCGGATCAGCCGCGGAAGCGCAGCAGCGCCTCCTGCGCGTAGGAGGCGACGAGGGTGCCGTCCTCGGTGAGGACGTCGCCCCTGCCGAAGCAGCGGCCGTGCGCGAGGAGCGGGCTGTGCTGGCGGAGGAGGAGCCAGCCGCCGGTGCGGAACGGGCGGTGGAACCAGAGCGTGTGAGAGGTGACGGCGGAGGTGAACGCCGTGCCGGCGTCCCGCTGCCCGACGCCCTCGACGGGCCGCAGCGCCGTCCCGATCAGGCTGAGGTCCGTCGCGTAGGCGGCGAGGGCGGGCGCGTGGTCCGGGTCGGTCTCGGGGATCCGCATCCACAGGTCGAGTTCGGGCGGTCCCGAGGCGGCCGAGTCCAGGTCGGCGGACGCGCGGGTCTCCCAGGGGAGCAGGCCGATGTCCACCCGGTGCTCGGGCCCGAGGACGGGCGGCACCTTCGCGACCGTCTGGTGGTCGGGCCCGTCCTCGGCGGCGTGCAGGGACACCGATGCGGTGGCGATGACGCCGGCCTCTTGGAGCGCCTTGACCGTCAGGACCGCGAACGTGCCGCCCTCGCGGTGGCGCTCCACCTCGTAGCGGACGGGCTCGTCGGTGCGCCCCTCGCGCGGGAACAGCGCGTGCAGCGACTTGACGCCCTTGCCGGGGCAGGCCAGCGCCGCCGCCCGGGCGAACTGGGCGAGGAGCTGGCCGCCGAACAGGCGGTGGTAGCCGAGCCGCTGGTTGCGCCCCTCGAACACGACGGGCGCGCCTTCGGCGCCGGCGGGCCGGGCCGGAGGCGGCGCGGTGAGGTCGAGGCACGCCAGGAGATCGCTCCAGAGATCGGGCATGCCTCGACTATAGTAAGGCTCTCTGAATCTGAGAATAGGATTCTCGGGTTCAGTCGCGGGAGACTCCCAGTGCGCAGAAGTCCCACACCTCGCCGGCCTCGAGCGGGTGGGCGTTCTCGTCCTCGGAGACCCCGTTCGACTGGGCGACGAACATCACCGTCTGCATCACCAGGGCGGCGGCCCGCCGCGGCGCGACCTCCGCGCGCAGCTGCCCGGCGGCCTCCGCCTCCGTCATCAGCTCGGTGAACAGGGCCAGCAGCGGCGCGTGCGCGATCTTCACCTCGGCCGGGTGGGAGATCAGCAGCTGCGGGGCGAAGTCGGTGAACAGCGGGCGCTGCGCGGCCGGGTCCGGGCGGGAGAGCTCGAACAGCAGCTCGACCGCGACCCTGAGGCGGGCCAGCGGGTCGGCCTGCCCGGCCGCGGCGGCCCGGATCTGGTCGGCCGACCGGCGCAGCGCGTCCTCGAACAGGGCGAGGAGCAGCTCGTGCTTGCCGTCGAAGTGCTGGTAGAAGCTGCGCAGCGACTGCCGCGAGCGGTCCACGACCTCCTGCACGGTGAAGTCGGTGGTGTTCTTCTCCGTGATGATCGCCTGCGCCGCGTCGAGGAAGCGCTCCACCCGCTGCTCGGCGCGGAGCTTGGCGGCCTTGGTGGAGCGCTCGACCGCGCGCTGCTTCCAGGCCGGTTCCTCGGCCGGTGCGCTCGCGGGCGGATCCGTCTTCTGTGCCATGTCAAGAACCTTACTGCACGATTCCGGGACCGTGCCTGCAGTCTCACCGCTCGGACCGCCAAGGTTTGCGAGAGGCTTACTATAGATTTTCGAGAATGCTATTCTCTTCGCCGTGAAAGCCTTGCGCTGCACCGCGCACGGTTCCCTGGACGACCTGGCGGTGCACGAGATCCCCGAGCCGGTCGCCGGCCCCGGCCAGGTCGTCGTCGAGGTGCGGGCCGCCGCGGTGAACTTCGCCGACATCCTCGTCGTCCAGGGCGCCTACCAGGTCGCCGCCCCGGTCCCGTTCACGCCCGGCAGCGAGTTCGCGGGGCGGATCACCGAGGTCGGGCCGGACGTCGAGGGGTTCGCCCCCGGCGACGCCGTGTCCGGCTCGGTGTTCGTGGGCGCCTTCGCCCAGCGCGTGGTGGTGCCCGCGACCAGCCTGACCGCGCTGCCGCCCGGCGCCGACCTGCGCGCTGCGGCGGCGTCCGGCGTCTCCTACGCCACCGCCTACCACGCGCTCACGCTCGTCGCCGAGCTGCGCGCGGGGGAGACGCTGGCCGTTCTGGGCGCCGCCGGCGGCGTCGGCCTGGCCGCCGTCCAGCTGGGACGGCTGCTCGGCGCGCGCGTCATCGCGGTCGCGTCGTCCGAGCGGAAACGCGGCCTGTGCCTGGCGGAGGGCGCCGACATCGCCCTGCCCTACGACGACCTCAAGCGGCGGCTGGCCGACGCGGGCGGCGCCGACGTGGTGCTCGACCCGGTCGGCGGCGACCACGCCGAGCCCGCACTCCGCGCGCTGCGCTGGGGCGGCCGCTACGTGACGGTCGGGTTCGCGGGCGGCGAGATCCCGCGCATACCGCTCAACCTGGTGATGCTCAAAGGGATCAGCGTGCGCGGCTTCGAGTTCGGCGGCTGGGCCGGGCACGAGCGGGACGCGCTCGTGCGCGGCCGCGCCGAGCTGGCCCGGCTCTTCCTGACCGGCGAGCTGAAGCCGCACATCCACGCCGTGTACCCGCTGGAGGACGCGGCCGGCGCGCTCGCCGCCGTCGCGGGGCGCAGCTCGGCCGGCAAGGTCCTGATCGTCCCCGCGGACCCGGACGCTTGAGACGTCCCGGACGCGGGGCGCGGGTGAGCGGGCCGCCGGGCGCGGCGGCTCAGCCGCCCCCGCCCGGCCGCTCGAACTCGCTGGGCAGGCCGGGCTCGTCGGGCTCGACCCCTAAGGTGTTGAAGGCGCTCGCGAGCATGCCGTAGGTGCCGACCGTGAACACCAGGTCGATGAGTTGCCGCTCGTCGAGGTGCTCGCCGAGCGCGGCCCAGGTCCCGTCGGAGATGGTGTAGTCGCGTTCGAGCTCGTCGACCGCGCGCAGGACCGCGGCGTCCAGCTCGCCGGCGGCCTCGCCGCGCCCGGCCGCCTCGATCTCCTCCTCGGACAGCCCCACCAGTTCGCCGAGCTTCACGTGCTCGGTCCACTCGTAGACGCAGTCGCGCAGCCGCGCGACCCGCAGGACCGCGAGTTCGCGGAGCCGGGCGGGGAGCGTCGAGCGCATCATCATGTACCCGCTGAAGGGGAGGAACCTCCGCACCAGCCGCGGGTGGCGCACGAGCGTGGCCAGGGCGTTCCCGGCGCCGCGCGGGTTGAGGCGGTGTTCGGGCAGCAGGACGGCCAGTGCCGCGCGCTCCTGGTCGCTCCACTGGTCGCCCGGCAGCGGCGGCACGCGCATGGACTCTCCCTCTCGTTGTCGAGAATCAGATTCTCGCAGCTTGACCGTAGGTTCGCATGATCGCGAGCCTGCGGTCAACAGTGCCGGGCGGTGCCGCGGGGCGCCGGCGGGGCGGTCTCCGGCGCTCTCCGGGCGGCGCGGAACCGGGCGGACGGCGGCGTGAGCCCGCCCGACCAGGCTCTGATCATTGGGTTGAGCGAATATGAATCCTTGATTCTCGTCATAGGAGAAGCTAGTTTCCTTGCAGCAAGAGGACGCCAGAGGGTCGGCGCTCACCCACTCCGCCAAGACGCTCGGGGGACATCACCGAGGAGGAAGCCTGTGAAAACGCTGACGCCCGTCGCCGCCCTCGCGGCGGTCGCCCTGCTGGCGGCCGGTTGCGGCCGCAGCGGCGGCGACAAGGAGGAGCCGAGCGGGGCGGGGGCGCCGAAGCAGGCCGTCTCGGCCGACTTCGGCGACCTGAAGGACGTGTGCGGGCCCGGCAGTCCGACGAAGGCGCCCGCCCAGGGCGTCACCAAGGATTCGATCGACGTCGGCGTCTTCAGCGACGTCGGGTTCACCAAGAACCCGGAGCTGCTGAACTCCGCGAAGGTGTTCACCTCGTGGTGCAACGACCTGGGCGGCATCAAGGGCCGCAAGATCGTCCCGCACATCCGGGACACCAAGATGATGGAGGTCCGGCAGCGGATGCTGGAGTCCTGCAAGCAGGACTTCGCGCTCGCCGGCGGCAGCGCGGCGCTCGACGGCCTCGGCACCAAGGACCGGCTCTCCTGCCTGCTGCCCGACTTCCCGGCCCAGGTCGTCATGGTCCCGAACAGCGGGTCGGACCTGCAGTTCTCCCAGACCGGCGGCGCGTCCTACGCCCGCTACCAGGGCTACTGGGGGTGGCTGATGAAGGAGGCCTACCCCGGGTCCAAGGGATCCGTCGGCATCATCGCGGGCGACTCCCCGGTCACCAAGGTCGGCGCCGCCCAGGCGCAGGAGTCCCTCAAGTCGCTGGGCGGGAACGTCGCCTACAACGACCTCTACCCGGCGCAGGGCGTCTCGGACTGGACCCCCTACGCCCAGTCCATCAAGAGCAAGGGCGTCAAGGGCCTCGTCTTCTACGGCGACTGGACGAGCCTCTCCAAGCTCGAGCAGATCCTCACGAGCATCAACTACAAGCTCGACTGGATCGACGCGAACAACAACGCCTACCTTCCCCAGTTCATCAAGCTGGCGGGCCCGTCCCTGAAGTTCCAGAACAACTACGCCGACCTCAGCGGCCTGCACCCGCTCGAGACCGCGTCGGACAACCCGGCGACCAAGAAGATCCAGGAGCTGTACGCGAAGTACGCGTCCGCCTCGGACCTCACGAGCGTCGGAATGCGCAGCTTCTCGGCATGGCTGCTGTTCGCTAAGTCGGCGGCCACCTGCGGGGACGACCTCACGCGCAAGTGCCTCTACGACGCCGCCCGGAAGGAGACCGCGTGGACCGCCGGCGGGCTCCAGGCCCCGCTCGACCTCTCCAAGAGCGACGCGCCGCTGGACTGCTTCAACGCCGAGAAGGCCACCCCGGACGGCTGGAAGCCCGCCGACTTCAAGCCCAACAACGGCCCCTACCGCTGCGGCGAGGCCAAGTACAAGTACACCGGCACCTACGGTAAGCCGATGACGCTCGCCGATGCCGGCAAGAGCATGAACGACCTGAAGTAATGGAGCAGTTCCTCGCCTTCGGGATCGTCGGGCTGAGCACCGCCGCCATCTACGCGGTCATCAGCAGCGGACTCGTGCTCACGTACGTCACGACCGGCGTGTTCAACTTCGCCCACGGCGCCGCGGGGATGCTGGCCGCGTTCTGCTACTGGCAGCTCACCGTCGGCTGGGGCTGGCCCGTCCCGCTCGCGCTGGCCGTGGTGCTGCTCGTGCTCGCCCCCGGCTTCGGGCTGCTGGTCGAACGGGTCCTGCTGCGCCCCGTCCAGCACCTGGGCGAGGCGGAGCGGATGGTGATGATGGTCGCGCTGCTCAGCGGCCTCATCGCCGGCGCCCGGTGGATCTGGGACCCGAACGTCGCGCGGCCGCTGCCGACGTTCTTCGCCGATCGGACGCCGTTCCGCGCGGGCCCGGTCACGATCACGTGGCACCAGGCGATCACCATGGTCGTCGCGGTGGCGGTCGCGGCGGGCCTGTGGGCGCTGCTGAACCGGACCCGGACCGGCGCGGAGATGCGCGCCACCGTGGACGACCGGGCACTGGCCGGGCTCACCGGCGCCGACCCGCTGCGCGCGAACCGGGTGGCCTGGGTCCTCGGCACGCAGCTCGCCGCGGTCGGCGGCATCCTCATCGCGCCGTCGGTCGCGCTGGACGCCCAGCAGCTCTCGCTGCTCATCGTCAGCGCCTACACCGCGGCGATCTTCGGACGGCTGCGGAGCCTGCCGCTGACCTTCCTCGGCGCGGTCGTCGTCGGCTGCATGGAGAGCTACCTGACCGGCTACCTGCCGCAGAACGCTTACCTGCCCGGGCTGCGGCTTGCCGCACCCGCCCTGCTGCTGTTCGCGGCGCTGCTGCTGTTCCCGCACCGCCGGCTGCGCGGCCGGGACCGGCGGCTCGCGCCGGTGCCGCTGCCGTCGATGCGCGGGGCCCTGGTGTTCGCCGCGTCGGTCGTCGTGGCTGGCGTGGCGATGGCGACCGTGCTGCAGGGCAAGGACCTCATCACCCTCGGGCCGCTGCTGCCGCTCGGCATGGTCGCGCTGTCGTACGTGCCGCTGGCCGGGTACGCGGGGCAGATCTCGCTGTGCCAGCTCAGCATGGCGGGGATCGGCGCGGTCGTCTGGGCGCACCTCGGCGCGGACGGGCAGCCGTGGGCGCTGCTCGTCGCCGTGCTGGTCGCGGCGCTGGCCGGCGCGGTGATCGCGCTGCCCGCGCTGCGGCTGTCCGGGGTGTACCTGGCGCTCGGCACGGCGGCCTTCACGGTCGTCCTCGACCGGTGGATCTTCACCCTGCCGTCCTTCGACGTGCTGGGGGTGCGGATCTCGCTGTTCGAGCAGGGGTCGCTGGAGGTGTCCGGCCCGTCGCTGTTCGGCCTCCGGCTGGACGGCGAGCGCGGGCTGATGGTGTTCTCCGCGGTCTGCCTCGCCCTGGTCTCGCTCGGCGTGGCGGCGCTGCGCCGCGGCCGGTTCGGGCGGCGGCTGATCGCGCTGCGCGACAGCGAGGCCGCCTACGCCACCCTGGGCGGCAACCTGCTGGTCGCCCGGGTGGCGGTGTTCGCGCTGGCGGCCGGGATCGCCGGGCTCGGCGGCGCGCTCTACGGCATGCAGCTGCGCACGATCACGGCCGACCAGTTCGGCCTGGTGGCGGGGCTGCCGATCTTCCTGATCGCGGTGATCGGCGGTCTCGGCCGCGTCGGCAACGGGCTGTTCGCCGGGACGGCGTACATCGGGCCGAACATCCTGCTCGGCCTGGCGTCCTGGACCCAGAACCTCGTCGCGATCCTGCCCGCGCTCGCCGGCATGGGCCTCGGGCAGAGCCCCGACGGCATCGTCGTCCGGCTCCGGCGCGAATGGGAGCCGGTCGCGCGGGACCGGCTCGTCCTGCCCGCCCTGCTCGCCGCCGTCGCGCTGGCGTGGGCGCTGCGGATCGCGGACGCGGTCAACGGCTGGGTCCTGCTCGTGGGGCTGGCGGCCGTGGCGTCGGCGCTGCGCGCCTGGGCGGCGGCGCGGCGGAACGCGCCGGCCGAGCCGGAGGTCCCCGTCGAGTGGTGGGGCGTGCGGCGCCCCTGGCGCGCCGAGGACGGGGAGGTGCTGGCCCGTGGCATCGCTCGAGGTTGAGGGCGTGACGGTCGCCTACGGCGGGAACCGCGCGCTGGACGGCGTCGGCATCGCCGCCGAACGGGGCCGCGTCACCGGCCTGATCGGGCCGAACGGCGCGGGCAAGAGCACCCTGTTCGACGTGGTGTCCGGGCTGCGCCGTCCCTCGTCGGGACGCGTCCTGCTCGACGGCCGGGACGTCACCCGGATGGGCCCGGCGCGGCGCGCCCGGCGCGGGCTCGCGCGGACGTTCCAGCGGCTGGAGCTGTTCGGCCGGCTCAGCGTCCGCGACAACCTGCTGGTCGCCGCGGAGCTGGGACCCGAGCGGCGCCGCGCCGCCCGCGCGGTCGACGAGGTCGTCGACCGGCTCGGGCTGGCCGGGGTCGCCGACCAGCCGGCCGACGCGCTGCCCACCGGCGTCGCCCGCCTGGTCGAGGTGGGGCGCGCGCTGGCCGTACGGCCCGCGCTGCTGCTGCTGGACGAGCCCGCGGCCGGGCAGGACGCCGCCGAGACCGAGCGGTTCGCGGCGCTGCTGCGGTCGCTCGCCCGGGACGGGACCGCCGTCGTCCTGGTGGAGCACGACATGGGGCTGGTCATGAGCGTGTGCGACGAGGTGCACGTGCTCGACCTCGGGAAGGTCATCGCGGCCGGGCCGCCCGAGGTGATCCGCAACGACGAGACCGTCCTGGCCGCCTACCTGGGGGAACCATGAGCGCTCTGTTCGAGCTGCGGGACGTGCGCGCCGCCCACGGGCGGATCACCGTGCTGCACGGGGTCGGCCTGCGCGTGGCCGCGGGGGAGGTGGTGGCGCTGCTCGGCCCGAACGGGGCCGGCAAGACCACCACGCTGCGCGTCGCGGCGGGCGTCCATCCGGCCGAGTCGGGGCGGCTGCTGCTCGGCGGCCGGGACGTGACCGGGGCCCGCCCGCGCGACCTGGCCCGCGCCGGGGTCTGCCTGATCCCCGAGGGACGGGGCGTGTTCCCCAACCTGTCGGTGCGCGACAACCTGCTGATGATGACCTTCACGGGCCGCACCCGCGCGGAGATCGAGGAGGTCGCGTTCTCGCGGTTCCCCGTCCTCGCCAAGCGCGCCTCGCAGACCGCCGGGACCCTGTCGGGCGGCGAGCAGCAGATGCTCGCCCTCGCCCGCGGCCTCGCCACCGACCCCGCCGTGCTGCTGCTGGACGAGCTGTCCATGGGGCTGGCGCCGCTGGTCGTCGGCCGGCTGTACGAGCAGGTCGCCGAGATCGCCCGGCAGGGGGTGGCCGTGCTGGTCGTCGAGCAGTTCGCCTCCGCCGTGTTCGGGATCGCCGACCACGCGGCCGTGCTGGTGCGCGGCCGGATCGAACGGCGGGGCCGCCCCGACGACGGGCTGCGCGCCGAACTTTCCGCCCTCTACCTGGGGAGTCCCACATGAGCCCGACCGAGACGACGTCGACCGAGCCGAGCCGCGAGGAGGAACGGCCCGGCGCGAACGCGGACGCGCCCGCCGCGCGGACGCGCGCGGACCGCTTCGCCCAGGAGCTGGCGGAGCTGAAGATCCCCGACCCGGCCGCCGGGCGGGCCCCGCTGTGGCTGCGCCTCGGCGCGCTGCTGATGGTCGCCGGCGCGGCGCTCGCCGTGGCGGCCTACGCGCTCTCGCACGGCACCCGCGACCCGCTCGTGCAGCGGGACGCCATCACGCTCGGCCTCGGCGGGGTCACCGCCGCCGTCGCCGGGTCCGCGCTGTTCCTGCGCTACTCGCTGACCGGGTTCCTGCGCTTCTGGATGGCCCGGCAGTCCTACGACATCGCCCAGCTCGCCGACCGCCTGCTCGAAAGGGACGCCCGCAAATGAACGCACCGGCACCGCGCACCGGTGACCAGCTCGCCAGCACCGTCTGCGACACGCGCGTGATCGTCGTGCGCGCCCCCGCCGGGGGCGCGCCGGAGATCGCCTGCGGCGGGAGCCCGATGGTGCCCGCCTCCTCCCAGGGGGACGCCGCGCCGGCGAAGCCCGGGGGAGGCGAGGCGGCGACGCTCATCGGCAAGCGCTACGTGGACGCGGCCGGGACCCTCGAACTGCTGTGCACCCGCTCCGGAACGGGCGAGCTCACCTGCGGGGGCGTCCCGATGACCCTCAAGACGGCCAAGCCCCTGCCCGCCTCCGACTGAAGGGAACGCCATGAAGCGCGACGACATGATCCTCATCAGCGTCGACGACCACATCATCGAACCGCCCGACATGTTCGTGAACCACCTGCCGAAGAAGTACCAGGACGACGCGCCACAGCTCGTCCACCGCGAGGACGGCAGCGACGTCTGGAAGTTCCGCGACACCGTCATCCCGAACGCCGCGCTCAACGCCGTCGCCGGCCGCCCGAAGGAGGAGTACGGCCTCGAACCGCAGGGCCTGGACGAGATCCGGCCCGGCTGTTACGACGTGAACGAGCGGGTCAAGGACATGAACGCGGGCGGGATCCTGGCGTCGATGAACTTCCCGTCGTTCCCCGGGTTCGCGGCGCGGTTGTTCGCCACCGAGGACTCCGACTTCTCCCTCGCGCTGGTGCGGGCCTACAACGACTGGCACATCGATGAGTGGTGCGGGGCGCATCCGGGGCGGTTCATTCCGATGGCGCTGCCGGTGATCTGGGACCCGCAGCTGTGCGCCGACGAGGTCCGCCGGGTGGCGGCCAAGGGCTGCCATTCGCTGACCTTCAGCGAGAACCCGGCCGCGATGGGCTACCCCAGCTTCCACAGCGACCATTGGGACCCGCTGTGGCAGGCCCTGGTCGACACCGGCACCATCCTCAACGTGCACATCGGCTCCTCGGGGCGCCTGTCGATCCCGGCGGTGGACTCCCCGCCGGACGTGATGATCACGCTGCAGCCGATGAACATCGTGCAGGCCGCCGCCGACCTGCTGTGGTCCCGCGTCATCAAGGAGTACCCCGACATCAAGATCGCGTTGTCGGAGGGCGGCACCGGCTGGATCCCCTACTTCATGGAGCGGGTCGACCGGACGTTCGAGATGCACGCCACCTGGACGCTGCAGGACTTCGGCGGCAAGCTGCCCAGCGAGGTGTTCCGCGAGCACTTCCTGACCTGCTTCATCAGCGACCCGCTCGGGGTGCGGCTGCGGCACGACATCGGCATCGACAACATCTGCTGGGAGGCCGACTACCCGCACAGCGACTCGATGTGGCCCGGCGCCCCCGAAGAACTCCACGACGTGCTCCAGCGCTGCGACGTGCCCGACGACGACATCAACAAGATGACCCACCAGAACGCGATGCGCTGGTACAACTTCGACCCGTTCGCGCACGTCCCGCGCGAGCAGGCCACCGTCGGCGCGCTGCGCAAGGCCGCCGAAGGCCACGACGTCTCCATCCAGTCCCGCAGCACCCGGCTGATCGCGCCGGAGGAGAAGCTGGAGGCGTACCGGTCCCGGGCGCGCGCGGCGACGGCGGCGGCGGAATGAGCGATCTCGTCCTGACCGAGCGCGACGGCGGCGTCCTGGTGGTGACGCTGAACCGGCCGGAGGTCCGCAACGCCCTCAACCCCGCGCTGATGGACGAGCTGTCGGCGGTGCTGCGCGCCGCCGACGCCGACCGGGACGTGCGGGCGATCGTCCTGACGGGCGCGGGGCCGGTCTTCTGCGCCGGCCTCGACCTGAAGGCCTTCACGGCGGGCGGCGACTTCACCGGCCTGGTCTGGTTCTTCCGCGAGGGCGTCGCCACCCCGGTCGTCGCGGCGCTGAACGGCCCCGCGCTCGCCGGCGGCTTCGAGCTGCTGCTGGCCTGCGACCTGGTCGTCGCCGCCGAGGGGGCCGAGCTCGGGCTCGCCGAGGTGAAGCGGGGCCTGTTCGCGGCGGGCGGCGGGACGACGCTGTCCGGCCGGGTGCCGATGGCCGTCGCCCTGGAGATGGGCCTGACCGGCGACCCGGTCACCGCCGCCCGCGCCCGTGAGATCGGGCTGGTGAACCGGGTCGTCCCGGCGGACCGGGTGCGGGCGGAGGCGCTGGCGCTGGCCGCCCGGATCGCCGCGAACGGCCCGCTCGGGGTGGCCATGACCAAGCGGCTGATGCGCGAGCGGCGGTGGGCCGAGCCCGAGGAGATCGGGAAGGTCTTCGGCAGCGCCGACGCGGCGGAGGGCGCCCGCGCGTTCGCCGAGCGCAGGCCCCCCGTCTGGACGGGCGAGTAGCCCGTCCGGCGGGCGGGAGAGCGAGGGCGGGGAGGCGGCGCGGCGGGCCCGCAGGTTACCGATGAGTGACCCTTGTCACACGCGGCCAACCAACCTAATGTACCTTCAGTAGGTTTTGCGGAGGGGGTCCGGTGACCGATCAGCGGCCGTACGCCGCGCTCCTCGCCAAGGGCGAGGACCGCAGGCAGCTCATCCTGGCGGTGGCGCAGCGGCTGCTGCGCACCTACGGATGGCGCGGCATCACGCTCGGCCAGATCGCCCGGGAGGCCGGGGTCAGCCCCGCGGGCCTGCTGCACCACTTCGAGTCCAAGGAGCACCTGCTGAACGCGGCGCTCGACGTCCGGGACGCCCACGACGACGCCAGGGCCGACCGGACGTCGGACGACATCGTCGCGCAGTTGCGCCAGGTCCCCCGGCGCTTCGAGGAGACCCCGGACCTGATCGGGATGTTCGCGGTCCTCCAGATGGAGAACCTGGACCCCGCCGCCCCGCTGCACGACCGGTTCCTCGGCCGGCACCGGGCCGCGGTGGAGACCATCGCCGAGACCATCAGGCGAGGCCAGCGCTCCGGCCGGTACCGCACCGACCTGGATCCGGCCGTCAAGGCCGTGGAGATCGCCGCCTTTCTCAACGGGATAGAGGCATCATGGCTGCTCGACCCTTCGATTCCGCTGACCGAGGTCTTCAGGGAGTACACCGACTCGCTCGCCCGGCAGCTCGCCGCACCGCCCGGCTCACCCTGAGAAGCCGCCTCCTCGTCGTCGCGCCGAGCATGGCCGACGCGGTCCGCTGCGCGGGCGGCTGGCTGTTCGACCGCGTCGCGGCCGGGTGGGACGTCACCGTCCTCACCGCCGACCACGCCGACCCCCGCCCGCTGCGCATCCTCGGCGCCCGCCCCGCCGACCTGCACTGCGCCCTCTCCTCGCCCGTCCGGGGCCCCCGCCCGCGGGCCATCGCGGTCTGCGGCGGCCTGTACGGATCGGACCCGCGGGTCCGGCGGATGGTGACGAGGGCCCGGGACGAGACGGTGGAGATCACGCTCTGGGACGGCACCGGTCCGTGGGAGGAGGCGGCGGGCCCCGCGGGCGAGGGGGAGTGGCTGCCGCACCGGCTCAGCGTCGCCGCGCGCGCCTTCAAGGCCCAGGCGATGGCGGCCGCGGCCGTCCCCGCCGACGCTTCGGGGACGACCGAGTTCTTCCGCCGGGACGAGCCGGTCGGCGCGTGACGCCGGGTCAGCCGAGGACGGCGAGGATGTGCGGCAGGTCGACCGTCGTGCGGATCCCCGGCGCCGCCGCGCAGACGGCGGGCACCGCGTTCACGGCCCGGTTGGCGGTGTAGGCGGGGGACACGGCCGCCATCCGCTCGATGGGCACGGGGAACCGCATGTCGATGTCGAGCGGGGCGTCGCCGTCGACCGCGACGTGCCAGCCCGTCGCGCGGACGTCCCAGGCCGGGTCCAGGTCGGTGGTGCAGTACCAGACGGCGCGGAAGCGCAGCACCGCCCGGCCGCCGCGGACGCCGGAGACCGTGATCCGCTGCGCGGCGACCGTGCCCGCCTCCAGCTCGCCGGCGGCGATGCGGACGGTGCGCCGGGCGGTGGCGACCTCCCCGTCCGCCTCCAGCGAATCGAGGGGCATCGACAGCGCGTCGGCGACCAGCCGCAGTGAAGGGCCGAAGCTGACCCGTCCATGGGACAGCCGCCGCTCGTCGAACGCCGCGGGCGGCTTGCCGAAGCCCATCACGTCGAACAGCAGGCCGGGCGAGTCGCGCCGGGAGAGGTCCGCGTACTCGCTGATCGTCAGGGCGTCGAGGCGCCGCTGGATGGACGCGAGCGTCAGCGGGACGGCCTCGCTGATGAAGCCGGGGCTGCTCCCGGTGCTGTGGACCGAGGTGCCGCCGCGCTCGCAGGCGGCCTCCACCCGCTCGCGGACCTCGGGCGGGACGCTGCCGGGGTGGTGGAACTCGCCGCGCGTGGTGACGACGTTGGCGCCCGACTCCAGCAGCCGGCACACCTCGCCGACGTCGAGGGCGCGCGGCATGTAGAGCACGCAGTCGGCGCCGAGCGCGGCGATCTCGGCGGCGTCGTGCGTGGCGGCGACTCCGGTGGGGGCGAGGCCGCACAGCTCGCCGGCGTCCTTCCCGGCCTTGCCCGGCGAGTGGACGTACACGCCCGCCAGGTCCAGGTCCGGATGCTCGATGACGCCGTGGAGGGCGCGGGTGCCGATGTTCCCGGTGGCCCACTGGACCACGCGGTGCTTCACGAGGACCGCCGGCCGGGGGGTGCGATGCCCATGCGAGACTCCAATTCTCTGTTTAGAGAATGCTAATCTCTCAACTGGAGACGGTCAATGTCGCCCGTGGCCGGCCGCGGCGATCGGCGGGGCCGGGGAGCGGCGAGGAGGCAGGCATGCGCATCGGGTTCGTCGGCGCAGGGCGGATGGGACGCCCCATGGTGGAACGGCTCGTCGGCGCGGGCCACGAGGTCCGCGTGCTGGGACGCTCGGCGGAGGCGCGCACCGCGCTCGAAGGAACGGGGGCGCGGGCCGTCGCCCGCGCCGCCGACGCCGCGGAGGGCGCGGACGCCGTGATCGTGTGCGTCTTCGACGACGACCAGGTCCGGGACGTCTGCCTCCGCGGCGACCTGATCGCCCGGATGCCGGAAGGGTCCGTCGCCGTCCTGCACACCACCGGCAGCCCCGGGACGGCCAGGGCCGTCGCCGACCGTGCCGCGCCCGGCGGCGTCGGGGTCGTCGACTGCCCGGTCAGCGGCGGCCCGCACGACATCGCGGCCGGTCGGCTCACCCTGTTCGCGGGCGGGGACGCCGGCGACGTGGCGAAGGCGCGGCCCGCGCTGCGCGCCTACGGCGACCCGGTGATCCATGCCGGGCCGCTGGGGGCCGGGCAGAGCGTGAAGCTGGTGAACAACGCCCTGTTCGCCGCGCAGATCGGGCTGATCGCCGAGGCCGTCCGGCTCGGCGGCCGGCTGGGGCTGGACGAGGCCGCGCTCCTCGGCGCGCTGCCGCACGCGAGCAGCGCGAGCCGGGCACTGGCGGGGATCGCCGGCAGGGGCTCCGTCGCGGCGTTCGCGCAGGCGGTGAGCGGGTTCCTCGCCAAGGACGTCGACGTCGTGCGGTCGGTCGCGGCCGAGCTCGGCGGCGACCTCGGCGCCCTGGACGGCGCCATCGGCGCGCTGGACGCCGTGCTGGAGACCGGCGGCCCCTGACACGGCCGTGGCACGGCCGCCGGAACGGCGATCGGGCCGGGCGGTCCCGTGCTGGGCGCCCGGCCCAGCGCGTCATGCCTCGGCGATCGCCCTCTCGGGGCATTGCGCGATGGCGACGCGCACCGCCGCCCGGTGCTCGGCCGGGACGTCCGGCGTCAGCACCTCGGAGAACCCGTCGTCGTTGAGGTCGAAGACCTCGGGGCAGAGCGTGCAGCAGATCCCGTGCCCGCGGCAGCGGTCCTCATCGATCGTGATCTTCATCGGGCCTCGTCCCCGGCCGGGGTGAACTCCAGGGTCAGATGCGTCAGGCCCCGCAGGATGTGGGTCGGGACGTACCGGAAGCGGCGGTCGCCCGCCGGGCCGTGCCGGCGTTCGGAGATCCGGATGTCGGCCGTCCGGTCGAGGAGCCGCTCGATGCCGACGCGCGCCTCGGCGCGGGCGAGGGGCGCGCCGGGGCAGGTGTGGGCGCCGCGCCCGAACGCGATGTGCCGGCGGGCGTTCTTGCGGGCGGGGTCGAACGCCGCCGGGTCGTCGAAGTGGCGCGGGTCCCGGTTCGCGGCCGCGTTCACCAGCATGAGGATCGTGCCCGCGGGAATGTCGACGCCGCCGACCGTGGTCGGCACGCGGGCCAGCCTGAAGTCGCCCTTGATCGGGCTCTCGACCCGGAGGGTCTCCTCGACGAAGTTGGAGATGCGGTCCCGCTCGGAGCGCAGCGTCCGCTGGAGGGCGGGGTCCTCGGCGATCTGCTTGAGCGCCGCGCCGAGCAGCCGGACGGTGGTCTCCTGGCCGGCCGCGAAGACGTTCGCGGCGACCCGGACCACGTCCTCGACGTCGGGCACCGACCCGTCGGGGAACGTCGCGGTGGCCAGGCCGGTGAGCACGTCGTCGCGGGGGTCGCGGCGGCGGTCCTCGATGTAGGGGACGAAGCGCTCGTACAGGAACTCCAGCGGGCTGTGCGCGAGGGTCTCCTCGCCGGTGCCGCCGATGCCGCCGCCGGACGTGCTCCGCAGCGTCCGGGCGAACTCGTCGCGGTCCTGCTCGGGCATGCCGAGCAGGTCGGCGATGACCAGCAGGGTGAACGGCCCCGCGAAGTCGTCGATCGCGTCGCCCTCGCCGCCGGCGAGGAAGTCGTCGAGCACCCGGTCGGCGAGCCGCCACATGGACGCCTCGTTCTCCTTGAGTCGCTTCGGCGTGATCAGCCGCATGAGCAGCGCGCGGTGCGCGGTGTGCAGGGGCGGGTCGAGCGTGGGGAGCTGGTCGCTCAGCGGCAACTCGTCGCGGTGCCGCTCGATCAGCTCGCTGACGTCGTCCCCCTCCAGCGGGACGGGGAACCCCGGGAAGGGGCCGGTCACCGAGACGCACGAGGAGAACGTGTCGGTGTCGTTGTACACCTGGAGCGCCTCGTCGTACCCCGTCACCATCATCACGCCGTGGTGCGGCTCGCGCTGGACGGGGCATTTGCCGCGCAGGGCCTCGAAGTACGGATAGGGGTCCGCGACGAGCGCGTCGTCGCGGAAGAAGTCGAGGGCCTCGAGATCCTTCACTGACCGGCGTCCTTTCCTCATGCCACCTTGACAGCGCGATTCTCAGTGCTGAGAAGGATGTTATCAAGTCCTGCCCGCCGGCCCGCCCGCGGCGGGCCGCGTCCGTTCAGGTGTTGCGGCCGCCGTTGACGCCGATCACCTGGCCGGTGATGTAGCCCGCCTCCTCCGACACCAGGAAGGCGCACGCGGCGGCGATGTCCTCGGGACGCCCCGGGCGCCCCACCGGCGTGCGGCCGGCGTGCTGGTCGACGGTGCCGCCGAGCAGCCCCTTCTGCTCCGACGCGCGGAGCATCGGCGTGTCGACGAAGCCGGGCGGGATCGTGTTGACGGTGATCCCCTCCGGCCCGAGCTCCAGCGCGAGGGCCTTGGTGAAGCCGATGAGGCCGGCCTTCGAGGCGACGTAGTGCGTCATGAACTGCTGCCCCGACTGCGCGCTGGAGGAGGAGATGTTCACGATCCGGCCCCAGCCGGCGGCGACCATGTCCGGCACGACCGCCTGCGCGCAGTAGAAGGGCCCGTTGAGGTTCACCGCGATGATCCGGTCCCAGACCTCGTCGGTGATGTGCAGGAACTTCTTGAAACCGGTCAGCCCCGCGTTGTTGACGAGCACGCTCACCGGGCCGTGCGCGTCGCGGATCCGCCGGACGGCGGCGTCCACCTGCGCGCGGTCCGACACGTCCACGCCCCCGAAGGCGGACGCCTCGTGGCCCTTCTCCCGCACCTCCCCGGCGACCAGCTCGGCGGCGCCCGAGTCGAGGTCCAGGACCGCCGTGGCGAAGCCATCCTCGGCCAGCCGGTGGACGATGGCCCGCCCGATGCCCGAGCCGCCGCCGGTGACGACCGCCGTGCGCCGCGCGCTCGTGTTCTCCTCGCTCATCGCTGCTTCACTCGTGCCCTTCTCGCCCGTGCCGCGTGCGCCGGCGCGGGGTGCCGCCGGCGCTGGAGTATTACCAGCTTCTCTCTAGACGGTACATAAGATACCGTTTGATGAGAATGATATTTCCACAGGGAGAGGGGAACGGGATGCCGATCCGGGACGGCGGAGCGGCCCGGCTGCTCATCGACGGGCGGCTCGAGGAAGCGGAGCGGACGTTCGGCTCGTCCGACCCCGCGACCGGCGAGGTCCTCGGCGAGGCCCCGGACGCCACGGTCGCCGACGCCGGGCGCGCCGTGGCGGCGGCCCGCCGGGCGTTCGACGAGACGGGCTGGGCCACCGACCGGGACCTGCGCGTCCGGTGCCTGGAGCAGTTCCACCGCGCCCTCGTCGAGCACCAGGAGGAGCTGCGCGACCTGCTCATCGCCGAGGCGGGCGCGCCGCGCATGCTGACGCACGGCGCCCAGCTCGACGAACCCCTCGACCTCGTCAGCTACTACGCGTCCCTGCTGCGCGACCATCCGCTGACCGAGGACCTCGGCTACGCCGAGTACCAGGGCCAGCGGCACCACCGCTGGGTGGAGAAGGAGGCCGCCGGGGTCGTCGCGGCGATCACCCCGTACAACTTCCCCGTCCAGCTGGCACTGGTGAAGCTGGCGCCCGCGCTGGCGGCGGGCTGCACGGTGGTGCTGAAGGGCGCGCCGGACACGCCGCTGGTGACGCTGGCGCTGGGCAGGCTGCTCGCCGAGCACACCGACGTCCCGGCCGGCGTGGTCAACGTCCTCACCTCGTCGCGGGTCGAGGTCGGCGCGGCGCTCACCACGCACCCCGAGGTGGACGTCGTCAGCTTCACGGGCTCGTCGGCGACCGGCCGCGGCATCCTGTCCGCGGCCGGCGGCACGATCAAGCGGGTCCGCCTCGAGCTGGGCGGCAAGTCCGCGCTGATCATGCTGGACGACGCCGACCTGCGCGCCGTGTCCATGAACGCCGCGTTCGGCATCTGCCTGCACGCGGGCCAGGCCTGCGCGCTGAACTCCCGCCTGTTGGTGCCGCGCGCCCGGCACGACGAGGTCGTCGAGCGGGTCGCGCGCTACCTCGGCAAGGTCGCGTACGGCGACCCGCGCGACCCGAAGACCTACATGGGGCCGCTGATCAGCGAGCGGCAGCGGGAGAAGGTGGACGGGATGGTGCGGCGCGCCGTGGACGAGGGCGCCAAGCTCGTGACCGGCGGAGAGAAGGTCGATCCCGGGTTCTTCTACACCCCGACCTTGCTGAGCGGCGTGGATCCCGACAGCGAGATCGCGCAGGAGGAGGTCTTCGGGCCCGTTCTGGCGGTCATCCCCTACGACGGCGAGGACGACGCCGTCCGCATCGCCAACAACTCCGCCTACGGCCTCTCCGGAGCGGTGTACGGCGCCGACGACGAGCGGTGCCTCGCGATCGCGCGGCGCATCCGCACCGGGACCTACAGCGTGAACGGCGGCAACTACTTCTTCTCCGACACGCCGTTCGGCGGCTTCAAGCAGTCGGGCATCGGCCGCGAGAAGGGCGTCTCCGGCCTGGAGGACTTCCTGGAGATCAAGACGTTCGGGGTGGTGGCGCCCGCCTAGAGCCCGCCACGGCACCGCCGCCGCGAGCGGACGGGCCCGGTCCGCCGGCCGGGCCCGTCCGCTCTCCGGAGCGCTCAGCGGGTGATCTTCGCGGCGGCCTTGCGCCGCGTGACGGGCTCGGCGAGGCGCTGCTCGTCGCAGGCCTTCTGCAGGATGCCGAGGGTCTCGTCCAGGCCGGGGCCGAGCGGCGGGTGCGGCTCGAACGTCGCGGGCAGGTGGCGCATGCCCTGGATGACGCCGATGGTCTCGTAGTGGACGGTGCCCTCCGGGTCGCAGCGGTAGCCGGGCATGCGGTCCAGCACCTGGGCGACCATGCGCTTGAACACGGTGCGCGCGACGTTCGAGCCGATGCACCGGTGGATGCCGAGGCCGAACGCGTGGTGCCGGTTGCCGGAGCGCTCGAGATCGATGCGGTCGGGGTCGGCGAACACCGACGGGTCCCGGTTCGCCATGGCCCAGGACAGCCAGACGCGCTCGCCCTCCTTGAAGCGCGTGCCGGCGATCTCGCAGTCCTCGGAGAACGTGCGGGCGTCCCCGGGGGCGGGGGTGAAGTAGCGCAGGAACTCCTCGGTGGCCGGGTCCAGCAGGGTGTCGCGCTCGCGCGACAGCCGCTCCCGCTCGTCCGGGTGGTCCGACAGCCATTCCAGCGCGTGCGCGGTCAGCGCGGTCGTCGTGTCGAAGCCGCCGCCGATGACCAGCGCGAGGACGCCGAGCAGCTCCAGGTCGTCCGGCTTCCCGCCGTTGATCTCGGCGCGCAGCAGCGCGTCGATCATGCCGGGGCGCGGGTTCTCCCGGATGGCGCCCATCTCGCGGAACAGGTCGGAGAAGCAGGCGGTCTGCTGCTCGCGGACCCGGGCCATCTCCGGCGAGTTCGGCGGCGTGTAGACGGCGGCGTGCGTCGGCTCGCTGTACAGCTCCCACCGCTTCACCGGCACGCCGAGCATCGCCAGGGTGAGGACGGCGGGCACGATGTTGGCCAGGTCGTCGACGAAGTCGATGGTGCCGCTCTCGGACCGCTCGTCCAGGCAGGCGCGCACCACCTCGTCGACGAACGGGATCCAGCGGCTCACGGCGGCGGGGGAGAGGTAGGGGTTCAGCGCCTGCCGGTAGTGGCGCTGCTCGGGCGGGTCCATCTCCAGGAAGCCGCCCCGGACCGGCGGCGCCGGGTTCGGCGCCGGGATGGTGATGCCCTTGTAGCCGCGGCGCTCGCCCTTCACGTCGTGGTCGTTCGACAGCTTGTCGGCGGACCGGGCGAGCTCGAACACCTCCGCGGCGCCGGCGGCCACCCAGTGCCCGTCGTAGGTGTCCGACCAGGCGATCGGGCACTTCTCCTGCATCTCCCGGGTGATCGAGGTGAACTGCCGGCGGTACTCCGGGGTGTGGCGGTCGAACTCGTAGCGGTTCTTCTTGCGGGCCTCGTCGTCCACGCTCACGACGTCGTCCTCTCTGAGGCGGCGGGCGATCCCAGTTGGTAGAACTTACTTTTCAGTTTCGAGAACAATACTCTCATCCAGGGATGCCCGGTAGATCCGGACGTCGGCGTTCGCGGGCGTCCGGCGGCCCCTGCCGGCGGCGGGGCCGCCCGCAGGGCGCCTGGCCGCGAAGGGTTGAAGTAGGCGTTCTCTCTCCGAGAGAATGATGTTTTCGACGTGGAGGAGACGGCATGGGAACCCAGCGCGACGCGGGACCGGTGGCGGCGGGGTCCGCCGCCCACGCGAACGGGACGAGGCGCCTGCTGATCGGCGGGCGGCTGGTGGAGGCGGAGCGGACGTACCCGTCGCTCAACCCGGCCACCGGGAAGGTCATCGGGCACGCCCCCGACGCCGCGCCCGCCCAGGCCGAGGCCGCCGTCGCCGCGGCCCGCCGCGCCTTCGACACCACCGCCTGGCCCACCGACGTCGATCTCCGTGTCCGGTGCCTCGAGCAGCTCTACGACGCGCTGGTCGAGCACAAGGAGGAGCTGCGGGAGCTGACGATCGCCGACACCGGGTCGCCCCGCATCGTGACCCACGGCGCCGGGCTGGACGAGCCGCTGGAGATCGTCCGCTACTACGCGGGGCTCCTGCGCGAGCACTCCTTCACCGAGGACCTCGGCGAGAACGAGGTCAGGGGGCGGCGGAACCGCCGCTGGGTGGAAAAGGAGGCGGCCGGCGTCGTCGCCGCGATCACCGCGTACAACTACCCCAACCAGCTCGCCCTGGCCAAGCTGGCGCCCGCGCTGGCCGCCGGGTGCACGGTCGTGCTCAAGGGGGCGCCGGACACGCCGCTGGTGACGCTGGCGCTGGCCGAGCTGATCGCCGAGCACACCGACATCCCGGCCGGCGTGGTCAACGTCCTCACCTCCGCCGGGGCGGCCACCGGCGAGGTCCTGACCACCCACCCGGACGTGGACGTCGTCACCTTCACCGGGTCCACCGCGACCGGCCGCAAGATCATGGCGGCGGCGAGCGGCACCGTGAAGCGCGTCTTCCTCGAACTCGGCGGCAAGTCCGCGATGGTCGTGCTCGACGACGCCGACCTCGACCTGACCGCGATGGCGGCGGCCTTCACCATCTGCTCGCACGCCGGCCAGGGATGCGCGATCACCTCCCGGCTGCTGGTGCAGCGCGGGCAGCACGACGCGATGGTGGAGCGGGTCGCCGCCCAGCTCGCCGGCGTCCGCTACGGGGACCCGCGCGACGCGAACACCTACATGGGGCCGTTGATCAGCGAGCGGCAGCGGGAGAAGGTGGACGGGATGGTGCGGCGTGCCGTGGAGGGAGGCGCGAAGCTGGTGACCGGCGGCGAGAAGGTCGATCCGGGGTTCTTCTACACCCCGACGCTGCTGAGCGGCGTGGATCCCGACAGCGAGATCGCCCAGGAGGAGGTCTTCGGGCCCGTCCTCGCCGTCATCCCCTACGACGACGAGGACGACGCCGTCCGCATCGCCAACAACTCCGCCTACGGCCTCTCCGGAGCGGTGCACAGCGCCAGCGAGGCGCGCGCCATCGCCGTGGCCCGGCGGATCCGCACCGGAACGCTCAGCATCAACGGCGGCAACTACTTCGCGCCGGACGTCCCCTTCGGCGGCTTCAAGCAGTCGGGGATCGGCCGCGAGATGGGCGTGGCCGGCCTGGACGAGTTCCTGGAGCGCAAGGCGTTCGCGACCATCGTCCCCTGAGCACAAGGCGTCCCCTGAACGAACGCATCCCCCGCCCAGCGCCGACCGTCCCCTCCGCGGCGGCGCCGACGAAAGGAATCCCCCGCATGGCAGCAGACGCGGCCGCCGCCGACATCGCCTCGCTCGTGCTGCGGGTGTCGATCGGCGGCACCCTGATCGCGCACGGCTGGAACCACGCGTTCGGCGGCGGCAGGATCGAGGGCACGGCGGGCTGGTTCGAGTCCATGGGGCTGCGCCCGGGCCGGCTGCACGCGCTGATGGCGACCGGCACGGAACTCGGCGCCGGCGTCCTGCTGCTGCTCGGGCTCCTCACCCCGCTCGCCGCCGCCGGGGCGGTCGGCACGATGGGGGTCGCGCTCATCACCGCCCACCTGCGCAACGGCTTCTTCATCTTCCGGCCCGGCCAGGGCTACGAGTACGTCGTCATGATCATCATGGTGGCGTGCGGGATCGGCGCGCTCGGCGGCGGCGCCGTCTCCCTCGACCGCGCCGCCGGGATCGACGGCGACCTCTCCGGGTGGACGGGCCTCGCCGTCACCGCCCTCGCCGGGGGCGTCGGCGCCGCCCTGCTGCTGGCCGCGTTCTGGCGTCCCGCCCGGGGACCCGAGGAGCAAGGCGGCTGAGGAGCCCGGTCGCCGTCAGCTTCCGACGAGGCGGCCGGCGATGACGGTGCCTCGGACGGCCGTCGCGTCCGGGCGGCGCAGTGCCTCGGCGAGCGGGACGTGGAGCAGGACCAGGTCGGCGGCGGCCCCCGGGCGGACACTCCGGACGCGCCCGCCGGGATCTCCGGGCGGCGTCAGGTACGAGCGGAGGGCGGCGCGGGCCGGAATCGCCTCGCCACCGGCCACCACCGCCCCGGACCGGGTCCGGCGGTGCACGGCGGCACGGATGACCGCCCAGGGGTCGAGCGGCCCGTAGGGCGCGTCGCTCGACAGCGCGACCGGGACGCCCGCGTCGGCCAGCCTGCGGCAGCGGTACAGGTCGCCGTGGTCGCCGGCCGGGACGTCGCGCAGGTAGTCGTCGCCCCGGTCGGCGATGAAGCCGGGCTGCGTGACGACGCGCAGCCCGAGCCGGGCCAGTTCGCCGACGGTCTCCGCCGGGACGAGCGCGGCGTGCTCGACGCGGTCGCCGTCGCGGACGCCGGTCTCGCCGAGCGCCGCGAGGAGGAGCAGCAGCGCCCCGCGGGTGACGCAGTGGACGGCCACGGCCCGCCCGTACGCGTGGGCGCGCGCGATGCGGCCGGTCAGGTCGTCCAGCGAGGGAAGGCCCGAGTCGGCTAGGACGATCTTGTAGGGGCCGGTGGTCACCCCCGGATGGCGGGGGGCCGGGGCGTCCAGGGGCATGCCGAGCAGATGCACGCGCTGGGGAACCGATCCCTCCTCGAACGCGGCGATCGCGTCGGCGGTGAGATCGGGCGTGGCGTCGGTGACGCCGGTGATCCCGTACCGCGCGAGTTCGGCTCCGACGGTGCTCAGATCGGCGGGCGGTCCGGCGGGCAGGCGGGTGCGGAGCCAGCCGTCGGCGCGCCAGAGCCGTCCGGTCGGGACGCCGCCGGGGCCGCGCTCGATACCGGGGTGGCGTCCCTCGGCCAAGCCCGCGTCGCGCGCCGCGGCGGAGTTGAGCATCCACAGCGCGCCGCTGCGGTGCTGGACCCGGACCGGCACATCGGCGCGCAGCGCGTCGAGGCGCGCCGCGTCCAGGTCCCCGGCGACGCTCTCGGTGTAGCCGACGCCGCGCACCCACCCGTTCTCATCGGGCGGCGCGGCACGCAGCGCCGCCGCCAGCGCGTCCCGTCCCTCGACCTGCGGAGGCCCGCACGGGACGGACCGCCTCCACGCCCACAAGGCGTGCAGATGCACGTGGTGATCCCACAGCCCCGGAAGCAGCGCGCCGCCGCGGCACTCGACCACCTCCTCCGCACCCGCCGGAGTGAGATGCGGGCCGACCTCGGAGATCCGCTCGCCCACGACGCGGACGTGCGTCCGCCTGCGCCCGCCGATCTCGGCGTCGCGGAACAGCAGCCCGCTCACGGCCGCGTCCATGGCCTCATGGGACGGGAATCCCGAGCCGCCGCAGGACGTCCGCGGTGTCGGCGCCCGTGGCCGGCGCGTCGCCCTGCGGTTCGCGGCGAACCGGGACGGCGACCGGGACGGCACCGGCACCGGTCTCGACGACCCACCCGCCGCCGCGGCGGACCGCCGGCACGCTCGGAACCGGCGGCCCCGGATCGAGGGTCGCCGCGACGACGCCGGTCATCGACACGTCCCAGAGCACGCCGCGTCCCGGCGGCGCGGTGGCCGCCAGCACGGCCGCGGTGAGCCCCGTCAGCGGGTCGGCGACGGCGTCGCCGCAGAACACCGGGGACAGGTCCGGCTCGCGGCAGACCAGCCCGGCGCCCGCCGCCACGTCGTCGCCGAAGCCGACGCGCTCGGACGCGCGGCCGTTCGCGGTGATCGAGACCCAGGTCGTCCCGGCGGCGACCGCGGCGCCCGCGTCCAGCCCGAACCGGGCGAGGGCGCGCGGGCGGGACGCCTCGATGACGATGTCCGCCGCGTCCACCAGCGCCGCCATCGCCCGGCGGCCCGCATCGATCGCCGGGTCCAGCACGACGGAGCTGTGGCCCGCGTGCAGGAGCCGGTAGAAGCCGGGGTCGCCGTACCGCGCCCCGTCCGGTCGGGTAGGCGTCTCGACCTTGACGACGCGTGCTCCGGCCAGGCCGAGGAGATGCGCGCAGAGCGGCCCCGCCCACAGCGCGCTGAAGTCGACGACCAGCGCGTCCTTCACCGGGCGGGGCGACGCCGGGACCGGGACGCGCGCGGGCGGCGCCGGCGTGCGCACCGGTCCGGCGGCGATGCCGAGGAGCCCGGCGCGTTCGGCGAGGTCGGCGCCGGTGTGCTCGCGCAGCCACGACGCGACCGCCGGCCACGGATCGTCGCCGACGTCGGTACCAGCGAGCGCGCCGAGGAGCGCCGGGTCGTCGGGACGGGCGCAGGACACCGCGGCCCAGCCGTCCGCGGTGGGAAGCAGCCGGCACGCGCCGCCCGGCGACACCCGTCCGCGCCGGCCGTGGCCGGTGAACGCGGCGCGCTCGGCCAGCAGCCGTGCCCCGTCCAGGCGCGGAGCGCCCGTGGACGCGGCGAACCGCTCGGCCAGATCCCGGGCCACGGCCGCGGCCCGTCCGGGCGGCAGCAGGGGCGGGCCGTCCGG